>NZ_SOGO01000025.1:0-144617 GCF_004403415.1 Cryobacterium sandaracinum
CGCCGCGGGATTTCGCCGGAGGTGGTGACCGATATCTCCAATCTCAAGGGCGAGCCTGAGTGGATGCTGCAGCGTCGCCTCAAGGCCCTCGAGTTGTTTGAGCGCAAGCCGATGCCGACTTGGGGTGCTGACCTGTCGGGCATCGATTTCGACAACATCAAGTACTTCGTGCGTTCCACGGAGAAGCAGGCCCAGACTTGGGACGACCTGCCCGAGGACATCAAGAGCACCTATGAGAAGCTCGGCATTCCCGAGGCCGAGCGTCAGCGTCTTGTCTCCGGCGTCGCGGCCCAGTATGAGTCCGAGGTGGTCTATCACCAGATCAACGAAGAATTGGCTGCGCAGGGTGTCATCTTCATGGATACCGACACGGCGTTGAGGGAGCATCCGGAGTTCTTCGAGGAGTATTTCGGCACGATCATTCCCTCCGGCGACAACAAGTTCGCGGCGCTGAACACCTCGGTGTGGTCGGGCGGCTCTTTCGTTTATGTGCCGCCGGGTGTGCACGTGGAGATCCCGCTGCAGGCCTACTTCCGCATCAATACGGAGAATATGGGGCAGTTTGAGCGCACCCTGATCATCGCCGACGAGGGCAGCTACGTGCACTACATCGAGGGGTGCACGGCCCCGATCTACTCGTCCGATTCTCTGCACTCTGCGGTGGTCGAGATTGTTGTGAAGAAGAATGCCCGCGTTCGCTACACGACTATCCAGAACTGGTCCACGAACGTCTACAACCTGGTCACGAAGCGTGCGACGGCTGCGGAGGGTGCCACGATGGAGTGGATCGACGGCAATATCGGTTCCAAGGTCACGATGAAGTACCCGTCGATTTATCTGATGGGTGAGCACGCTAAGGGGGAGACCCTGTCGGTGGCGTTCGCGGGTCCCGGTCAGCATCAGGATGCGGGCGCGAAGATGATCCACATGGCGCCGTATACGCAGTCTTCGATCGTGTCGAAGTCCATTGCCCGGGGTGGTGGCCGGTCTGGTTACCGCGGTGAGGTGCGGGTGGATGCCACGGCGCACCACTCCGCGAACACGGTGCGCTGTGACGCGTTGCTGGTGGACACGAAATCGCGTTCGGACACGTATCCATCGATCGATATCCGGGTCGATGATGTGCAGTTGGGCCATGAGGCCACGGTGTCGCGGGTCAGCGAGGAGCAGCTGTTCTACTTGATGAGCCGGGGGATGCCCGAAGATGAGGCGATGGCCATGATCGTGCGCGGCTTCATCGAGCCGATTGCCCGGGAGCTGCCGATGGAGTACGCCCTTGAACTCAACAAGCTCATTGAAATGGGCATGGAAGGATCCGTCGGCTAAATGTCCGCCGTCTCTGCACAACTCAATTCCCCACCAACCACCCCGGCATCCACAACGGATGCCATGCCTACTGCGGAGCAGCACGGCATCAAGGAGCACTCGGACGGCCGTTTCGGTTATGTGCCGGTGCAGACCCGGTCGGACCGGTTCGCGAGCGTGAACGTGGCCGACTTCGGTCCCGTCACGGGTCGTGAAGCGGTCTGGAAGCTATCGCCGGTGAAGAAGTTCACCGACCTGACCGCGGGTGTGCTCGACGGGTCGGAGTACCCGGTCGAGTCTTCACGCGTCGCCGGGGTCAGCGTCGCCTGGGTCGATCGCACCGACCCGCGGATCGGTTCGGCCGGGGCGCCCGAGGAACGCGCGTCGGCGAACGCGTGGTCGAGTTTCGAGAAGGCTCTCGCGATCACGATCAGCGGCGAGGAGGCCAAGGAGGTCACGGTCACCCGTGCCGGCCTGGGTTCCGGCGCGCGCGGCGCGCACACCATCATCGAGGCCAAGCCGTTCAGCCAAGCCATCCTGATCCTGGAGAACACGGGTGCGGCCCGGCTGAGCGAGAACGTCGAGATCATCCTGGGCGAGTCCGCGAACCTGACCGTGGTCAGTCTGCAGGAATGGGGCGACACGGCCGTGCACCTGACGAACCACTTCGCCACCATCGGCCGCGACGCACGGTTGAAGCACATCGTGGTGAGCCTGGGCGGCAGCATCGTGCGGGTGAACCCGTCGGTGCGTCTAGCCGGGATCGGTTCGGACACGGAGCTGCTCGGCCTGTACTTCGCCGACGCCGGCCAGCACCTCGAGCAGCAGGTATTCGTGAACCATGTCGCGCCGAACAGTCGCAGCCGCGTCACCTACAAGGGTGCGTTGCAGGGTCAAGGTGCCCGCACCGTGTGGATCGGCGACGTCCTGATCGGGCGGGATGCGGCCGGGACCGACAGCTACGAACAGAACCGTAACCTCGTGCTCACCGAAGGCACCCGGGCAGACTCGATCCCGAACCTCGAGATCGAGACCGGCGACATCAAGGGGGCCGGGCACGCGAGCGCGACCGGCCGCTTCGACGACGAGCAGCTGTTCTACCTGCAGTCCCGCGGCATCAGCGAAGACGAGGCCCGGCGCCTCGTCGTACGCGGCTTCCTCAGCGAGATCGTGCAACAAATCGGCTCCCCCCTGCTCGAAGAACGCCTCCAGGCGGCCATCGAAGCAGAACTCACCGCAACAAAGGACAACTGACATGGCATCCACCAAGATCTGTGGCTTCGACGAACTCGGCGTCAACGAGGCANATGAGCGACCCGAGCTAAGCATCCGCCGCCGGATATCCGGCTCCCCAGGTCGACCAATCGGCCACTCCCCCATTCACCTGCGAAGTCACCGGCGTACGCCGGAGAACGAAAGAGAATTCCATGTCAGTTCTACAGATCATCGACCTGCACGTCAGCGTCTGGACCGACCAGGGCACCAAGCAGATCCTGCACGGGGTGAACCTGACNGCAACAAAGGACAACTGACATGGCATCCACCAAGATCTGTGGCTTCGACGAACTCGGCGTCAACGAGGCAGTCAAAGTCGAAATCGATGGCGTCCCCATCGTTGTCGTCCGCGACGCCGCCGGAGACGTCTTCGCCATCGGCGACACCTGTACCCACGGCGACATCTCCCTGTCCGAAGGTTTCGTCGAGGGCGACACCGTCGAATGCTGGGCCCACGGCTCCAAGTTCTCCCTGAAGACCGGCAAGCCGCTCAACCTCCCGGCCTACGAGCCGGTCCCGGTCTACCAGGTCGACCTGGTCGACGGCGTGGTCTACATCGACCCAGCCGTCACCGTAGCCGTCTGACGCGGGCCCAGTCCCGCACCGGCCGATCGGCCACCCAACTTGTCGGCGTACGCGCCGGAGAACGAAAGAGAATTCCATGTCAGTTCTACAGATCATCGACCTGCACGTCAGCGTCTGGACCGACCAGGGCACCAAGCAGATCCTGCACGGGGTGAACCTGACCATCAACGAGGGCGAGATCCACGCCATCATGGGCCCGAACGGGTCCGGCAAGTCCACCCTCGCCTATACGATCGCCGGTCACCCGAAATACACCGTCGACAGTGGCTCGATCCTGCTCGACGGCGAAGAGGTCACCACGATGACCGTGGACCAGCGCGCCCGCGCGGGCCTGTTCCTGGCCATGCAGTACCCGGTGGAGATTCCCGGCGTCACGGTGACGAACTTCCTCCGCACCGCGAAGACCGCGATCGACGGCAGCGCGCCGCCCATCCGCAGCTGGATCAAGGATGTGCGCGAGTCGATGAAGCAGCTCCGCATGGACAAGTCCTTCGCCGAACGCAACGTGAACGAGGGCTTCTCCGGCGGTGAGAAGAAGCGCAACGAGATCCTGCAGCTCGAACTGCTGAAGCCCCGCTTCGCGGTGCTCGACGAGACCGACTCCGGCCTCGACGTCGACGCGCTCAAGATCGTGTCGGAGGGTGTGAACCGGGCCAAGGAGCACACCGGCCTGGGTCTGCTGCTGATCACGCACTACACCCGCATCCTGCGCTACATCAAGCCGGACTTCGTGCACGTCTTCGTCGACGGCCGGATCGCCGAACAGGGCGGCCCCGAACTCGCCGACCGCCTCGAAGACGAGGGCTACGATCGCTTCCAGAGCGCCGACGTCGCCCGATGAGCCTCGGGACAACCGCACTGCAGTCGGCGGAATCGACCCTGGGCGCGGCGCGGTTCGATGCCGTCCAGGAGGCTCTCAAGGATGTGATCGACCCGGAACTCGGCATCAACATCGTCGACCTCGGCCTGATCTACGATCTGGGCTGGGACGATGAAAACGATGCCCTGATCATTCACATGACCCTGACCTCGGCCGGCTGCCCGTTGACCGAGGTGCTCGAGCAGGAGATCGGCGTCAACCTGGACGGCATCGTCGACCAGTTCCGCATCAACTGGGTCTGGATGCCGCCGTGGGGCATCGACAAGATCACCGACGACGGCCGGGAGATGATGAGCGCTCTTGGATTCAACATCTAGCCAGCCCGTTGCCCCGATTCGGCTGAGTCTGACCGGGGCGTGCCGATGACCTATGTGATCGCCCTGCCCTGCGTCGACGTGAAGGACCGTGCCTGCGTCGACGAGTGCCCGGTCGACTGCATCTACGAGGGTGAGCGCTCGCTCTACATCCACCCCGACGAATGCATCGACTGCGGCGCCTGCGAGCCGGTCTGCCCGGTCGAGGCCATCTACTACGAGGACGACGTGCCCGAGAAGTGGGCCGAGTACTACAAGGCCAATGTCGAGTTCTTCGACGACATCGGCTCGCCCGGCGGGGCGGCGAAATCCGGCGTGTTCCAGAAGGACCACCCGATCATCGCCGCCCTGCCCCCGCAGGTGCGGCCCTGATCCTGCCGCGATCCTGAGCGCACCGCTGTGCCGGCTACGAGCGGATGCGGCGGTGCACCGACTGCGGCTTGAGGTAGACGTGCAGACCCTCCAGGCCGAATTCGACGCCGAGCCCTGAGCCAAGCCGCGCCGCGAACGGGGCGGCATGGCTTGCGGCGAAGAATTTTATCCCGATCGAGCCCGTGTCCACCCGCGAAGCCACCGCGAGGGCGGCATCCTCGTCTGCGGAGAAGACCGTTCCTCCGAGGCCGAAATCCGTGTTGTTGGCGATCCCGATGGCCTCCTCGAGGCGGTCGTAGCGCAAAATCGACAGCACCGGCCCGAAGACTTCCTCCCGGGCGATCCGCATGCCGGGCGTCACGTCGGCGAACACGGTCGGCGTGACGGAGAAGCCCCGGTCGAACCCGCTGGGCACGTCGCCGCCGGTCGTGGCGCGGGCACCCTCCGCCAGGCCCGACCGGATGTAACCAAGCACCGTGTCCCCCTGCGCGGCGGTCGCGCTCGGCCCGAACACGGTTGCCGGATCCATCGGTTCTCAGATCGCGACGGGGTCGATCACCGGGGTGGTTTGCGGGCGCGGGCGGCGGGCTGCAGCGCCGAGTGGGGAGTTGCGCGATTCCGGCCTGGATGCGCTCGGCCGTGCCGAGCAGGATCGGCAGGTTGCGTTCGAGCTGGTGGGCGCGGCTGGTCGGCAGCACGATGCCGAGCCCGCCGACGACGCGGCCGTCAGCCTGGAAGTCCGGAACCGCCAGGGAGCAGGAGCCGAGGCGAACCTCCTCCGAGGCGAGCGCGAACCCCTGCACGCGGATCTTCTCGATCTCCCGGCGGAGCTGCTCGTGGTCGGTCTTCGTGAAGGCGGTGCGGGCGATCAGCGTGCCGCCGAGCACGGCGTCCTGCACCCAGTCCTCCTCGAATGCCAGGATGGCGCGCCCCATGGCGGTGGCGTGCATGGGCAGCCGGCCGCCGACCCGGGGGGCCTGCGGCACACGCCGGGTGCCGTAGACGCGGTCGATGTAAAGTACGTCGGCCCCGTCGCGGATGGCCAGATGCGCGGTCTCCTGGGTGAGGCCGGAGAGGTCCTGCAGGTAGGGGGCGGGCCACGTCGCGCAGCTGCCGCCCCGCGTGCTGGCCGAGTTCCCAGAGGCGCAGGCCGATCTGGTTGCGGCCGCGGGCATCCCGCTGCACGGCGCCCCACTCTTCGAGCTCGCCGAGCAGGCGGCGCACGGTGCTCTGTGGCAGCCCGCTCTCGGCGCAGATCTCGGAGAGCGACCGCGGTGCGGCGGGGTGCGGCACCCCCGTTCTGTTGCCCCCTGAAGTCCCCCCACGTGCGGCAGATTGCGTTTCGGATAACGTGGAGGGTGTGACCCACACCGCTCGCGACCTCGGAATCTCCGCCACTCCAGCCGCCCGGCCCGGGCTGCACGCCTGGCGGAACGCCGTGTTCGCACTCTTCTTCATTGCCGGACTCGCACTGGCCACCTGGATGTCCCGCATCCCGGCCGTGCGAGACGGCCTCGAGCTCTCGACCGCGCAGGTGGGCATTGTCATCTTCGGCCTCTCGGCCGGGTCGGTGATCGGCCTGGTGGCGGCGGTCGGGCTGCTCGCCCGCCTCGGCGCCCGGCGCGCCGTGGTGCTCGGCGTCGCGATCTCCTCGGCCGGGCTCATCACGGCCGGGGTCGGCACGAGCCTGCTGGGGTCCACCGAGCTGGTCTTCGCCGGGCTGGCCCTGGTCGGTTTCGGGATGGGCTCGGTCGACGTCATGATGAACGTCGAGGGGGCGGCGGTTGAGCGGGCGATCGGCAAGACGCTGATGCCGCTGATGCACGCCTGCTTCAGCCTCGGCACCGTGGTCGGCGCACTGGCGGGCGCGGGGGCATCCTTCGTTTCGTTGCCGGTGTTCTGGCACCTGGCCGGGGTTGCGCTTCTCGTGCTCGCCACGGCCGTCGCCGGGGTGCGGTATATCCCGGTGCGAGCGGAGCTCGGCGACGAGCCGGCGACGGCGTCGGCGTCGGGCGCGGAGCCGGGCGTCGCGCCGGGAACGGCGGAGGCCGGGCCGCGCCCTGCGCCGCCGTGGCGNTCTCACCGAATCGAACGTAGGTTAGGCGCATGGTTTCCACGCTGCCCCCGGCGCGCTTCGATGAAATCGAAGAGGCGCTCAAAGACGTCATGGACCCGGAACTCGGTATCAACGTGGTCGACCTCGGGCTCATCTACGACCTGGGCTGGGACGATGAGAACGATGCCCTGATCATCCACATGACCCTGACCTCGGCCGGCTGCCCGCTGACCGATGTCCTCGAGGAGCAGACCGCCGAGGCGTTGGACGGCGTCGTCGACCAGTTCCGCATCAACTGGGTCTGGATGCCGCCGTGGGGTCCCGAGAAGATTACGGACGACGGCCGCGACATGATGCGGGCCCTCGGCTTTTCTATCTGAACTTCCCCTAACGCACGCGAAAACCCCGATCTTCTCCGGAAATCGGGGTTTTCGCGTGCGTTAGATGGACTGCCGATAGCCGAAGAACTCATGGTCGTTGTGGTACCCACCAAACCCCGCACCGATCTCAGAGAAGTCCTCAACGAACTCGATTCCCTTGATCCACTTCACCATCTTGAAACCCAGCTGCGTTTCGTTGCGCAACCGAAGCGGTGCTCCATGCCCGAAAGATAGGGTCTGCCCGTTGAGGTCATAGGCGAGCATGGTCAGTTTGTAGCTCATCTGCTCGATGGGTTGGGCGTCGTAGTACGTGCCACCGTCCGGACCCGCCGCGAAGGAATAGAAAATGACCCATTTCGCCTCGGGTTTCGGCTGCACCAGATCCAGGATCGTCTGCATTGAGATTCCGCCCCACTTCGCGACCCCTGACCACCCCTGAATACAGAAGTGCTGGGTGATTTGATCGTGATGGGGGAGACCCTGCAACTGTGCGAGGTTCAAATCGACGGGGTTCTCGACGAGCCCGTTGACCCGCAGTGTGTAGTCCGCGAAGTTGCCCGCTCGAAGCGCCTGGTATTCCTCGGAGTCCGGGTATTTGCCGTTATGCCAGAAGTACGGTGAAATGTCCTTCTCCGTGTACTGGCCGGGGTTCGCGTCGATGTGTTCAAATAGGCGCTGCGCGCGACCGATCAGCGCGAAACCGACCTTCTGCACCACACGAGGATGCCGATAGGTGAAAGGCGTGGCTGCGAGCCATCCTCCGATGACGACGACCATCGAAGCCGCGAAGATCCCGATGCCGGCCCACGATTCACTGTCCTGAGACGCATACATGTGGTTGAGGTTGCGCAGGGCCCCTGTGGTCATCACCAGGGTGACGTGCACAACGATGAACATGACGAACCAGCAGAGCACGAAGAAGTGCAGCGAACGGGCCACCTGGATGCTGAACACCGAGCTGATTTTGCGGAAGCGGGTCGACAGTGCGGGGGACATGCCGAGGCCGGTGACCAGGGCGAGAGGCGCCGCAATGAAAATGGTGATGAAGTAGGCGATCAGCTGCAGACTGTTGTAGTTGGTCCACCCGCTCTCGGCCGGCCAGTCCAAAGACAGGTACTGAAGGGCGGCCGACGCGGCGTTGGGGACGACGTCCCAGCTCAGCGGGACCACGCGCATCCACTGCCCCGTCGCAAAGATAAGAACACCGAAGATGATTCCGTTGAGCAGCCAGACCGTATCGACGCCGAGGTGCCACCACCGTGCGAGACCGATGGAGTGACGGCGCCCCGGCAGCCCGACACCATCGGGCAAGGTGATTGAGTCCTCCTTCGCCGTGTAGAGCGGATCGCTCGGCACCGGCTTCTGCATGCGAAACCAGTCCTTACCCGGTGTCGAGTGCCGGGTCCAGTACAGCCGCGGATGGTCCGCCATGATGCTGACACCGGACCGGATGATGAAGATCATCATGAAGAGGTTCAGGAAGTGTTGCCAACCGACCCACGCCGGGAACCCGACCGGGGCGTTGTCGGGCAGTGCAGTCGCTCCCGGATACTGGCTCATGAAGTCCTGCACCGCGGGCATCTCCCGCAGCCCCTTGGCAAGGGCGATCCCCACGATCAGCAGGACCAGTCCAATGGGTATCAACCACAGCAGATTGAACCACTTGTCCGTGCCGATCCGCACCCGCGGGGCAACGCCGTACTGGGCAGGGACCCGGCCGGCCCAGTGGTCATCCACCACGTGGTACCGCTTCGTGTCCAGTTCCTCCCGAAAACTTCTCCGCGTCCCCCCTGCTCCAATGTCTGTTGCAGGAATATTTCGATCAATCGAGTTTGTATCCATACCGTCCCCATTTGAGAAGCAGGACGCCTCCCCAACCGTGTCGGGAGTGCGATCTACAGCACCGATATGCCCATCTCCTGCTTGCTGCCTGCAAGTATCCTCCTATTAAACGGAATATATTCCGCATTAATCCGGTTAAGCCCCCGGAGGAGTCGATCCGTGCCCTCGGCTTCTTCATTTGATCCACTCCTGATCCACTCCTGATCCAGTCACGTCGAAGGGGCACCGGCCATCTGGCCGGCGCCCCTTCGACGTGTCCTGGGCGGTGATCCGATCCTGGTCACTCGTCCGATGTATTCTTATTCGTGCCCATTTCCCGAGCGCCCGTCTCAGCGGACGACGCCAACTCAGACGGCTCCCAATTCTCCAAATCGATCAGGGACGGGTGCGGCCAGACGTCGGTCTCACCCTCCTCGAACATGTCGCCCGCAGGGCTGATGGTTTCCTGTTCCTCATCTGAGCCGGACGGGGGAGACCCGTCCGGGTTCGGTTGGGGGTGGTGCGGCTGATTCGTGGTCCATCGTCGACCTCCTCACATTCGTGCAGCGACCGCTGCGGCTGCAGCTGCAGCCGACGGTAGGCCTCCGCCCTGTTCGCCGCGAGACGAGTGGGTGACTGCTTCACGGCGCACGTCGTGGAAGCCGGCGGATGGCCTATCGTGCGCCAGCTTCCACACGGTGCGCCGCGGGACGCGACAGGCCTGACCACCGGTCGGCATCGGATGCGGCTACGCCTTCGTGACGATGACGGACGCGGGAGTGGGGTTCGCGAACAGGTCGAGAACCGGGCAGTGCGCGTCGACGGTTGCCCGCAGCTCCTGGTAGCGCTCATCGGATTCGGGACCGGTGATGGTGATGTGGAGGCGGATCGCTGAGAAGCCGGCCCGCACGTCCTCGCTTATGCCGAACGGTCTCCGCACGTCGAGGTCGCCCTCCGCGGCAATCTCGATCTCGTCGACCTGGATGCCCAGCACCTGGGCGTTGAGGCGGTAGACGACCACCTGGCATGAGAGCAGGGCGCCGAGCGCAATCTCGACCGGGCTGGCTGCCACAGCGTCTCCGGCCAGGGTTCCGGGCTCGTCGGCGGGGAAGACATGCTTGCCGGCCGTGATGCGGGTGGCGACCGAGCCCTCGCCGGCGGCCGTGACCCGGTAGGTCAGTTTCTATTTCGACGCGTCAGCGCTGATGCGCTCACTCCAAGCGGTTCCGGCGGCGCTGAGGCGGCCAGCACGATCTTCGGCACGGGGGGAGAGTGCGGCGGGCGTCTGCACGAGTGTCATGTCTAACCATAGGAGACCAGTCTGGCCAAAGCACCCCGCCCGGTCACACAACGTTATGGCCGAGCGCTTCCGCATGGTTCCCGGGCCGAAATGCACCCCACTAGAACTTCATTCCAGTGTGTAGAATGAAATTCTAAGGAGAAGGGTGAAGTCCTGATGAGCATCAAATCCCGCCGGGAGGCTCAGTCGCGCGAGACCCGCACCTTGATCGTGCGGGCCGCGCTCCAGCTGATGCTCGAGCGAGGATACATTTCCACCACTCTCGGCTCGATCGCCGCCGAGGCAGGCGTCGCGGTGCAGACCATCTACAACTCGGTCGGTGGCAAAGCCGCCGTTCTCTCCGCCGTGCTCGACCGCGTGGCCGCACGTGCACACGAACCGGAAGCCGGCCCCCCACCGCTGCGCAGTCAGATCGCCGAAGCGCGCACGGCCGCCGAGATCGTCCGAATCCTGACCGGCTGGATCGTCGACCTGAACGCCCAGACGTCCGGGGTGCACCGCGTGATTGCCCAAGCGGCCGGAGTCGATGCAGACATCGCGGAGCTGGAGATGCGGCGTTCCGCCCAGCGACTTCTCCAGTACGGCGAGGTCGCGACCGCGCTGCGCTCACGGCACAGCCTGCGCGGGGGAGTGAGCGACCACGAGGCGGCGGCAACGGTGTGGGCGCTCGGGCATCCACAGGCCTACCGGTCTCTGGTCCTCGACCTCGGCTGGTCGGATGCCGCTTACCGGGACTGGCTGGCGAAGGCGCTCCAGGGGGCACTTTCGCTTCCCGGCGCACACCGAGGCGCAACCGATCAAATATAGTGGATAGTTGGCCCGCTTCGGCCAGAAAATTCTACGACTCCCCTGAACGGACTGTTGCTGTGCTGAGTGTGCAAAATCTCGAAATCCGAGTTGGGGCGCGCGTGCTCATGGAAGACGTCAGTTTCCGCGTTTCCGCCGGTGACAAGATCGGCCTGGTCGGCCGCAACGGGGCTGGTAAGACGACACTGACGAAGACTCTGGCGGGTGAGACAGTTCCGACCAACGGCTCGATCGACCGCACCGGTGAGATCGGCTATCTGCCCCAGGACCCCCGCTCGGGCGACCCGGACATGCTCGCTCGGACCCGAATCCTGGATGCCCGTGGCCTCGGCACGATCTCCCTGGGTCTTGCCCAGGCCGGTATCGACATGGGCAGCGACGACCCCAAGACCAGCGCCAAGGCCATGCGCACCTACGGCAACCTCACGGATGAGTTCAACGCGCTCGGCGGCTACGCGGCCGAGGCGGAAGCCGCGTCGATCGCCAGCAACCTGAACCTTCCCGACCGCATCCTCGACCAGCAGCTGCGAACCCTGTCCGGCGGACAGCGCCGCCGCATCGAACTCGCCCGTATCCTGTTCTCGGCCGCGGAAACGATGATCCTCGACGAGCCCACCAACCACCTCGACGCCGACTCCGTGGTCTGGCTGCGGGAGTTCGTCAAGAACTATCGCGGCGGATGCATCATCATCAGCCACGACATCGAGCTGGTCGGCGACACGGTGAACCGGGTGTTCTACCTCGACGCCAACCGCATGGTCATCGACATCTACAACATGAACTGGAGGAACTACCAGCGGCAGCGCGTGGCCGACGCGGACCGTCGTAAGAAAGAACGCGCCAACGCCGAGAAGAAGGCGTCGACCCTCCAGCTGCAGGCCGCGAAGTTCGGCGCCAAGGCGAGCAAGGCTGCCGCCGCCCACCAGATGGTGGCGCGCGCCGAGAAGCTCCTGTCCGGACTGGACGCCGTGCGGGCAGTCGACCGCGTCGCCAAACTGCGCTTCCCCGAGCCCGCCCCGTGTGGGCGCACCCCGCTGATGGCCACCGACCTTTCCAAGAGCTACGGCTCGCTGGAGATCTTCGCGGCCGTGGATCTGGCCATCGACCGCGGCTCGAAAGTGGTCATCCTCGGCCTCAATGGTGCGGGCAAGACCACACTGCTGCGCATGCTCGCGGGCGTGGATAAGCCGGACACCGGAGAGATCGTGCCCGGCCACGGCCTTCGGATCGGCTACTACGCGCAAGAGCACGAGACGATCGACGTCAAGCGCAGCGTGCTAGAGAATATGGTGTCCTCCTCGCCCAACATCACTGAGATGGAGGCGCGCCGGGTTCTGGGCTCGTTCCTCTTCACCGGCGACGACTCGCACAAGCCCGCCGGGGTTCTGTCCGGTGGCGAGAAGACCCGGCTGGCCCTGGCCATGATCGTGGTGTCGGGCGCCAACGTTTTGCTGCTCGATGAACCGACTAACAACCTCGACCCGGCCAGCCGCGAGGAAATCCTCGACGCCCTGGCGCACTATGCCGGGGCTGTCGTCCTCGTGAGCCACGACGAGGGCGCTGTCGAGGCGCTGAACCCCGAGCGCGTGTTGATCATGCCCGATGGCACTGAGGATCACTGGAACAAGGACTACCTTGATCTGATCATGCTCGCCTGATCACCCTTCCTGAGCACAGCACTGCCCGGGCCGACTGGCCCGGACGTTCGTGTCTCCGTGTCCTTCTGACCTGCCGATCATCTGCCGTCGATGAGCTCGTCCTCGATCTCCGAGTCGCTGCGCGGTTTGGCAGCCTGACGGCGGGCTCGCTCGGCGGCGCGAACGCGCTCGTCCGGGTCGTCGAAGTTCACGGCTCGGTACTCCTGCCGGATAGCCCAGCCCAGACCGACGAAGCCCATCAGGGCGAACACGAACCATTGGAATGCGTAGGACAGGTGAGGCCCCTCGTCTTTGACCGGGCGGGTGACCGCCACGGGACGTTCGTCCGGCGTTGGTTGCTCGGAAGCCATCAGCCCGTACGCGCCGGTGTACGTCGGAAGGTCCAGCCGGGTGGACACCTCGTCGAGGTTGATCGTCGCGATCTGGTCGCCCGTGGCCGATCTCCCGGCCAACGAAGGCTCACCGGCCTTGAGCCGGGCGGTGACGGTGACAACCCCCGAGGGGGCGGTTGGCACGGATGCCGGGGCGTCGGGGGTCTGCCCGGTCGGCAACCAGCCCCGGTTCACGATAAAGACCGAGCCGTCGGCGAGTAGCAGGGGAGTGAGAACCTCGAAACCCGGGTTGATATTGAGCGGGCGGTTACGCACGATCAGCTCGTCGTCCGTCAAATACGTGCCGGTCATGACAACGGGCAGCCACTTCTGAGACGCGGAGAACGCGTCCAGACCAGGCAGAGCCTCGGCCAAGGGAACCGGGTCCGCCGCATAGTTGGTCTCCACTTTGTCCATTTCGGAAAGTGCGTCGGAGCGGCGCGCGAGCTGCCAGAGACCGAGCCCGGAGCAGACGGCCGCAAAGAGGATGGTCAGCGCAAGGTATCCGGCCCAGCGCCGGGTGAACGCAAATTTCCAGCCGATCACGCCGGCCCGGCTTCCGGCTCTACAGCCTCAAGGGAGACCGGCAGAGGCGAGACGGCTAATGGGAAGTCTCGGCTGGCCAGGAAATCGCGGAGGTAATCGACGTGAAGGTCGCAGGCCAGCCAGGTCTTCACGCGGTCTTGAGCGTGAATACGGGGATTGCGCCAGTCCAACCGCCAGTCGGCGTTCTCACGACAGCCGGCGCGCGAGCAGTTCGTCGTTTCGAGATCGGCGCCGAGGCCGATCACGTTCCGCTCTCGTCATTGTCCGGTCCACGAGGCGGCGCCCGGAACACCTGCACGGCTCCCGGTCGGACGACCGTGGACGCCACGGCGCTGCCCTGAACGTTCGCGAAGACGACCGCGAAGTAGGGAAGGGCGATCGCGCCGATGGCGCAGACGAGCAGCCACCAGCCCTGGACGAAGAGCATCAGCACGATGCAGACCATCCGGATGCCCATGGCGATCGAGTATTTGATCATCCGGGCACGACGCAGCTCCTCGGGTGATGGGGGGAGCGAGGTGATCGACTGCTGCTTCATGGATGCCATCGATTCGGTCAGTCGGGGGAGTTTTCCCTGTAAATTCTACGTCTCGTCGGACTCAAACGTAGACGCCCTAAACTGGAAAACACGTGCGTACGGCTGTTCGTTCGCTGAGAAAAAGAGATTGGACCCAGCATGACGACTGGCAGAACTGTCCTTGTCACCGGAGGAAACCGCGGCATCGGATTCTCTATCGCGGAGGAGTTCATCAGGCAGGGACACCGCGTCGCGGTCACCGCCCGCTCCGGGGACGGCCCCAGCGGCAGCCTGACGGTGCGCGCGGATGTGACGGACGCCGCATCCATCGACGCCGCGTTCACCGAGATCGAGGCGGCGCTTGGCCCCGTCGAGGTGGTTGTCGCCAACGCGGGCATCACCAGGGACATGCTGCTGATGCGCATGAGCGAAGACGACTTCACCTCGGTCATCGACACCAACCTCAGCGGCGCCTTCCGAGTCGTGAAGCGTGCGTCCAAGGGGATGCTCAAGGCCCGGTTCGGCCGCATCGTGCTGATTTCCAGCGTGGTCGGCCTGTACGGCTCCGCGGGACAGGTCAACTACTCCGCCTCGAAGAGCGGTCTGATCGGCCTCGCCCGTTCGGTGACCCGTGAGCTGGGCGGGAGGGGCATCACGGCCAACGTCGTCGCACCGGGTTTCATCGAAACCGATATGACCGCAAAACTCTCCGAGTCGCAGCAGGCCGACTACAAGCGCAGCATCCCGGCGGGACGATTCGCGACTCCGGTCGAGGTGGCTCGGGTTGTCACCTGGCTTGCCGGGGACGACGCCGGGTACATCTCCGGCGCGGTCATCCCCGTCGACGGCGGACTGGGGATGGGGCACTAACCGCGCAGACCGAGTATCGGCAGGACCTGGCTCAGGTCGCGGGTATCCAGGGCCAGGTCCGCCTGCGCCCTCACGATCGGTTGCGCGTTGAAAGCGATACCCAGACCGGCTGCCCGCATCATCGTGAGGTCGTTTGCTCCGTCGCCGACGGCGACGGTCTGGGGCAGGGCTACGCCCTCGAGGGCGGCCCACTCCCGCAGGGCCGCGGCCTTGGCGGCGGCGTCGATGACGGGTCCGACCAGGCCGCCGGTGAGGCGACCGTCGGCCACCTCCAGCCGGTTCGCCCGCCAGTGATCGAGGCCGAAGGCGGCAGCGAGCGGGTCGAGCACCTCGTGGAAGCCGCCCGATACCACCCCGATTCTGCTGCCCCGGGCGTGCAGGCCGTCGATGAGTTCCTGCACCCCGGGAGTCGGGCGGACGAGCCGCCCGACCTCCGCGAAAACATCCGTGGACAGTCCGGCCAGAGTCTTGACCCGGAGCCGTAGACTCTGCGCGAAATCGATCTCGCCGCGCATGGCCTGCTCGGTCACCTCGGCGACGAGGGCCAGCGAGCCGGCCGCATCCGCGAGCAGCTCAATGACCTCGTCTTCGATCAGGGTGGAATCGGCGTCCAGGACGACGAGGAAACGAACGAACTCGGTCACGGGTGGACGTGGACTCCCTTGCCGACGACGGTGATGCCGGACTCGGTGACGCTGAAGCCCCGTGCGCGGTCCCGCTCACGATCAATGCCGACTTCCGCTCCGGCGGCGACCACCACGTCCTTGTCCAGAATCGCCCGACGCACGGTCGCACCCGGTTTGATCTGCACCCGGTCGAAAACGATCGAGTCCACCACCTGGGCGCCGGAATCGATGGCGGCCCAGGGGCCGAGAACGCTGCGTTCGATGTGCGCTCCCGAAATGACGCAGCCGAGGGAAACGATCGAGTCGATCATGGTGCCGAGGAAGCCGCGTCCGTCCCGGACGAACTTCGCCGGCGGAGAGTTGAGCTGCTGGCTGAAGATGGGCCACTTCTGGTTGTAGAGGTTGAAAACGGGCAGTGCGCTGATCAGGTCCTGGTGTGCCTCGAAGAAGGAGTCGATGGTACCCACGTCGCGCCAGTAGTCGCAGTCGCGGTCGGTGGATCCGGGGACGTCATTGAGCTTGAGGTCGTAGACGCCGGCCTCACCGCGGGACACGAAGTCGGGAATGATGTCGCCACCCATGTCGTGGCTCGAGTCGGCGCGTTCGCCGTCGCGCAGGACGGCCTCGATCAGCGCCTCCGTGTTGAAAACGTAGTTGCCCATGGACGCGAAGACCTCGTGCGGGGCATCGGCGAGGCCGACGGCATCCTTCGGCTTCTCGCGGAAATCACGGATGCGGTCCGGCGTCGCCGCGTCGACCTCGATGACGCCGAACTGGTCGGCCAGACCGATCGGCTGACGGATGGCCGCGACGGTTGCGGCGGCTCCGGAGGCGATGTGAGCCTCGATCATCTGACTGAAGTCCATCCGGTAGACGTGGTCGGCTCCGACGACGACGACGATGTCGGGCTTCTCGTCATGGATCAGGTTGAGGCTCTGCAGGATCGCGTCCGCGGATCCGCTGAACCAGCGCTTGCCGAGGCGCTGCTGCGCCGGCACCGATGCGATATAAGAGTTGAACAGGCCACCAGAAACGTGCCAGGTCTGGGAGACGTGACGGTCAAGGCTGTGGGACTTGTACTGGGTGAGAACCACGATCTGGGTGAGGCCCGAATTGATCAAATTCGACAGCGCGAAGTCGATCAGCCGGTAATGACCCCCGAAAGGAACGGCCGGTTTCGCACGGTCCTCCGTCAACGGCATGAGCCGTTTTCCTTCTCCGCCGGCGAGCACGATTCCAAAGATCTTCTTTGACTGCATGTCTTTACAGTAGGGCCATTCGTCACGTCGATCCAGCACGAGTGGGTGTGCCTCCGGCCAGCCTGCGCTAGCTTTGCCTCATGCGAGTGGATCTGTTGACCAAGGAATACCCCCCGGAGATTTATGGCGGAGCAGGCGTGCATGTGGCGGAGCTTGTGAAGGCCCTTCGCACCGACATCGACGTCTCCGTGCGATGTTTCGGCGCGCTCCGCGACGCCGTCGACACCCACGCGTATGAGGTGCCGGCGGAACTGGCCGGCGCGAATGCGACGCTGGCCACGCTCGGCGTCGACCTCCAGATGGCGCAGGACGTGCAGGGCGCCGACATCGTGCACTCCCACACCTGGTACGCCAACGGCGCCGGTCACCTCGCGAAGCTCCTGCACGGGATTCCGCACGTTGTGACCGCGCACAGCCTCGAGCCGCTCCGCCCGTGGAAGGCCGAGCAGCTCGGCGGAGGCTACCGGGTCTCCAGCTGGATCGAACGCACCGCCTTCGAAGCCGCGGATGCCGTCATCGCCGTCAGCGGTGGGATGCGCCGCGACATCCTGCGCAGCTATCCAGCACTTGACGCTGCTCGGGTGCACGTCGTCTACAACGGCATCGACCTCAAACGGTGGAAGCCCACGGACGACCGGGACACCGTGCGGGCACTGGGCATCGACCCGGATCGACCGGTCGTGGTCTTCGTGGGCCGCATCACCCGGCAGAAGGGGCTTCCCTACCTGCTCCGCGCGGCAGCCCTGCTGCCACCGGAGGTGCAGCTGGTGCTCTGCGCCGGCGCCCCCGACACCCCGGGCATCCTGGCCGAGGTCACGGCCGGGGTCGAGGCCCTCCAGCGCGAACGCTCCGGCGTGGTCTGGATCGATCGCCTCCTGTCGCAGCACGACCTGGCCGCCGTGCTCACTGCCGGCACCGTCTTCGTTTGTCCGTCGGTCTACGAACCGCTCGGCATCGTCAATCTGGAGGCTATGGCCTGCGGGCTGCCGGTCGTCGGGACGGCCACCGGGGGCATCCCCGAGGTGGTCGCCGACGGCGTGACCGGCCGGCTCGTGCCCATCGACCAGGCCACCGACGGAACCGGAACTCCCATCGATGCCGACCTTTTCGTCTCAGACCTGTCGCGCACCCTGATCGAGGTCCTCGCCGACCCGGCCAACGCCGCCGCGATGGGCCGAGCCGGCCGGGTCAGGGCCGAGCAGATGTTCAGCTGGACCCAAATCGCCACCCGCACCCGGGAGATCTACGCCTCACTACTCTGAGTAGGGCTCCGACTAACCGCCCAAACGGGTGCTGCAGGAATGCCCGGCACCCGTTTCGCGTGTCTGGGCATCGGCGGCGGCAGATAACATGGCTTTATGGTCAACGTTCTCCACTTCACCGACGTCTCCGTCGTCCGGGATGGCACACCCATCCTCGACTCAGTGAACTGGAGTGTTGATGACGACCAGCGCTGGGTGATCCTGGGCCCGAACGGCGCCGGCAAGACCACGCTGCTGCAGATCGCCGCCGCCCTCATCCACCCGTCGAGCGGAAGTGCCGTGGTTCTTGACGAACCGATCGGACGCACCGACCTCTTCGAGCTGCGGCCGCGGATCGGGTTCGCCTCGACGGCGATGGCCCGCCGGGTCCCCGCGAACGAGAAGGTCCTCGATGTGGTGATGACGGCCGCGTACTCCGTCACCGGGCGCTGGACCGAAGAGTACGAAGCCATCGATGAGCGCCGCGCCCAGCGGGTGCTGGGCGAGTGGAAGCTCGATACTCTGTCCGACCGTAAGTTCGGCACGCTGAGCGACGGCGAGCAGAAGCGGGTGCAGATCGCGCGGTCCATCATGACCGACCCCGAGGTTCTGCTTCTGGATGAGCCGGCCGCCAGCCTCGACCTCGGCGCGCGCGAGGAACTGCTGCAGCTCCTCGGCGGCTACGCGAGCGAGTCGGGGTCGCCGGCGATCATCATGGTCACCCACCACGTCGAGGAAATCCCCCTCGGCTTCACGCACGTCCTGCTCCTGTCCAACGGCCGCATCGTCAGCGCCGGGCCCATCGCCGACGCGCTGACCGCGGAGTCACTGACCGAGGCGTTCGGTCTGTCCATCGAGTTGCACGAGACCGACGGACGTTTCAGCGCCCGCGCGATCTGACCGCCACCGGATGGCGGTCACAGCCAGTGGATTCTGCTAAACTCGACAGTCGGTCCTTGGGCCGCACGGTTTTTCCTGCCGCACTTGGCGAGTCTGTACTCGCTAATCGAAGCGCAACTCACCAATCGAACAGCAATAAGGAAGTCTTCATGAAGTCTGACATTCACCCCACGTACGCTCCCGTGGTTTTCCGCGACCTCGCGTCGGGTGCGACGTTCCTTACCCGTTCGACGGTCTCCAGCTCCAAGACCATCGAGTGGACCGACGGAACCACGTACCCGGTCATCGACGTTGAGATCTCGTCGGAGTCGCACCCGTTCTACACCGGCAAGCAGCGGATCATGGACTCCGCCGGCCGCGTCGAGAAGTTCAACTCGCGTTACAAGGGCTTCGGCAAGTAGAACCGCGCCATACCGCGGCATCCTGCACATCGAAAGGGCGACCAGCTTCGGCTGGCCGCCCTTTCGATGTTGCTGCTCTGGGTCTGGTGTCGCTGTTGCTCGGGTGCTGCCGGGTCAGCGTTCGGGCCAGCCGCCCGCCGCGACGAACGCGGGGTCGCGTTCGCGGCGCATGTAGGCCTGGAAGCTTTCCGCCTGCTGTACGGACCACTGTGCCTGGAGCAGGTGCAGCTCGCCGACTGTGACCGGCAGGGTCTTCAGATGCGCCCGGGCGATGGCCTGGGCTACTCGGCCGGCCGCGATCGCATCCGCCCCGGAGTCGTGCGCGTCATCGAGGGGCACACCGTAGAACGCACTGGTCACTGCAAGGGTGCGCTTGCCCTTGCGGTACCGGTCGAGGGCCTTGTCGATGACGAGCGGGTCGACCACCGGCGACGGTGAGACCAGCGGGGCAACCCCGTAGCGAATCGACTCGCGGTTGAGCAGGGTGAGGTCGTAGGGCGCGTTGTACGCCACCAGAGGAAGACCCCGGGCGAGGTGCTCCCGGATCGTCGCGACGATCTCGGCCACCCCGTCGGCGGCGACCCGGCCGTTCGCGGCGGCATGCTCGGTCGTGATGCCGTGCACGGTGGTGGCCTGGGCCGGGATCTCGATTCCGGGATCCAGGAGCCAGTCCACGCGTTCGAGCACCTCCCCGGTCACATCGATGATCGCGACGGTGGCCGACACAATGCGGCTCGTCTCCACGTCGATGCCGGTCGTCTCAAGGTCGAAAACGGCGAGGGTGTCACTCCAGTTGCTCATGGGGAAAGCCTAGGGCCGACCACCGTCATCCCCGGGCGCCTCGGGCGTCGGCCCGCTGGCAGGCCGGCCAGCACCGAGTCTTCGATCCGAAAGGCGATCGGGTTGTGGGAATAGCAGTTGAGGTCCGGCTGGTTCAAGAAGAAGCGGTGGTCGTGGAACCGGCGCCGCACGGAGTCGAGGGCCCAGTTCGAGTTCTCCGTGTCTCTGTGGAGATGCGTCCGGCGTAGTCACCGGTCCCGTCGCCGTTGCGGTCTCCGAAGGAGCGCACCATCAGCTCGGAGGACACGGCGCGGCGGTACCAGCGCGGGTCCCGGGTGACGCTTGATCGGGGCGGTGAAGCTCATTGCGTTCCCTCCCGCCCGAGGGCGTCCGGCGATAGCCGTCGGCCGCCCTAAACTTGGGACGATGAATGTTCCTTCGCCCTACGATTCGCAGCTCGTCCGGATCCCTGTCAGGGTCCGGGACGTCCCGGTGCTGGGCAGCGAAACGCGGTATTGGGAGTACGGCGATCCAACCGCGCACACCACCATCGTGATGGTGCACGGCTTCCGCGGCGACCACCACGGCTTGGAGCCCGTGGTCGCCCAGCTTCCTGGATTCCGCATGATCTCACCGGACCTTCCCGGTTTCGGCGAGTCCGGCGTGCTCCAGGGGTGCCGACACGACATCGCGGGCTACGGCCGGTGGCTGGCCGAGTTCGTGGCAGCTCTGGGTCTGACCGGGCGCAGGGTGGTGCTCGGGCACTCGTTCGGGTCGATCATCGTCGCGGCATCCGTCGCAGGGGGACTGCACGCCGACGACGTGGTTCTGGTGAACCCCATCGCCGCACCTGCCCTGGCCGGGCCGCGCGGCATCCTCACCCGCTTGGCGGTGTTCTACTACCGGGTGGCCGCGCGGCTGCCCGAACGGCTCGGCTTTGCCCTGCTGCGCAACCGCGTCATCGTCCGCGTGATGAGCGTGACCATGGCGAAGACGGGGGACCCCGAGCTGCGCCGTTGGATCCACAACCAGCACGACCGCTACTTCTCCGCCTTCGCGGATCGCCGGGTTGTGCTGGAAGCCTTCACCGCATCGGTCGGCTCCGACGTCAGCGAGTTCGCCGGTCGCATCCCGCAGCGCACGCTGCTGATCGCGGCGGAGAAAGACGACATCACGCCGGTCGCAGCGCAATACCGGCTGCAGAAGCTGTTTTTCGATGCCACCCTGCAGGTTATCCCCGACGTCGGCCACCTGATCCACTACGAGGTGCCGGCGCAGGCGGCGGACGCCCTGCGCCGCTTCCTCGGCGAAGGGGAGACGAAGTGAGAATCGTGTTCGATTGCCGCTACACCCGATTCGACCGGCACGACGGCATCAGCCGGTACACGGCCGGGCTGGTCACGGAATTGGGCAAGCTCCACCCGGTCACCATGCTGATCAATGACCACCGGCAGCTCGACCTGCTTCCGGATCTGCCCTGGCAGCTCGTGAGTGCCCCAACCAGCATCCGGGAGCCGTTCATCGCCCTCCAGATCAACCAGCTGAAGCCCGACGTCGTGTTCTCTCCGATGCAGACGATGGGATCCTGGGGCCGGAAGTACCGGCTGCTCCTCACCGTGCACGACCTGATCTACTACCGCAATCGCACCCCGCCGCGGGACCTGCCCGGTTTGCTGCGCCTGATTTGGCGGCTGTATCACCTATCGTGGTGGCCGCAGCGGATGCTCCTGAACCGGGCCGACGGCGTCGTCACCGTCTCCGAGACTACCCGGGACCTGATCCGGGACAACCGTCTGACGCGGCGGCCGGTCACGGTCATCCACAACGCCGCCGACACGCGGTCGACGCCGCCCGCCGGACGTGCCGCTGCGGAAACGGGTCGCCTGGTCTACATGGGCTCGTTCATGCCGTACAAGAACGTGGACACTCTGGTGCGCGCAGCCGCGGAACTACCGGGCCATGAGCTCCACCTGATGAGCCAGGTGAGCGACCAGGAACGGGAACGCCTGACCGCCCTGGCGCCGCAGGCGACGCTGGTGTTCCACAACGGCGTCACCGACGAGGAGTACCTGCGGGTGCTGGGCTCCGCGACCGCGCTGGTCACGGCGTCTCTGGACGAGGGCTTCGGCATCCCGCTCGTCGAGGCGATGAGCCTCGGCATCCCCGTCGTGGTGAGCGACATCCCGATCTTTCGCGAGATCGGCGGCGACGCTGCGCTCTACTTCGACCCGGCCAGCACCGACGCGCTCGCCCTGGCCGTGCGGCGGCTGGGCGCGGGGGAGTGGGCGGCCCGCTCCACAGCCTCCGTCATCGAGGCGGAACGCTTCACCTGGCGCGATTCGGCCCGGCGGCTCCTGGAACTGCTCACCGGCACCGATACCGCGGATGACTCCGGCACGCGGACCGAGACGGCTACGGGCCCCGGCATCGACGCGGAGCAGCCGGTTCAGCCTGTGTAGTGCGTGTTCTCGGCTCGGCCGCGCAGGGTGGCGTCGAAATGCGTTAGCCCCAGCCGACCGTCCCGCCAGACGAAGTCGTGCACCGAGCCGTTGGCGATGATCTCGTTCTGGCGCGGCCGTTCCCCGGCCGTGCTATGGCGCAGCAGGGTTCCGATCACCCCGCCGTGACAGACGACCAGCACAGACTGTCCGGGGCGCGCGGCGGCCAGCAGCCCGAAGGCCGGCAGCACCCGGTCGAGCACCTCCTGGCGCGTCTCGAGGCCGGGAACGGGCACGTCGTCGGGAAAGCGACGCTGTCGTTCGGCGAACGTGAGTCCCTCGATCTGGCCGTGATGGCGCTCGGTGAGCTCCGGGATGACCTCCGGGCTCGGCAAGCCGAGCTCGCCGGCGATGATCCGGGCCGTCTCGTGGGCACGGTCCAGAGGGCTCGTCACGATGGTGTCCCAGCGCCGGGATCTCAACCTCAGGCCTGCCTCGGCGGCCTGCGCCCGGCCGGTCGAGTTGAGGGGGATGTCTGTGCTGCCCTGGATCCGCGTGTGCAGGTTCCACTCGGTCTGTCCGTGCCGCACGATCGAAAGTCTGGTCATCCTGCCGTTTCCGTTGTCGCGGGGGTGGGGGTGGTGGTGGACCGGGCCTGTTTCACGCCGGTGCGCCGGCGAGGCGGTCGGCCAGCCCCGCCAGCGACTCCGACGTGCCCGCCTCCAGCTTGAGCAGTGCCCGGCCGTCGCCCTTGGTCTCGCCGCGGTTGATCACGACGATCGGCAGCTTGCGGCGCCGGGCCTGTTCCAGCAGACGGATGCCCGAGTTCACAAACAGGGACGAGCCGGCGATGACCAGGGCCTCCGCACCGGTGACGAGCGCCGTGGCCTCGGTGAACTTCACCGTCGGCACCAGCTCGCCGAAGAAGACGACGTTGGGCTTGAGCATACCGCCGCAGACCGTGCAGTCGGGAATGGTGAAACCGTCGATGTCGGACACCTCCGCATCGCCGTCGGGGGCTGTGCGCACGTCGCCCGGTGTCATCAGTGTCGGGTTGGCCGCTTCGAGGCGCGCGGCCACACTGTCGCGGCCGAATGCCTGACCGCAGTCCAGGCAGACGACGAGGTCCAACGACCCGTGCAGGTCCACGACGTGCCGCGACCCGGCGCGGGTGTGCAGGCCGTCCACGTTCTGCGTGATGACCCCGCTGATCAGTCCGCTCTGCTCCAGCCGGGCGAGGGACCGGTGCCCGAGGTTGGGCTCCGCAGAGCGGAACCGGTGCCAGCCGAGGTGGCTGCCGGCCCAATAACGCTTGCGCGCCCGCTCGTCGCCGACGAAGGTCTGAAAGTTCATCGGGGTGCGCACGGGGGCACCCTTCCCACGGTAATCGGGAATGCCGGAATCGGTGCTCAGACCGGCTCCGGTCAGCACCGCGATGTGGCGACCGCGGAGCACCTCGGCCACGGCATCCAGAGCGGCGGCAGCGGCGCCGACGGCGACCGGAAGCGTTTCGGTGGTCATGGAGCTCCATCCTGTGTACACCGAGTCTAAACTCGCCGGTTTTCGACTGGGGGAGGGAACTGGCAGGCTGGACGGATCATCCCCGTGAAAGGCGTCCCGCTGTGCAGATCGTCCCCATCGAAAACCTTGACCTGCCCGGTCTCGCCGACTACTCGCGCTTGACAGATGTCGCGCTCCGCCGTGTCTCCGAACCGGCCGGCGGGCTGTACATCGCCGAGTCCAGCAAAGTCATCACCCGAGCCCTCGCGGCCGGCCACCGCCCGCGGTCCGTGCTACTGCAGCAGCAGTGGCTGCCCGACGTGCTGCCGCTGCTCGCGGACTGGCCGGACGTGCCCGTGTACGTCGGCGCGGCATCCGTTCTCGAACGGCTCACCGGCTACAACCTGCACCGTGGTGCGCTGGCGGCGATGCACCGTCCGGATCTGGCGCCGGTGCACGAGGTGATCCGGGACGCGCGGCGCATTGTGATCCTCGAGGACATCGTGGACCATACCAACGTGGGCGCCATTTTCCGCTCGGTCGCCGGTCTCGGCGCGGACGCCGTCCTGATCACGCCGCGCTGCGCAGACCCGCTCTACCGGCGCAGTGTGCGGGTGAGCATGGGCACGGTGCTTCAGGTGCCGTGGACCCGACTGCCGGAATGGAGCGAGGCCGCCCCGATGCTGCACGGGGCCGGTTTTCACCTCGCGGCCCTGGCACTGTCCGACGACGCTGTCAGCCTCCCGCAGTTCGCCGGGAACGCGCCGGAACGGCTGGCCCTGATTCTCGGCGCCGAGGGCGATGGGCTCAGCACCCAGGCTCTCTCGGCCGCCGACACCGTCGTGACGATCCCCATGCTCCACGGCGTCGACTCGCTCAATGTGGCCTCGGCCAGCGCCGTCGCGCTGTACGCTCTGCGCGTCTGAACGCGGGCGCTTGGTAGAGTCGTCGGATGCCACTGACCCGACGCCAAACGTTCCTTCGCCGTCGGGTTGCCTTCGCGGCGGCACTGGTTCTCACCCTGGGCGGGGTCGGCTACCTGGCCGGCACGGGGCTGGCCCCGGTGCCGGCCGCGGCCGTCGAACTGATCGAACCGGCCGCGCTCACCCAGCCGGCCGCCGAGCTGATCTGGCCGGATGCCGGTGCGGGCGCCATCGGTGCGGTCGGCTACCCGGGGCTGCTCGGTTCCACCGGCGACCAGGAATCGATGCCGATCGCGAGCATCACGAAGATGGTCACCGCACTCGTGCTGCTCGAGGAGAAACCCCTGAGCCTGAACGAGCCCGGCCCGGACATCCGGTTCACCGACGACGACGTCGACATCTACTACGACGTGCTGGCCGAGGACGGCTCGGTCGCGCCCGTGTCCGCCGGCATGGTGCTCAGCCAGCGTGAGGCCTTCGAGGCCATGCTCCTGCCCTCCGCGAACAACTACAGCATTTCACTGGCGATCTGGGCATTCGGTTCCGTGGATGCCTACCTGGCGGAGGCTGAAACCTGGCTGGCCGCGAACGGTCTGACCGACACCGCGGTGGCCGACACCAGTGGGCTGTCGCCGGCCAGCGTGAGCAGCCCGGGCGACCTGGTCAAGATCGGCAAGCTTGTTTTGGCCGACTCCGTCCTGGCCGAGATCGTGTCCATGGAGACGTCCGACCTGCCGACCGTCGGCACGGTCACCAACACCAACAAGCTCCTCGGCTCCAACGGTGTCACCGGGATGAAGACCGGAACCACGGACGAGGCAGGCGCCTGCCTCCTGTATTCGGCCGACTTCACGGTCGGCGGCGAGACCATCACCCTGGTCGGCGTCATGCTCGGCGGCGACACTCATCCCGAGCTGAATGCGTCGATCGTGGACCTGCTCGACAGCGTCGAACCCGGTTTCCGCGCGGTAAGCCTGGCCGACAAGGGTGCCGCCTACGCGACTTACGCCACCCAGTGGGGGCAGAAGAGTCGGGCGGTCGCCGCGGAGGCGGCCTTCGCCGTGGTCTGGTCGGACACGCCCATCACGGCCGTTTCGGCGGCGCGCCCGGTCACCCTCGGGGAGGTCGGCGACTCGGCCGGTGCGATCGACTTCCAGGTGGGGGAGACCACGGTGAGCGTGCCGCTGGTGCTCGAGCGCGAGCTGACCGACCCGGGTGCCGCCTGGCGCTTCACCCACCCGGCCGAGCTGGCCGCGGGCTAGTCGCACGTGAGGCCGGGCCGAGCCCGCGCGTGTGGCCAACTCAGGACATCCGTCGCCTGCACTCACCGGCCACTGCGGACCAGTGCCGAACCGGTGACGATGCCCGCCCCAGCCGGTCGGATCTCCTGAGTTAGCCACATTCCGGCCGGATCCGAAGCAGCGCCTGTCGGGTTCGGGCCCACCTCTCGCGCTCCGCCCCGTAACCCCGTTGCCCGAACGAATTCGACGGAGTTTTTTCACAAACGCGGCCGTAATCAATCGGAAACCCGCATTTTCCCCAGAATCTCCGTCGAATTGGTTCGACACCGGACGCTGGTGACCGGACGCTGGTGACCGGACACCGTCGGCCGGACGCCGGACGCCGGGCGGCGCGGGCTCGCCGCCGCTGAGCCGGTCTAGTGCCGGGGCTGGCTGAACGGCCGGGCATCTGGGCGCTTGGGCAGCACGTGGTCGCCGGAGGACTGGTGCCGGATACGGCGCAGAACCCACGGCAACAGGTACTCCCGCGCCCACTGCATGTCCTCCGTGCGGGCCTCCCGGAAGGTGCGCCCTGGCATTGGCTCGGGCTTCCGGGGTTCGAGGGCATTGGGCACGTTGAGATCGGAAAGCACCATCCGGGCGACGGTATGGTGGCCGAGGGCGTTCAGGTGCAGCCGGTCCGCAGACCACATGCCGGCATCTTGAATCTCGGTCAGCGACCAGAGGTCGGCGACGACACAGTCATACTTCGTCGCGACCGCGCGCAGGTTCTCGTTATAGATCGCGATCTTGCCCCGAATACCACGGAAAACGGGGGAGAAGCCCACATCGGCGCCCGTGAACAGCACGATGGTGGCGTTATCGCGACTCAGCCGGAGCACCTGCTCCTCGACCCGGGCGGCGATGAGGTCGGGGTCGGATCCCGGCCGGAGTACGTCGTTGCCGCCCCCGGAGAAAGTGATCAGATCCGGATGCAGCGCAAGCGCCGTCTCCACCTGTTCCACGCTGATCTGGCGGATCAGCTTGCCCCGCACGGCGAGGTTCGCGTAGGCGAAGTCCGGTGTGCCCTGGCTGAGCACCTCGGCGACCCGGTCCGACCAGCCCCGGTTCCCACCCGGACTCGTCGGCTCGGGATCACCCACCCCCTCGGTGAAGGAGTCCCCGAGGGCGATATAGCGGGACCACGGATGCATCGGCGTCGTCATTGCTCCATTCTCCCCCCGCATCACGGCAGTCCGTTCACCGGGTAAGTTCGTATGACGTGAATACTCCACCCCCTTTCGGTCCTGCCCAGGGGACGAGTGCAGCCGAGCATCTCTCGCCTTCGTTCCCGGAGCGTGCCGCGTGGGGCACGGCCGGCAAATTGCGGGCCTGGCAGGCGGAAGCGCTGGAAGCGTATTTCGTGCACCAGCCACGTGATTTCCTCGCCGCGGCGACGCCGGGCGCCGGCAAGACCACCTTCGCCCTGCGGCTCGCCGCCGAGCTGAAGGCCCGCCGACTGATCGACAGCATCACGGTGGTCGCGCCCACCGAGCACCTCAAGCGCCAGTGGGCGGATGCCGCGGCGCGGGCGGGCATCCGGCTCGACCCCAACTTCAAGAACGCCAACGGTCGCTACGGCAACCACTACCACGGCGTTGCCGTCACCTACGCCCAGGTGGCCAGCCGGGCGGCGCTGCACCGTCAGCTGACCCAGTCCAACCGCACCCTTGTAATCCTGGACGAGGTGCACCACGGCGGGGACGCGCTGAGCTGGGGTGACGCAATCCGGGAGGCGTTCGAGCCGGCCACCCGCCGCCTCTCGCTCACCGGCACCCCGTTCCGATCGGACACCTCGCCGATCCCGTTCGTGAGTTACCTGCCCGACGAGCACGGCATCCGTCTGTCCCAGAGCGACTACAACTACGGGTATGGCCGGGCCCTCGAAGATGGCGTCGTGCGCCCGGTCATGTTCATGGTCTACGCCGGGCATATGAAGTGGCGCACCCGCGCCGGCGACGAGATGGAAGCCAAACTCGGCGAGGGTAACACCAAGGACATCACCTCCCAGGCCTGGCGCACCGCCCTGGAACCCACCGGGCAGTGGATCCCCGCAGTGCTGCGCGCCGCCGATTTGCGCCTCACCCAGGTGCGCCACGGCATCCCGGATGCTGGTGGCCTCGTCATCGCCACCGACCAGACCATGGCGCGCGCGTACGCGGCCATCCTGCAGGAGATCTCGGGGGAGTCGGTGACCGTCGTACTCTCCGATGAGAAGGAGTCGAGCGACCGGATCGACGAGTTCGCGCACAACACCTCGCGCTGGATGGTGGCCGTGCGGATGGTGTCGGAGGGGGTCGACGTGCCGCGCCTGGCCGTGGGCGTCTACGCGACCAGCGCCTCCACACCGCTTTTCTTCGCGCAGGCCATCGGCCGGTTCGTGCGGGCCCGGCGCCGCGGTGAGACGGCGTCCATCTTCCTGCCCAATGTGCCCAGCCTGCTCAGCCTGGCCAACGCGCTCGAGCTGGAGCGCGACCACGCCCTCGACCGCAGCAACCGCGACGACGGCGACGACGGCATGTACAACCCCGAAGACGCCATGGTCGCCGACGCCAACAAGTCGGAGAAGGCCTCCGACGACCTCGGCGAGGAATTCACCTGGCAGGCCATCGATTCCCAGGCCACCTTCGACATGGTGATGTTCAACGGCGACGAGTTCGGCGAGCTGGCGGAACCGGGCACCGACGAGGAGTTCGACTTCATTGGCATCCCCGGTCTGCTCGAGCCTGAGCAGGTCTCCGAGCTGCTGCGTCAGCGCCAGCACCGGCAAGCCAAGCGCTCCACCGACCGACGCAAGGATCCCGTCACCGGCGAGGTCGCCCCGGTGGACCCGCCACCGCTCTATCGCACGCTCAAGGAGCAGCGCACGCTGCTGGCGAGGCTGGTGGGCATGTGGTCGAAGCTCGCCGGCGAACCCCACGGCATGGTGCACGCCGAACTCCGGCGCGAGTGCGGCGGGCCCGCCGTCGCACAGGCCAGCGTCACCCAGTTGCAAAAACGGATCGACCTGCTCCGCCGCCGCCTCGGCCGCAGCTGACCCGCGGCGGAACCGCATTTGAGCGTCGCGGGTGCCCGTTCCGGGCGGGAGTGACCCGCTGAACGGCTACTCTCGACCGAATCGGCCTCTCAGGCGACGGCGTCCTGGGGTTCGGCGGCCGCGGTGTTCGGCACCACGACCTTCGCCCCGTCGGGAGTGACGTCCATCACTACGTCCAAGGCGGCGAGGATGTCGGCGAGCAGGTCGTCGACGTGCTCGAGGCCGATCGAAAGGCGCACGATCCCGGCACCGGGCCGGGCGCCGGCCTCGACCGGGCGGTGGGTCAGGGAGGCCGGATGCTGCACGAGCGAGTCCACGCCGCCGAGGGAGACCGCGTGCGTGATCAGCGTGCAAGCCTCGGTGAAGCGCACGGCCGCATCGAAACCGCCCGCGAGGTCGAGGGCGATGATAGACCCGGCCCCGTTCGCCTGACGGCCCAAAAGCCCCAGCGGGTCCTGCCCGGGCAGCCCTGGGTACAGTACCCGGGCCAGTGCGGGGTGACCCGCGAGGCGCTCCGCGACGGCGCCGGCGGTTGCTTGTTGGGCGCGCACACGCACCGGCAGCGTGCGCAGCCCCCGGTGCAGCAGATACGCGGCGAACGGATGCAGCACACCGCCGGTCAGGGCCCGCACCTGGCGCAGGCGCACCATCCAGTGCTCGGGGCCGGAGACCGTGCCGCCCATCACGTCTCCGTGGCCGCCCAGGAATTTGGTCGCACTGTGCAGCACCAGCGTGGCGCCCGAATCGACCGGGCGCTGAAGCACCGGGGTGGCGAACGTGTTGTCGACCAGCACCGGCACGCTGCCGGCCGCCGCGACCACGGCACGGATGTCGGTCAGCGCCAGCGTCGGGTTCGCTGGGGACTCCAGAATGACCAGCCCGGTGTCCGGCCGGATTGCCTGGGCAACCCCGTCGGGATCGACCCACGACACAGTCGTACCGAGCAGCCCGGTGGCGAGCACATGGTCGGTACCGCCGTAGATCGGCCGGAGGGCCACCACGTGGGGCGTGCCGCCGGCCACGGATGCGATCAGCACGGCCGCCAGCGCGGCCATTCCGCTCGCGAAGGCGACGGTGCCCTCGGTGCCCTCCAGGGCCGACAGCGCCGTTTCGAACCGGGCGACTCCGGGCTGCCAGAGTCGCTGGTACACCGCGGAATCGCCCTCGCGGATCGTACCTCCGGTGGCGAGGTTCTCGTAGGAGTCCCCGCCGCACTCGACTCCCGCCAGCGGATTGGTCGTGGAGAGGTCGATCACGGGCACATGCGAACCGGCCGCTGTCAGCCCGGCCATCCCGCCGTGCACGGCAACCGTGTCTGGGTGCGGGGCCGATGGCCGCAGGGCAGGTCCGCGGGGAGGCAGGGGCGGCAGCGGAAGCGTTGGCGTCATGCACAGACACAAACAGATTCTGCCGCACGGCGCAATCATCCTTGCAGACCCTTGCGAATCAGCGAAAGCTTTCGCATAAACTGCTCACGGAAGAAAGAGTAGGCCGATGGAACCGAAGAAAGCCGAAATCGACCGGGTCGACCGGGCGCTCCTGCGTGCGCTGTCCGTCAACGCCCGTGCCTCCGGTGCGGCGCTGGCCGCGGAGATCGGCGTCGCCGAGTCGACCGTGTCGCTACGCCTGCGCCGGCTGCAGCAGCTGGGGCACATCCGAGGCTATCGCGCGAATATCGACCTGGCCGCGCTGGGCGCGTCCCTGCAGGCGTTGATCTCGGTTCGTCTGGTCAAGCACGCCCGCGTGCAGATCGACGCGTTCCGGGCGGCGGCGCCGCACTGGCCCGGGGTGATCGGCCTGTTCCACACCGCCGGCGCCGACGACTATCTGCTGCACGTGGCCGCGGCGGACGCGTCGGACCTGCGTGACTTCGTCCTGCAGCATCTGGCGGAGCATCCGGCGGTTGCGCACACCGAGACTAACCTTATCTTCGAGTACGTCGACGGTGACGGCTGGCAGGACCTCGTCAAATAGTTCGCTTAACGCAGACAACGCCCCTGCCGAAGCAGGGGCGTTGTCGAAGCTCGTGAGCTATGCGACTCGGAAAGCCGCCTCGCTAGTTGAGCAGTTGCGAACTTTAGAGGGCGCGGATGTTCTCGGCCTGAGGACCCTTCGGGCCCTGGGTTACCTCGAACTCGACCTTCTGGTTCTCGTCGAGCGACTTGTAGCCGTTCGATGCGATCGCGGAGTAGTGCGCGAACACGTCGGCGCTTCCGTCGTCGGGAGCGATGAAGCCGAAGCCCTTTTCAGCGTTGAACCATTTCACGGTACCTGTTGCCATTATGAAACTCCTCCAGGAGTGTTAGAAAGGCCCCGACTTTCGAGGCCGTTCGTCGCGGTATTCGTCGTCCGCTTCCGAAAGGAATACGCCGCGGCGACCGGGGTCACCGCGTTATAAGACGTGCAAGCACTACAACTACTGAGATAACCCTAGCCCACATCGCCGCGGTGCATCCAGATTCCGTGCCAATTCGGTTCCAAAGCGTTACGTTGATTGCAGGTTATGACCCGATCAGGGCGCACCCTGCACTACTCGGTGGTGACGAAGTCGATCAGCTGCTCCACCCGGCCCAGCAGTTGCGGCTCCAGATCGGCGAATGTGCGCACCCGACCCAGGATCCGCTGCCAGGCCCGGGCGATATCGGCCTGGTCCTCGTGGGGCCAGCCGAGGGCCTCGCAGATCCCGTGCTTCCATTCGATGCTGCGCGGAATCGCGGGCCACGTCGTGATTCCCAGGCGGTTCGGCTTCACGGACTGCCATACGTCGATATATGGATGCCCGACCACGAGCACATTCCGGCCGTGCGGTCCGCGCGCCACGGCGTCGGCGATCCGGCTTTCCTTCGATCCGGGCACCAGGTGGTCGACCAGCACCCCGACCCGCCGGGTGGGTCCCGGGCGGAACTCCTGCAGGAGCTCCTCGAGGTTGTCGACGCCCTCAATGTACTCGACGACGACCCCCTCGATCCGTAGATCGGCTCCCCAGACCTTCTCCACAAGCTCGGCGTCGTGCCGGCCCTCGACGAAGATGCGGCTGGCTCGGGCCACCCGCGCCGGGGCATCCCGCACGGCCATCGATCCCGAGGCGGTGCGGGCGCGGCCCTGCGGCGCCGCCCTGACCGGGACGACGAGCACCACCGGCTCGCCGTCAATCAAGAATCCGCCGCCGAGCGGAAACAGGCGCAGTTGACCGTGGCGGTCCTCCAGGGTGACGATCTTCTTCTCGATCCGCACCACGGCACCGCAAAAACCGGTCGCGACCTCTTCGACGACCAGGTCGGGCATGGCTTCCTGCGTCGGAATGACCTTCCGGCCAGCGTCCCGCCAGCCGGGGGAAAGTACATCCGCACTGTACCGATCCTGCATGTTCCGCTCGTCCATTGACGATCTTCCTCGCTCCTGCGCCTCGCCGACACCGGAATCGACGCTAGCGGATGGCCGGCACGGTCTGCGCTCTCAGGCCGGGGTGTCGGCGTCCGGTAGTAACCTGCCTCCATGTGCGGTCGATTCATCATCACAGACACGGCGTCCGATCTCGCCGCGATGTTCGACGTCGAGCACGAGGGCGAGAACCTGCCGGAACCGTCGTGGAACATCAAACCCACCGAAAAGATCCCGATCGTGCTCGAGTCAGCCAAGGCCGGGCCGGTTGTGCGCCGGCTCGAGGGCGCGCGCTGGTCCCTGGTCCCCTCATTCGCGACCGAGCTGCAGTCGTCCTTCGCCACCTTCAACGCCCGTGCCGAAACGGCGGCGGAGAAGCCCACCTTCAAGAGTTCGGTCGCCTCCCGGCGCGCGCTGGTCCCGGCCACGGGCTACTACGAGTGGCACACGGACGGCACCGTGAAGACTCCGTACTTCATCCACTCAGACGACGGTCTTCCACTGGCCTTCGCCGGCCTCTATTCCTGGTGGCGCAATCCGGCCCTGGCCGACGACGACCCGGCCCGGTGGGTACTGTCCGCGACGATTCTCACCCAGGACGCCGAGGGTCCCCTGGCCGTCCTCCACGACCGGATGCCTGTGATCCTGGCGGAAGAATGGTGGGACCAGTGGCTCGACCCCCATACTCCGGGTGACCAGGCCCTGGTCGACGCCGCGGTGGCCGCCGCCCGGGAGACCGTCGGGAGCCTGAGCTATCACGAGGTCGCCCCGGTGCGCGGTGACGGTCCGGAACTCATCGAGCCCGTCGGGGCGCCGTCGACGGTCTGACGCTCGACCGGGTACGCTCGACTCATCGGCCCGGCGTGCAGTGCGGGCATCGCTCGAAAGGATCGCACCATGAACGCCGTCGCCTTCACCGTCGCAATGGCCATTTTCGTCTTCGGTCTCTGGCTGTTCGGGTTCGCGTTCGAGGTGACGGCCTGGCAGTTGCCGATCTTCCTCAGCGGCATCCTCTGCGTTTCCCTGGCCGTGGCCATCCCGGTGCAGATCCTCCGCGACTAGGTCGCAGCCCCCGGTACCATGTCGGCTTGATCGCGGCGGCCCTCCGGCCCCGAAGTGTCGGCGGATCCGTTCTCGCGCTCGAACGAGGGTTCGCGCTCGAAGACGCCGCGGGAACGGTCACCAAGCTGGACGTGCTCTCGAATGTTCCCGGCCTGGGGATGAACGAGGGCGGTTGCGACTCGGATGGCCGGTTCCCTGGCCTATTTCCCTGTGCCGGCTTTCCGGCCGCGGCCGGCTACCCCGACGGGCTGACCGTGGACGGCGACGCTGGCGTGTGGGTGGTCGTCTTCGGCGGGAGCACTGTGCGCCCGGTCCGGGAGTTTGCCGACTGACGGGCCTCGTCAGCGCAACAGGCCGGCCACCAGGTTGATCAGGGTAGCCAAGATGAACGAGCCGAACAGATACGAGAGCAGACTGTGGCGCAACGCCGTCATCCGAATTGCGTGCGTTTGCAGACTGGTGTCTGACACTTGGAAAGTCATCCCGATTGTGAAGGCCAGGTAGGCGAAATCCCCGTAACTCGGTGGCACCGCCTGGTTGAAATCCACCCCGCCGTCGGGCCCGGAGTAGTAGAGCGAGGCATAGCGGAGCGTGAACAGGGTGTGCACCAGAATCCAGGAGAGTCCGACGCTGAGCACCGCCGCCGCCGCCAGGATTCCCCGTGCGGTGACCGAGCTGGTGTCGGTCCCCACCAGCAGGAACACCAGAGCGCCGAGGCTGCCGAGGCTGCTGAGAAGAATCAGGATGTCGGCGGCACCTCGGGACGAATCCTCCCGGGTGGCATGGCTGGCCGTGTTCTGGTTGTCCATGGGGCCGATGGTGATCCACACCCAGGTGACATACGTCACGCAGGCGGCCGCCCAGCCCGCGATCGGAGCCAGGGTCCAACTCCCGCACAACCCGGCCAGAACAGCGACGACGACACCCACCGCGAACATGCCGATAAGTCGGGTACTCGAGCGGTGGAGGCGTTGGCCGTGCGTCGTCATATGCTGATCGTGCCATGAAATCGGGTCTCTGCGGGCCGAGGCCCGGGGCGCATCCGGTGTTATGCCAGCCAGGGTCGGTAGTGTGAGGGAACGATTGGCTGGCTGTTCCATTGCCGGCCGCACTAACGCTGAAAGAGAACGCTGGATGTCAGATAGCCCGACCGCGGCGTCGCCCTACGAGGTACTCGGCGTCAGCCCGTCGGCAAGTGACGACGAACTTCGTCGTGCCTACCGTCGCCTGCTGCGCCACACGCATCCGGACGTCGGCGGAGACGCCGCCGCCTTCCACCTCGTTCAGATCGCGTGGGAGCGGGTGGGAACCCCGGAGGGGCGCGCCGACTATGACCGCCGCCGGTACCCGGACGCGTTCCCCGAGCCGGAGCGCCCCGCCTACGCCTCCGGAGCCGGCCGTGGGCAGGCCACGCAGGCTGGGCCGCGCGCGCGCATGTACGGCCATCCGGGTGGGGAGGCGCGCCAGCGTTACCTCGAACTGCTTCGGGAATGGGCCGGGCGCGGAACCTCTATCGATGACCCGTATGCCCCGACGCTGATCCGTTCGGCGCCGCGGGAGATCCGGCATTGGCTGGCGAAGGCTCTGGCCGAGGAATCAACGGCGCAACTCGTCTCCGCCCTCGGGATCGGCTTCACGGCCTGGCATGATGTGGCTGCCGGCATGCAGGGCGGCAAGGTCGATCACGTCGTGCTCGGCCCGGCGGGACTGTTCGCGGTCCTGTCCGAGGACTGGGGCGGGCCGGTGCAGCTTCGGCGCGGGGAGCTCGTCGGTGACGCCCTCGGCCCCGATGTTCGTCCGATCGAAGACGTCGAGGGTGTCGTGCGGGCTCTGGCGAAGTCGCTGCGGGTGAGGTTCACCGCTGTGCTGGTCGTGCTGCCCGACGAGGCCCTGACTGACCCTTTGACGGTCCCCGGACGTGGCCGGCGCCCGACCGTGATCACGCTGCCGAGGTCACGGCTGATCGGGGTGCTGCGCAGCGGGCTGCCCGGAATGGACCGCGGCAGCTTCGAGAAGGTGTTCGAGTTGCGGAGCCGCCTGCAGGACGGCATCCGCTTCAGTTCGGAGTAGCCGCTTCGCGCAGGCCCAGCTTGTCGGCCCAGTACCGGAGGAATTCTGCGCCGGCCGCGTCGTGGATCAGGGACCCCTCTACGATCACGGGGTAGGGGCGCTCGAGGATACCGTCGGACGGCCGCACATCCACATGCGAGACGTCATAGCCGGCGGCATGCAGGTGGTCGGCCATCAGGTAGTCGCTGCGCGAGTCGCCGACCGAGCGCCAGACCCGGGGGAGTGTTCCCGATTCGGAGAAAAAGGCCAGCGCCCGCTCCGCGCCGCGGTCCTTATCCAGGGTGACCGACTCGATGTCGGTCGAGATGATCGTCGGGTCGATCCGGAATCCCACGGTGCCGGCCTGGTCCGGAACGACTCGATCACCGAAACGGATGCCCAGCCCGAGTTCAACCATCACCCCGAATGCGGCCTCGTTGAACTCCACCGCGGCGGCCTGGTACCGGCCGTGGTCGGCATCCGTGCGCTGCTCGACCGAGACCATGGCCTGCTTGGTCTCGTCGAAGAACATCGTGTCGCTGAACCCGTCGACGACGAGGTTGCGCAGCATATCCACGGCGGCGGTCGGCAGGGCCACGCTGTCATCGACGACGATCTCGCCCATCCCCGCGGCAGTGATCGGGAACCAGACGGCTCCCTTCTCGCAGACCCCGTACATGCGCATCGACTCGGGCAGTCCGGCTGCGCGGAGGGGCGCGACAACCTTCTCGCGGATGAATGTCGACGACCGCCCGGTGATGAATGCGATCGGAACGTTGGCTCCGGCCAGGCTGATCAGATCCGTGATGATGCTCGGTATGGCGATGGTCCGGGACACCGGACTGGCGATCGGCCCGTCCACGTCGAGCAGCAGGCCGAGGGGGGAGACGGTATCGCGCATACCCCAGTGTTTCATGGGCGGCCCCTTCGACCGGTCAGCGGGCTTCGACCGTCACTTTCCCGTTGGCGGTCGCCGCGGTGATGGAGCGGCGGGAAGAGGAGTCGCTCGGGACCGACCCGCTGTCACTCTCGCCGTTGGTCGCGCGGGCGTCCACCCGGTAGATCACCCCGTCCGCCGGCAGCCCCACCGTGATCGCACCGTTGGTGCTCCGGGCCTCGGCCGACGTCGACGGGTCGAGAAAGTCGAGTTTGACGCAGGGAGTGCCGTAGCCGACGAGGCTACCCGGCCCGGGAACGCCTATCCTTGGTCAAGATGATTACCCGACGAATCGCCGCCCTGCGCCTGGATATCCCGATCGAAATGGCGCAGCGCCACGAACTGCCCTCCCGGATGTCAGAGGCTGAATTGGCCGAGATCGAGCGCAACCCGCCGGTGTGGCTCGTGCAGTCTCGGGCCAACCGCACCGGCAAGAAGCCGGTCTGGGTGGAACTACGTTGTGATGTCTGCGGGTTCTCCGAAGCCGCGCGTCCCAAGAAGTGGTGGCCCGCCTTCACCTATCTGACCTGTGACTACCACGGATCCGAGGAACTCCCAGATGCCGCCGCCGGCCTCAGTCGCACCGAGGTCGACGGCATCGGCAACGCATTCATCGGCATCGTCGACGAGGCACCCTAGGTGAGTGTGAGTCCTGGTCGTCTCCGGTCTCGAACCAATTCGACGGAGATTTTAGGTCAAACTCCCGTTTTTTAGCCCGCGGGCGCTGTTTAGAGCAGAATCTCCGTCGAATTCGTTCGGGATGAAGTTGTCGCAGAGCCCCGGACTCGACCGACAAGGATCTTGCGGCGCACGTTCGTCCCAAGTGGCAGCGATCAGGCCAACCCGGACTATACCCCCATAGGTATACGGGGCATAACTCCGAGCGTACACCTCCCGCGGTGTGTCCCGGCACCCGACAGGTGTCGGTCCGTCGGCGCCGGGTGGAGTAATTTGGCGGTAGCCGCCTGAGACCGGAGGACTTCTGCCATGCTGCGCACACTGGGCATTTTGATCGCCCGTCACCGGTTCACCTCTCTGCTGCTCTGGGCGCTCACGATCGCCGCGTGCGTGGCGACGGCACTGATCGGGGTGACGGGGGAGAACCTTTTCCAGCGGCTCTCCAGCGCCGGACCCACCGTTGAAGGCGAGGCCAGCCAGGCAGCCAATCTGCTGCAGGGCACCGAGGGCGCAGACACGGAATCTCTCTCTCTGCTGATCCACGACGTCGACCTGTCCGCCCCGGACCTGGGCCTGATCCTCACCGCGGCCACGACCGACCTGTTGGAAGTCGACGGGGTAACAGAGGTCATCAACCCGCTCGCCATCCCACCACTCCCTGACGGCTCGCCGAACCCGGCTGCGATGCCTCTCCTGGTGCCCGACGGCACCGGACTGTTGCTGAACGCCCAGATGGTGGCACCAGACGGTGACCTCAGTGATGACCTGCTGGGCGAGGTGGAAGAACGGCTCGGCGTGGCGGCCGACGAGGTCCGGCAGCTTGAGCCGGACGCCACCGTGGAAGTCGGCGGAACCCCGCTCCTGGTGGAGTCCCTGGTGGCGGTCGCCGAGGCCGACCTGCAGAAGGGCGAGCTGATCGCGTTGCCGATCGCCCTCCTTGTGATGCTGGTCATCTTCGGCGGATTCCTGGCGGCCGGCATCCCGCTGATCGGGGCGTTGGCGTCGATCGCCGGCGCTCTCGGGGCCCTCTTCGGCTTCAGCTACCTGATGGAAATCGACACCACGGTGCTCAACGTCATCACCGTGATCGGGCTGGGGCTCTCCATCGACTACGGGCTCCTGATCGTCAGCCGGTTCCGCGAGGAGTTCCGGGCACTCGTGGAGCGGGCCGGCGACAGCGAAACGCGTACGGAACGTCACGAGCTGATGCTGCAGGCGGTGGGCATCACGGCGGACACGGCCGGCCGCACGGTGCTCTACTCCGGTCTGACCTTCGCCATCGCCACGGTGGGCCTGCTGGTCTTCGAACCGACGATCATCCGTGCCATCGCCATCGGCGCGGTCTCCGTGGTGCTGATCGCCATCCTGACGGCGCTCGTTCTTGTGCCGGCTCTGCTCGGGTACTTCGGCGAACGGTTGCTGAAGCCGGGCCTGCTGACCCGCATCCCCGGCCTCGGTCCCCTCCTGACCCGTTTCGGCGACGTCGCCCCCCGGGAGGGCGTCTTCTCCCGGCTGACTCGCCGCGTGCAACGGGCGCCCGTGCTCGTGGCGCTCGGGGGCATCGCCGTGCTCCTCCTGCTCGGCAGCCCCGCGCTAAACATCAACGTGTCCAGCGGCGGCGCCGACGCCATCCCGAAGGCCTCGACCCAGTACGGGTTCGTCACGGCGCTGAACGACCACTTCCCCCTCGCCACGGCCCCGCTGGTGCAGCTCGTCTCGGACACCGATGAGGCGTCCGCCGCGGCCTTGGCCGAGGAGGTGGCGACGCTGCCGAACGTCACCGGCACGACACCACCGGCCCTGGTGAACGGGCATTGGGTGTCGCGCGTCGACGTCGACCAGAACGCGGGCCCGGCCGTTGTGCGGGAGATCCGGGACTACCGGCCCGACTTCGACCACTGGGTCGGCGGCATGGATGCCGCGTCGGTCGACTATGTCGACTCATTGGTCGCCGGCGCGCCCTGGGCTGCCCTGATCATCGCCGGGGCCACGTTCCTGCTGCTCTTCCTGATGACCGGTTCCGTGGTCATCCCGCTGACCGCCCTCGTGATCAGCGTCATCTCGCTCGGCGCCTCCGTGGGCATCCTGGTCTGGGGTTTCCAGGAGGGAAATCTCGCAGGCCTGCTCGATTTCGATGCCGATACGATCGCCGGGGTGGACCCTCTGGTTCTGACCCTCGTGCTCACCTTCGGCTTCGGCCTGGCCATGGACTACGAGATGTTCCTGCTCGCCCGGATCAAGGAGCACTACGAGGCGGGTGAGGCCACGCGGCTCGCTATCGAGACGGGTCTGCAGAGCTCGGGCCGGATCATCTCCTCCGCGGCCCTGATCATCGTGATCGTGTTCGCCGGGTTCGCGACCGGCAATCTGCTGCAGATGAAACAGATCGGCGTCGCCCTCGCCGTGGCCGTGCTGCTGGACGCGACCCTCGTGCGCACCATCGTGGTTCCCACTGTGATGACCTCGCTCGAGAAGGGCCTCTGGTGGGCGCCGAGGTGGTTGCATCCGATCTACGCCCGCTTCGGGATGCGGGAGTAGGGCGGCGGCTACACCGAGGTCGGCTCGTCCAGGTCGTCGTGGTGGATCCGGTCGGCCAGGCTGCCCAACGGCTCTCCGGTGCCGCCCCACTGCTCGGCGATGATCTCCGCGGCGATGGACACGGCCGTCTCTTCCGGGGTTCGGGAGCCGAGATCCAGCCCGATGGGGCTGTGCAACCTTGCCAGCTCCGCCTCGCCCACACCTGCCTCGCGGAGCCGGGTCAGTCGGTCCTCGTGAGTGCGCCGAGACCCCATCGCACCGATGTAGGCGAACGGGCCGCGGGTCAGGGCCACCTTGAGGAGCGGCACGTCGAATTTCGGGTCGTGGGTGAGTACGCAGACGACGGTGCGCTCATCCACGAGCCCGGCCGCGACCTGCCCGGCCAGGTAGCGGTGCGGCCAGCCGACGATGACCTCGTCGGCCTCCGGGAACCGGGCCGGCGTGGCGAAGACCTCGCGGGCATCGCAGACGGTGACACGGTAGCCGAGGAAGGAAGCCAGCCGGGCCAGGGCGGCCGCGAAATCGATGGCGCCGAACACCAGCATCCGTGGGCGCGGGGCGTAGCTGTTGACGAAGACCCGCATGCCCTCACCGCGTCGTTCACCGTCGGGACCGTAGGTGAGGGTGCGGTTGCGTCCGGCGGCCAGCAGCCCGCGAGCATCATCGCCGATGGCCCGGTTCGCCCGTTCGGAGCCCAGATCGCCGTCGAAGCCGTGCGGCCGGATGATCAGGTGTCGGCCTAGACGGCTGGGATCGGGGTGCGCGATCACGGTCGCGACCCCTACCGGGGCCGATCCGGTGATGTCCTGCTCCACAGCGGCCAGCTCCGGGAAGCTCACCTGGCTGACTGGCTCGACGAAGACGTCGAGGATGCCGCCGCAAGTCAGACCAACGGAGAAGGCGTCGTCGTCGCTGATGCCGTAGCGCACCAGCACCGGCCGCCCATCCTCGATCACCTGGGTCGCGAGGTCGTAGACGGCACTTTCGACACAGCCGCCGGAGACCGAGCCGACCACCTCCCCGTCGGCGGTGACCAGCATCGACGCGCCGGCAGGCCGGGGGGCGGACTGGAAGGTGCGCACGACGGTGGCCAGGCCGGCAATGCCGCCGGCCTGCCATCCCGTCAGCAGCGGGTTCAGAACCTCACGCACAGGTGGTGACCCTTCCGGTTTCGCTCATCCGGGTCTACCGACCGCCGGCGCGGCGGCCGATCCAATAGGCGACAAACGCCACCGCTGCGATCACGCCGAGTAGCCTGGGCAGGCTGCTGAGCTGATCCATCACGATGCCCTTGGCCAGATCGAGCGCGTTCAGGCTGGTCTCGTCGGGCGGCTGCGGCGCCCGGGAGGTAGGCGCCGTCGTGAGGGGCCGGGCCGGCGGTGCGGCGGGCGGAGCCGTCGCGGTTCCCGTCCCACTGACCGTCTCGGCGGTCTTCCCGGTCGTGGCCCCGGCAGCAGGCACCGCCGGTTCCGGAGCCGGACCCGTGACCATGGCCTGCAGGTTCTCCGCGAAGAGGGCCATCATCTGGTCCGTGACGCTGCCGATGATGCTGCGCCCCACCGCGGCCACCTTGCCGGAAAGCGCCACCTCGGCACTGACCGTGCCCTGGGTCTCGCCCTCCGCCTCGACGAGGGTGAGGGTGGCCGTAGCCTGCGCCCTGCCCTGACCGCGGGTCTCCTGAGCGCGCCCCTCGAACACGGCGCGGTGCGTGGTCGCATCGCGTTCGAGAACTGTCATCTGACCTCTGTACTGAATGGTCACCGGACCCAGTTTCACTTTCATTCCGACCTGATAGGCGTCATCCGAAAGCTTGTTCAGCACCTGTGCCCCCGGAACGTAGCCGGCGACACGTTCGAAGTCCATCAGAGTCTTCCACACCTCGTCGATCGGTGCGACGACGGAGAACGTGCTGTTGATGTCCATCAACGGGTCCTCGTATTCTCGTGTGGGTACGAACGGTCGGCGCGAATCGCCGCCGCCACTTCTGCCAGGGCCGCATAGCTGTGCCCGCTGACGAACGCGTCGACAAAGGGCAACGCGGCCGCCATGCCGCCCACCACCGGCTGGTAGTGCAAAGCGATCTTCCTGGGGTTGACCCAGATGATGCGGTAGGCCAGGCGCCGCAGGCGGGCCATCTGGGTGTGCACCGATTCCGGGTCGTCCAGCGCCCACCCATCCGAGATGATCACGACGACGGTCCCGCGGGCGAGGCCACGTCGACCCCAGGCATCCGTGAAATGGCGGATGCTTTCTGCCAGCCTGGTGCCGCCTGCCCAGTCCTGGGTGCTGGCGGCAGCCCGTGCCAGAGCCTGGTCCGGGTCGCGCACCGCGAGCTGACGGGTCAGCCGGGTTAATCCGGTCGAGAAGATGAAGGCCTCGGCCCCCGCGACCGCGCCCTGCAGGAGCGACAGGAAAACCCGCGTGTACGGCTCCATCGTCCCGGACACATTGCACAGCAGGATCAAACGGCGCAGTCGCGTGCGCCGGCGCCGGTAGACCAGGCGCACCGGTTCCCCGCCGCTGTGCTGCGCCGCCCTGACCGTGCGGCGCAGGTCCAGCCTCGGGGCGCTCCGGGAGCTCTTCCGGGTGCGGCTGCTGACGCGTTCCGGCGTGGCGAGGGCGATCCGGCGCACCAGGCGACGCATCTGGGCGACCTCGTCCGGAGCCAGGACCGGCGGCTGGGGCAGCGGCGCCTGGTCCGCCGCGATCGCGCAGCACAAAGTCCAGTTCGAAGAGCTTGTTGATGTCGATCAGCCACTCGGGTCTGGCCAGACGGAGCTTCATCATCGGCTGAAGACTCTGCCCGCCCGCGATGACCCGGGACTCCGGACCATGGCGCTCGAGTCGGGTGATCGCATCGTCGACCGTGCTGGTGCGCACATAGTCGAGAGAAGCTGGATCGTGTCACATAGCGCTCCGGGGCCGCCGGGTTGTCAACGCAAATCGGGACGGCTCCGGGCCGCCGGGGATTCGGCCGCCGGGAGCGACCGTCCCGCAGCGGAGAACGTCGAGGGTTCAGTGGCGGTCCCGCAACGGGAAAGGCCCCGGCGACGAATCGCCGGGGCCTCATGCACTGTCTCAACCAGCGCTCGTCCGTTCACAGCAGAACCATGACCGGAAGTATGCGCCTAGCATACAGGCACGGTGATCGGTGCCGGGGGATGGTCAGGTTCGGGTCGGCGGCCGGAGTCGTCCCCGGGCCCGAGGGCCCCGGAGCGCAGCCCCAGCTCGTGTTCGGCGACGGTGCGCACGAGACCGCGCAGCCGCCGTGCATGGCCGTAGCGCACGATGGCGTGCGCGTTCAGACCGTCGATGATCGCCAAAAGCTGCCAGGCGACGGCGTCCGGGTCGATCGCCCGGAATTCGCCGCGCGCGCAGCCGGTGTTCAACAGGACGGCCAGGAACGCCTGCCAGGCGTCCATCTGAACGCCCACCTCCACGGCGAGCGCGGGGTGGCGTCGGCCGAGGCTCCAAGCGTCGAGCCAGACCGCGGTCACGGTGCTGCGTTCGGGTCCGAGCAGAGTGTCGATCAGCGTCTGCAGGGCCGCCACGGCTGTCTCGCAGGGCGCCAGCTCCTCCGCCACCTCGCCGATCTCGGCGGCCACGATCGCCCCGAAAGTGGAAGCCACCAGGGAGTCCATGCTCGGCTGGTAGTGACTGACCAGGGCCGGGGTCACCCCGATCCGGGAGGCGACCGCACGCAGTGTAAGGGCCGACAAGCCCTCGTCAAGGGCGATCTCCCGGGCGGCACGGGTGATTTCCGCCGCCCGCTCGATCGGTGCTTTGCGCCGCGATGCGCTCGGATCGGTTGACATGAAACCTGAGTCTATATATCTTTAGCCAACGGTTATTGATCAAGTGATCAATTATTCCGCAGAGAGGTCTCGTCATGCTCGTGATCAACGCGCCCGGCATCGCCGAACCGCTGACCCGAACGTCGAGCGAGGCCCGGCCGCCGCTCCGGGTCGGGCTCGTGCAGCACCGCTGGCACGTCGACGAAAACGCGCTGCGCGCGGAGCTGGCCGAGGGCATCCGTCTGGCCTCCGATCAGGGTGCCCGCGTCGCCTTCCTGCCCGAGCTGACGCTGCGCAAATACCCCGGCAACGCACGGGCACAGGGTGTGCCGAAGCTGACGGCCGAGGACCTGCTGACCGGACCGACCTTCGCCTTCGCGGCTGAGCAGGCCAAATTGCACGGCGTCGTCGTGCACGCCTCCCTCTACGAGAGACCGGACGCAGAGGATGCACCGGAGGACCCGCGTGGTTACAACACGGCCATCCTGGTCTCGCCGACCGGTCGGCTGCTCGGTCGCACGCGCAAACTGCACATCCCGGTCACCGAGGGCTACTACGAGGACACCTGGTTCCGACCGGGCCCAGCCGAGGACGCGTATCCCGTCTATGCGCCGGAGGAACTGGGCGGTGCCCGGATCGGGCTGCCCACCTGCTGGGACGAATGGTTCCCCGAGGTGTCGCGGCTGTACGGCCTCGGTGGCGCCCAACTGCTGGTCTACCCCACAGCGATCGGCTCGGAGCCCGGCTTCCCCACGTTCGACACCCAACCGCTCTGGCGGCAGGTGATCGTGGCCAACGGGATCACCAGCGGCCTCTTCATGGTGGTGCCCAATCGTCACGGCGACGAGGGCGACCTGACCTTTTACGGCTCCTCTTTCATCTCTGACCCCTACGGTCGTGTGCTCGTGCAGGCTCCCCGTGACGAGTCCGCGGTGCTGGTCGCCGACCTCGACCTGGCACAACGGGAGAAGTGGCTCACGCTGTTTCCCTTCCTGGCCACCCGACGGCCGGACAGCTATGCGGGGCTGACCACGCCGGTCGACCCGGCTCATCCGTTCGGTGCGATGGTGACGTCGGGGGAGTCGTGACCTGGCTGATGCCGGCGGAGACCGCGCCGCAGGACCGGGTCTGGATGGCATTCCCGGTGGACGGCTACACGCTCGGCACGGATGCGTATTCCGCCAACGAGGCGCGCGGCACCTGGACCGCGGTTGCCCACGCGGTCCTCGAATTCGAACCCGTCACCATGGTCGTCGACCCGGCCGAGGTGGCGACCGCTCGGCGGTACCTCTCCGCGGAAATCGAAATCATCGAGGCACCACTTGACGACGCCTGGATGCGCGACATCGGCCCGTCCTTCGTGCTGGGTGATGACGGGCAGCTGGGGGCGGTGGACTGGGCATTCAACGGTTGGGGTGCCCAGGATTGGGCGCGCTGGGGCAAAGACATGGAGGTAGGCAGGCTCGTCACCGCCGCCTCTGGCGCGAGTGCGATCTCCTCGGTGCTCGTGAACGAGGGCGGCGGCATTCACGTCGACGGCGCGGGAACGGTGCTGGCCACGCAGACCGTTCAACTGGATCCGGGCCGGAACCCCTACGTCGACCGGGCGAGGATCGAGGCCGAGTTCGCCCGTACCCTCGGCGCCACCCGCCTGGTCTGGCTGCCGCGCGGCCTGAGCCGGGACCAGCAGCGCTACGGAACCCGCGGCCACGTCGATATGGTGGCCGCCCTCCCGTCGCCCGGAACGGTGTTGATACACGCGCAGAACGACCCGGCCCACCCGGACTATGCCGTGACCAGGCAGCTCCGCGCCGTTCTCGCCGAGGAGACGGATGCGGCGGGCCGGCCGTTCACCATCGTCGACCTGCCGGCACCGGCCGCACTCACGGACGAGGACGGCTTCGTGGACTACAACTACGTCAACCACCTCGTCGTCAACGGCGGCGTGATCGCCTGCGGCTTCGGCGAGGAACGGGCCGACCAGGTCGCCCGGGAGATCCTGGCCGCGGCGTATCCGGGCCGAACGGTCGTGTCGGTCGAGGCGCGGCCGTTGTTCGCGCGCGGCGGCGGCATCCACTGCATCACCCAGCAGCAGCCATCGGCCGGGTAGTACGCCGCGCCACGCTTGCTGCCGCAAGGTGAACGTTCAGGGGACTGTGGCACGATTGACAGGTTGGCCGCCGGGAATTCGGCTAGTCGGCGCCACCGGGACGCCGCATGCAGCACGATCTGAATCGAGTCAGTTTGAAGTTCATCGTTGGGGAAACCCTCGTCTATCCGCACCACGGTGCGGTCACCCTTACCGAGCTCTCCACCATAACGCTGAAGGGCGTCGCCCAGCCGGCGATGACGCTGCGCGTGCATTCGTCGCAGCTCACAATCCAACTTCCCATCGCGAATGCGGGGCTTGTTGGAGTGCGTGACGTCATCGATGCCGCTGGGCTGGAAGAGGTCTACAAGGTTCTACGCGAGCCGTTCACGGAGGAAGCAACGAACTGGAGCCGCCGGTTCAAAGCGAATCAAGAGAAGATGGCGAGTGACAGCGTGACGCGCGTCGCCGAAGTCGTCCGGGACCTGTGGCGCCGCGAACAGGACGGCGGCGTGTCCGCCGGTGAGAAGCGGATGCTCGCCAAGTCCCGTCAACTCCTCGAGTCTGAGCTGGCGCTGGCGCTCGGCACATCACCGGAAGACACCGTCCTGGCTTTGGACGAGGTTCTCTCCGGAGCCCTCACCGAAGCGGTCTAGCCCCGCGCGGCGGTTCGACGCCCAAGCGATCCACCGACACGACGACGTGTAGGATGCCTTCCACGAGTGGGTACTCGGGCCGTCGATGATCTACCTCCGCCCGTGCTTTCCGCGTCCCGGTACATCCCTGACGAGGTGCAGGAGAACTAATACCGGCTCCTGGTCGAGAAATTGCGGCCGAAGTCCGTCAACCGACTCCTCGAAGTCGGATGCGGATGCGGCTGCGGCTGCGGCGCTTGGCCTGCCTGAGGGGAACGAGCGGTTCGCGCGGTCATGGATGGCCCTCCGAATGTGTCTTCCGCCCGTTGTCCAGATAGCCACCGAGGAGTATCTTCCGCAAAGGTGGGGCGGGACGCTGGCTCATCCTATGCCAGGCGGGTCGTCCCTTGTTGAGAGGATTACTCATGAAACGCATGGTACTGGGGTGCGTTGTCGCACTCGGACTTGTTTTCGTCGGCGCCACTTCGGCTCAGGCTGGAGAGACCAGTGGCAATGGCAGTCCGGTCCCGGGCGCAACGAACGCGAGTTCGGCGTGCGCCTATTCGGGCCGGGACCTCCCCGATGCTGAGGAAAACCAGCCGCCCCAATTCAACGACGACTTCGTCACGGACGGGCGCGTGCAGAGCTACGGGCGGTTCGTCAGCCACGGCTTCAAGGATCTGGTGCCCAGCCCGGGCGAAGCCTGCCGCGGCAACGTGACGTTTGAGGAATAGGCTGCCTAGCCGCGACCTCGGGCAACTGCGAGCACAGCCCCTACGATCTTCCCTTGGGCGCTGACCTCTGGCCGCGACGCGGCCGGTCAGATGGCCATCATGATCGTGAGGGCTTCGCGGTTGCCCCCGTCACGGTTGGCGACGGGGGATGCGTCGAGGTTCACCGTGCGGTCGAAGACCCTCCGGGATCGACGGTCCCGTCGAGGATCGCCGGCATGAGGTGTGCGATCTAGGCGCGCACGGGAGAGGGCCCGATGACCGGTTGACAGTAGGTGGCATCAACCAGTCCTTCAGTGGCGCTCGCCTGCGGGAAAAGCGGGCGGCGCCGAGCATGTCGGCGGTGAGGCTGCCGCCGGCGGACCTCCGATACGGGGTGATGGCGAGGAGAACGTTCCGGCCGGAGAAACGTTCGACCATAAAAAAATAGGCCGCGCAACCGGTATCGATTGTCGCGACCTATTTCCACATGACGAGTCGGAATGATCCGAATCTAATTTATGTGGGTGGTTCGGGAAATCCAAATTCGCCTGTGACCGCTGGGAAGTCGCGGAACGTGCCGGACGACATTCCAGCGATTAACTCCAGCTTTTCCACGACGAACATCGACGACTGGGTCACGCACCGGCGGTGTGGACTGCCCTATCGGACGATTTCCATATCATTCACGCACTCGAGCAGGTGCTTCGGCAGCAACGGTCTCCGACGCCAACCCGCCGCAACCGACGCTCGGGCACGCTGCGTGTCTCCCAAACCGGTGGCGAGCGCATCGAATTTGGCAGCTGCGTACGGAACGACCATTGGACCGTGGCGCCATCCCTGACGGGCACTATCGTGAACAGCCTTCGGATGCGGATGACCAAAACTGTTTGGAGTCGCGAACGAGTAGAGGAGCCTCGCATACTTCTCGGCGCGTGTCGTTCGAGCCGGAATGACACTTCCAATCCGAGGTTGCTTGGCACCATGGTGCGAGGCCGTTACCGCTGCATAGTCGACTGGAGTAGGTGAAGCCGGTATGGCATCGTAGGACGCATCACCCGTGAGCAGCCACTCAAGCTCACGCTCGATGTCTCGAACACGCATTGCCAAGCCGCTGTCGTTCCGGTTTCGTCCTGTACACGGCACGAGGCTGAGCCGTTGATCCGGGCCGGCATGTTGCTTGACCCATCGAGGGTTTTCCCATTGAAGCGAAATCTCTACGGCTTTTTTCGAGGCGTAGATGAGGATGTCTCCATGAGCATGGAGGATGTCAGAGGCCAGTTTCGTGTGGCTGGGTCCGATTCGCTGGCGTGGCGCGATCCAGACATGGGCCAGAAATCGGGGTTCCAGTCTCGCTCCTGCCCAGTGATCCGTGTCCCAGTGCGACAAGACGATCGGTTGGCCTCTGCACGCGCAGAATGAAAGGTTGGGTGGCGTTGAACCTGAGTGCCTTCCCATCCCTGCTCCGACGTCGAAATAGAGCCTTGGAGTGCCAGTTGTGTCGATAAGAGCGTTGGCTCCGCCTTGTCCCACGTCGATGGCGAGCATCTGCGAAAAAGCCGGAACTTCTCCAAGAGCCTTTTTGATTTTGACCTCGTCAGCGTTTGGCCAACTTCCCATGTCAAATATGCGCTTCAACGCCGGTGAGAATCTGCTTTCTCGTAGGTGGCCTATTTGGACATTCACTCCTTCCGAGTCGAAGAGGCCCTTCATGCCGGCATCAAAGAGCACGGCAGGGACACCATTTGGGTCCCCCGTCTCAAATTCGAGCCACGGAAGCTTGGCACCCAGGAGGGACCGAGACACTCTATCTTTCGCAGGAGAACTCACCTCGATTCGAACGATTGGTGCGTCGTCGAGGGGGTTCGGGCCGGACGGGCCGGATTCGAATAGTCCGCGCCAGTAGTTGTGCGCTGGCCCATCAGTAGATTCCAAATTCGCTGTCAGCGCGAACACACCCGACTCAAAACCGCGCCAATCGGCTCGGATGGCGTCGAGGACTACGGTCGGCCCAGTCTCGTCGTCGGCCGCAACCTTGATTTCCGTACGCGCGAAGTATCTGGTCACTAGTGTTTCACCCCTCGATGCCCGGAATTGGAGGGCAAGCCAGACGCGATTCATTGGAGCGCCACTATCGCACCATACAGTCCTTCCGCGACAGCGGTTGAGCGTGGATCCGCCCGTGGACAGAAAGAAACAAACCCAGATCGTGGCGCGATTCTAGTTCGCGGCCAAACTTGCCCGATAGTCGGACCTCGACGCACGCAGATTCGGTTCCAATTCGCGGCCGTTCCGAAGTCTTGGGCGGGTGTCATTGGGACCGCTCAGGGGCACGGCTTCGCTGTCGTGATGGTAGGGGCCAGGTCCTACTTCCATTCGACGGGAAATGATTGTGGCAATGACATTGCCTAATCTTCGCGCGCGTCGTTCTCGTTCTGGAGAGCCGTGTAGGACAAGGTCGGAGGCTCGCTTGCATCTTCGACCTCGGTCCATGTAACTCGGGACCGGCGCCCATAGAGATTCAGCGCTGTCTCCAACGCCTCGATCGCGCGCTGAGTGACCAGAGCGACCGCCGCAATCGACGAGGTCATCCGTATCTGTGCCGATTGGTTTTCAACGTCCACGACGGCCTCGCTGCGCTCCATCGCCTCGACGAATGCCCACTGTTTGCCATGGCTCAGACCCGACAACAACTTCCACCAAGCAAGCAGGGCCATGCGTGCGCTCGTGGGAATAGCTGGATCAGCTGTGATTGCTACCTCTGCTTTCTTGACCGTGTCGCTGTAAGTCACAGTGGTGAATGGGAAGTCGGCGGGATCTCCGAGGCTAGGGCGAGTCGCGATCAGCGCGCGGATCTCGGCCTGCGCGAGGGACTTCGACCGCGAGTTGAGGTTGCCCAGCGATATTTGAAACGTGTCGAAGTATTTCGCGTCTTCGACAGCCACCATGTAGCTTCGGCGTAGCCGCTCATCTCGGCTGACGGGCTCCAGTAGGTAGATGGCAAGCGAAGCGCTCTCGAGGGCGGCTCGGATCATCGGATAGAGCGCGGACATCGGGAGCGCTCCCGTTCCAGCGAGGACCGACTCCAGGATCGTTTGCACGGCCAGAAGGGCGTCCACCGATGCCGACATGGCCGTGCCGTGCAGGCTGCCGGTGCGCCATCGTCCGAGGTAACGGTCATCAAGTCGAAGGCTGCTCCTGTCGTCAACAACAGCGAAGAACTCACCCTTCAGCTTCGCTTCGGCGCTCGCAATGCGGGAAAACAGCAGCCGCAGAAGCGCGACGCCCACTTCCTCGGTGTCAGGGCTGATTGCGCGGTTGAAATCGAACTGGGGCGGGTTCGGAATAGTCACCCCTGAGAGTAGACCCACCTGAGATGATTGCTCACGCTGTTCACCCAGCTGCCACGCCTACTTGCCTTGCCCCGCTGCCGCGTCACTCACAGACGTGATGATTGACGCCGCCGTGGTGGCCCAACTTGCAGAAACCGATGATATGGATGGAAGGGCGAGCTGAACTCTTGATGCCGTCGGGCCCGTCGGCAAAGCCTCGATAAGCTGCACGATACCGTCGCGATCCCTGTTGGAATCGAACAGCTGATTGGGTTGCAACTCCGTTCGATAGGCGAGGTTCAGTTTGTGGTCGGCTCGCCTTGCTCGTTAAATTCGCCGAGGCGCTGCTGCAGGCCAGGCATATAAGCATCTGGATTCGACCCGATGACGTCCAAGTGTTTTCCCAGCGTCGCGGCGAGGTCCCGAACCGTTTCTTCGAACAGCATTTGCACGCGGTTCGCGTCTTCAATCATTTCGATCTCGGTCTCCAGGCCGTCCCAAGCATCCGACCACTCGCTGAAGAAATGGTGAGCGAGACGATTTCGTTCGCCCACTGCCATGGTCAGTTTCTCTTCTAAGATCGGGTCCCGCGCCAGGGTACGGAGCGCTGAGAACACAGTCCCCATTGTCGAGGTCGAGAGCGTATCGACGGCCCGGTCGAGTTCAGCTTGGGAGGCGAAGTCCTTCAACGTCACCTGATGCACGTTGACTAAGACTCGAAGCCAAAACTCCAACGCCTGCGATCCGTGCATAGCTCGGCCATAGGCAGCGAAGACCCTCTCGTCGCCGGCCGAGTGACTTTGTTCTTTGGAGGACATGGATTGGCGATATCGGTTGACCTCGTGGACGGTTGCTTTCAAGCATCTCGCGATCCGTCATCATGGGGCCATAACAGACATAGTTTGGTGGAACTTCGCCTCCACTCTCGGTGTGGCCGGCGCCTAGGCAGTCCGCACTCTGGACCCGGGGTAATGCCCTTGACCGCAAGCATCACATGCCTATTCGTTACCGGAAATCGGGAGCCGGGCAGAGAATCCGCCGCCAGACCTTTCAACCGTGGAGCAGGAGGGGCCTCACCTCGAAACTCATGGCAGGCTCTGGAGTTGAATCGCCTGCTCGATAGGGCGCCACCATGCGTGCATGCTAGCGAGACGATCGGCGGCTGCCCGTCTCAGTGCCAAAGGCCGTGAGTGCGACCTGGAACAAGGGCGATGCTGCATCCGTTGCGAGCGGCACTCGATACGTTTGTCCAATGAACCAGAGCAGCATCATCAACCTTGGCCTCCTGCTCATCACCGCGATCGGGGTAGGTGTCACCGCATGGCAGGCGGTCGACGCGCGTCACGCCCGGGACGATGCCCGTGCTGCCAGGGACGCCGCACAGGAGCACGAGACGGTCGCCCTCCGCGCATCAGCCGATTCGGCCTCCGCCGCCGCGCGGTCGGCGGAGGCGCTCGAACAGAGGAACGCGATTGAACTTTCGAAGATCGCGACCGACCCCTGGTCGCTCAGCAGTATCGGGAGCAAGTACGAACTCCGCAATATCTCGAAGGACGTTATGCATGTCGTGTCGGTTGACGAGCTCGGCGAGGGAAATGACATCACCCTTTTTGAACACGATCTGCAGGATGTCGGGCCGGGAGAGTCGATCTACTTCGACTACAGCAAGACATTCGCGAGCCCGGCAAGCACAACACTCCACGTGAGTTGGGGTGACCCGATCACCGGCGCCCGGACTTCCTGGCGCCGCACGCTCTCATGATCCCGCTCTGACTGACGAGCGAGTCGCTTATTGATTAGAAGGGACATATTCCGCCACTGCCGCTTGAGCCTTGCCCTGGCCCACGTTCTGGCTGGTCGCCGTCACCAGAACGGCAGGGAGTCGTTCCAGGGATGGTCCGGGGGAAGTCCAACGCGTGGGTCGAGCGCCAATTCGCGCAGTTTGGGCGGCAACAGAATCGGAGCATCGTAGGCAGATTCTTCCAACAGCCCCCACTGGTCTTCGTAGCCGGCCCATGTCCACATTGAAACGCGCGCGCGATCGACGCCAACGTTTCGTTTTCCCTGGACTGCATCCGGGTCGGTGAGCCAGTCCTGATGGACTATCCACGTCGCAGCGGCGACTACATTACGCGGAATGATGAATGACCGTGGCCGCTCGTGTGGCTCCTGGGGAAGGGCGACGAATACGAACCACTCACGGCTGGTCTGAGCAGGCAATTGCGCCTTGGGGGTGACCGGCCAACTCGTCTTCGGAGTGACACCATTCGCCGATTTCACTTGGACCTCGATCATGGTCCTCGAATCGTCGGCACGCACGGCGAGGATATCCGTGCGTTCAAGGCCATCGCGGGTGAGAGCGGCGCCCCAGTTCAACCGGCTCAGGACCGAGCAGACCCAATGCTCTCCAGCGGACTTCGTCATCTTCGTGTCGACCATCACGCCAGTATGGCCGAGTTCGATTGTGCGACCTGCCGAACTGTGCCTCGGTGAGGGTGGTCGGCCTTCTGGTTAGGGACAACTGGTTGCGCAGATGCTGCCTGAACGCTCATCGAATCACGGCGTATTCCGGTAAGTTTCGGACATGGGGTTTTCGGTGAGGCTTGCGCCGGGCGTGCGAATCAGAATGAACAGCCGTGGGGTCCGCGCGAGCATCGGTACCCGCGCCGCACGGATCCATGTGGGCTCGGGCAGAACAGGATTCTCCACGGGGGCGGGTCCCTTCAGTTTTTACACTTCGCTGAGCGGATCGCAAAGCCGGTCGCGTGCGCGGTCGTCGGGTCCCACGCGTCGTTCCCCGGCAGCGACTTCGCGCGCTTTGGAAGCGTCGGCTCGGTCGGTCGCGGCTAGTGAGCGCCTCCTGTACATTCAGGAACTCGTCGACCTGGTCGCCAGCCTGACGAGCCTGCATTGGGCCGATTTTCAGTCGAGCTCAGCGCCGGTTGCCCCGCCAACGCAGCTAATCGATGAAGCTGCCGTGTTCCTACGCCACCGCCAGGCTGCTCTCAAAGGGGTTGGGATTCTCGCATGGTCGCGCAGAGCGCAAGCCAAACGCGACGGCAGGGAGTCAGCTGCTCGCGAAATAGCAGCCGCGTGGGCAGCCGCCGACGACGCCAGAATGGCACAACAGGAGGATCTCGACCAGGTCTGGTCCGCTCTCGGGGCCAACGATCCGTACACGGTCATGCACGTGCTGGAAACAGCCTTCGAGGACAACGACGCCATGGCAGTCCCGCTCTCCGTTGACGGCGCCGAAGCCAGTGTTCTCGTGCTAGTCCCGCCGTCGACAGCGATGCCGTCGAAGTTGCCGAGTGTCACTCCCGGCGGGAAGCCGACGCTGAAGCAGGCGACGAAGCAGGCTACGGCGACACTCCATAAGGAGGCGGTCGCGGGCTTCACCCTCGTCACGGTCAAGGAAGCATTCGCCCAGGTACCGGCACTGCAGAGCGTGCGGGTCGTAGCCGTTACTCGGTCGGCCCCGGACGCGTACGGAACGATCAGCGCGCAGGTGCTCTTGGCGGCGACGTTCGAGCGTTCCCGCCTCGTTGGGGTTCGGTGGCGTGAGACCGGCGCCATCCAGATTGTCAACGAGGCGTCGTCGGAGCTGGCCATCCGGCAGAGTGGCTCGGCCCAGGCGCTGACGCCCTTGGATCTGTCCACGGAGCCGGAGCTTGACGCTCTGATCAAGAGCGTGGATCTCACCGAGCAGGACTAGCTCGCGCCAGCTCGCCTGTGGGTGAGTCTATGTCGACCGATCCGACGCTGCGGATTGTGCCGGACCAGAGACTTCTCGCGCCAGGACGGGGCTCACCCCGGCACCGTGCTCCGAGTCCTCACCACGCCCGCTCAAACCCCACCTTGGCTAGTGTGTCCGTATGAGCTCCGAATACAAGACCCCCAGCGACCTCCTGGAGGACGAGCGCCGGAAGCGGCGGGCCGAGGAACTGCTCCGGATCATTCCCGGCCTCCCCGCAGACCAGGCCGCGCACGCCGTCGACCGCTGGTGTTCCATGCTCGGGTCTGCCACGTCGATGGAGGAGGTGGACCGCAGGACGTTCGCGGATTTCCGGGCTGGCCTGGGTCTCGGCTCTGACGGTGGTTCCGCGGGGGTCTTGACGTAATTCCGCCTTATCGGCCATCTTGCCGGTCATGGCACATCTCGCAAGCCCGCGCCGCCGAGTATCTTTTGCGGCCACCGCTCGCAGACTGTGCCGCGTTCCGAGGAAAGACCGCCATCGCGGATGGGAATCACGGGGATCCGCGGACGTGCCAGCCGTGCATGCCGGACCCCGGCCTGCGCTGAGAATCGATGCCTCGTTGCAAGATCTCTCTGGCCACCTCGCTGTCGTTCGCGGGGCCCGCGGTGCACAGCGATCTTGGCGGAGCCTAGCACCGGCCGTGTGCGCCTAGACTGGGGCCGGGTCAGGCCCGCCGGCATATGCATCGACCGGTGTCGGGTCGTGCTCGTACGGTCCGCTGCCGCGCCGCGGACGACACGACTGGCGGAAGGCCGATCGCGCACCGACGGCCAACACGAGGGACAAAATGGGGGACGACTTGTCGAGCAGCCCGCCACCGCCACCACGCGTAACGCCGCCGCCGCCGCGACCCTCGCCCCTTTCCCCGCCCCGCGTGTCCCCGCCTCCGCCACGGTTCGTACCGCCGGCTCCGCCGGGAGACCGGGAGCGCACGCAGACCCCACGTCCCGCAGGAACGGTGCCTGAAGGCAGCAAGAGCTTCATCGTGACGTTGCTGCTTTCGTTCTTTCTTGGTGTCTTCGGCGCCGACCGGTTCTACCTCGGAAAGACCGGCTCGGCCGTCTTGAAGCTCGTCACCGTCGGTGGCTTCGGCTACTGGATGATCATCGACCTGCTCATCACGCTCTTCGGCGGCCAGCGCGACGTGGGCGGATTTAGGTTGGCCGGATACGACAAGCACAGGAAGACTGCCTGGATCGTCATCGCTGCAGTTTTCGGTTCAGCTGTACTGATCAGCATCGGTGCGGTGACACTCGCGGCCGCCGTCGACAGCGGTGGTCCGACGTCGTTCGGCTGGGTGCTCCTGGCGATCCTCGCTGCAGTCGGGATCGTCGCGGGCTCGATCTGGATGCTGCATCGTCGTCGGGCCCATGGCGCAGCCGCGAAGGAGCCGCGCGCCGTCGACTCGCTGCCCCCGCTCGTCCGCGAGCGCATCGCGAAACTGCAAACGCTCCGGCAGCTGTACCTGATGCACGCGGCAGCCGGCGACCGCGTCGCACCGTCGCTGATCGGGCAGATCGATTCAGTGATCGTAAACGTGACTGAACTATTCCGGCGGCTCAGCCTTCCGACCGACAAGGTGCAACGGGCTCTTGCCCAAGCCGAGTACGTCGACAAACTCGGCAAGCTAGCTGAGGCACTCGATCGCGACTACCTGCTGGACGTGCTCGCCAACCCGCGACTGTGGGACAACCCGGAGCAGCATATCCGCGGTGTAGCAGTGATGTTCGACGCGGTAGATGCCCAGCTTCTTGACAATATCCGGCAGGTGAACGGCCGCCGTGGGTTGAAGTTTCAGGTCGCAATCGACGGTCTTATGGACCCACGTAAGGCGATGGACGACCGGCAGCGCGACCTTGGCTCAGCGTCGGGCGCCGAATAGCGCGCGTTTCGGCTACGGCTCACTGCACGGCCGCGGGGTGGGCGCCGTGTCAAGGCGCCGTGCTCACGATGGCGGATAAGTCAGGTCCATTGCTGACCGTCCCACCAGCGTTGTCGGCCGGAACCGTCGTCATACCAACCTGCGGGAGTGATCGCGCGCGAGTCCGCGAGTATCTTGACCTCTTCTGCCTGGAACCGCTCAGTCCATTGCTGGCCATCCCACCACTGCTGCTGGCCAGAGCCATCGTCATACCACCCCGCCGGAGCGGGGTCCTGTTCAGAGCTGCGCAGAGCGGGATTTCTCTCGAGCATGTAGTTGATGCGATCCGAGAACTGTTGCGGGGTGAGTTTGTTCAGTTCGCTCTGCCAGTCCAGAAGCGCGCCGTCCGCATCGTCGATTCGGGCATTGGACAGCAACCTCCACTGCTCTTCGCTGAACGCCCGAGCGAGGAGCATCGCCCGAACACGCTCCTGCCACTCTGCACTGCTCATACTGATCTGCGGCATTCCGAACCCCGCCTCCACATCAGTGGATGGCGTTACCGGCGCAGTGTCTGGTGCACCTGGCGACCTCGGAGCAACCTGACCTTGGGTAGTCTGAAAATGAGCCGTCCACTCGTGGCCATCCCACCACCGCAGGTTTCCCGAGCCATCGTCATACCACCCTGCGGGCGCCGGGGCTCGACGCGGGTCGGACTGGAAGTGTTCAGTCCACTGCTGGCCATCCCACCAGCGCTGACGCCCGGAATCCGCGTCGTACCAGCCCGCGGGTGCGGAAACGCGCGAAATGGCAACCGCTGCTTGACCTTCGGCCCGGCGAGCCTCGGCGAGGCTTGACTCTAACTCGCGGAGCCGCGAATTCTTGTCGCGGGACGCGCCCACCATAGCAATGGTGCCGATTGTCAGTCCGACCAGTGCGAGACCAGCGATTGCCGCACCGAGTCCTGGTCCGTCCTCGTCCGATTGCGCGTACTCATAGTCCGGGGAGGATCCCTCCTCCTTGTCAACTGGAACCGACTCCGCGGGTCCTACGAGCGCATTCGTCCCGTTCTTATACAGCAGATCCCGTTGAGCGCCGGGAGTACCTTTAGAGTTCGCAAGATGCGTTCCCTTCGGAACACGGACACTTCGGAGTTGCCATTCTTCAGCCATGCGATTCCTTTCTCCGATGCCTCTGGAAGGATTGCCCACCAGCGCAGCATCCGCATCCTTCGCACGAATCGGGACGGAATCTGAGTCTTGAGCCATGTGAGTTTTTGCCTGTTCTCTTTGTTCAATCGAACGTACTGAGCTCCGCCTTTAAGCCGGGGCCTCAAAGAAAACCGAGCTACGCCGCGGCGCCTGCCTCCTGACGGCAACTGAAATAGGCGAAGGGCGATGACGGTCGTTCGAGCAGTCCTGATCAGGGGTTGGCAGCCAAGTAGACGCCGTTTTGTGTGCGTTCTAGCCGACCGTTGTTTTGCCCGGTCAGTAGCGCGGCCGAGAGGAGATCTCGGGACTTGGTCGTCAGCGATGTACCGCCAAACATGTTCAGGGTCTCCCGCATCAGTTCTACTTCATTCATCCCTGCTGAGGTGTGGCAAATTTCCACCATTGCATTAACCAGTTCTCGAGGGCTGATGTGTTCGAGAGGGCGGGCGACCCCACCAGGCGTTGGGCGGAATCCTCGCCAGGTCCTCGGGTCAAGGCGGGCCGGCCAAGCGAACGGTTTCTCGTCCTGGGCCTTCAGCTCCTCGGGCAGGTGCCGAAGGATCGATTGCATGCGAGTTGCATTAACTCGTTCGAGCCCGAATCCCAGCGCCAGTAATTTAGTGAGGCGTACGTAGTGGATGGGTCCCTCCGCGTCGACAATCGCTCTGAGTGCGGTGGATACGGAGGCAGCGGCCTGTAGGCGAGGGAGGGCATCCAGGACACCGGTTTGCCCGAGGTAGCGAACTTGGTATGGATCGAATCTCTCCGCATTCAAAGAAGGCGGGGGCCCAGCCAGGGCGTGGGAGCGATACGTCGGGGACAAGGCAGATGCTAGTTTCCGCTCAGTCGTCGAGGGCGATGCACCCAGTGAGGGTGGCGTCTGAGCGTGCAGTGCCATGGCCATTGGTTCCTCTGGGGTCTCCGTCTGGCTTGCCTTTGCGGCCGCGGCGAGCGTTTGGGTAAGTCGATCGAGCACAGAATCTCGACTGCTCAGCCATTCAGGCATCCATATCCGTTCCACGGCTGGCCAGCGCATCAGCTTCGAGAGGACCTCGACCGGCAGTCCGTCCCGATCCGAGACGGTGCGCCTCGCCGCCCAACCGGGTCCGTCCAGCAGCACGGCCATGATGGGCTTGCCGGGGTCGCCCTGCTCGGCGACGCTCAAGTCGATTCGGAAATCGGAGAGGCCAACATCCGTCGTCACCGTGAGTCCGCGCTCTCGCAGCCCTTCGGCGATGTCTTCTCGGTGACGGTCAATGGCGGTCGATATCCGCGTTGACCCGGCCGCCGCGTCGCCACCCTTTTCCGCCATTTCAAGGTACGCCTTGAAGTGTTTAATGCCGACCGAGGTCGTTTCCTCCGCCCTGAGGTCTTTCGGGTTGAAGCTGCTGAATACGATTACCTGGCGCCTCGCCCTTGTAATTGCCACGTTGAGTCGACGCTCACCTCCGGGCAGGTTCAACGGCCCGAAGTTCAGGGGGAGGTATCCACGGTCGTTGGCACTGAAAGCCGTTGAGAAAAGGATGGTGTCGCGCTCGTCACCCTGAACATTTTCCAGGTTCTTCACGAATAGGCCGTCGGTGTCGTTGTCGAGCGCCTGCACTATGCGGTCGTCACCACTGTCGCGCAGTCTGGTCTCGATCAGAGTTCGCTGTTGCATGTTGAATGTCACTACTCCGATTGAGGGAACCACGAGGGGGGAGGCCCAGAATCGTCTGATGATCTCGTCCACGACTGCTTCGGCTTCCACCGGGTTGGTGCGGAGAGCTTTGCCCGTGCCGCTTCGCAGGAACTGGCCGTTTACACGTTCCAAGCTCACACCGTAGCCGGCGATCCCATTATTCCCGGACGTGTGTATGGGTGCCGGGAATGATGAAAGGCGGTCGCGGTAGTAGGCCCGGTTACTGTAACTGATCAGGGATTCGTCCTGACTCCGATAGTGCCAGGATAACCATTTGCTCGGGACTTGGGATTGCACACACTCGGAAAGAATGGATTCCTCATCACGGACGAATTCCATCGCTCCGCTGTCGTCATCCGCGGAGCCGATGCTGCTTTCGCCGAAGCTGGATGGCGGCATCTGTTTGCTGTCCCCAACTACGACGACGGATTTCGCGCGCCCCATTGCTCCGATCGCATCCGCGACCCGAACTTGGGAGGCCTCATCGAAGACGATGATGTCGAATAGTCCGGCTTGCGCGGGAAAGAACCTGGCAACGGATTCCGGACTCATCAGCATGCAAGGCATGATTTGCGTGATGAGGTCTCCGAAGTTGCGCATCAGGTCCCGCACACCCATGCCGCCGCGCTGCCGGTCCAGCTGCCGTTTGAGCAGCCCAATCTGGCCGGTGCTCGCGGTGGCACCAAAGGTGCGTTGACCGAGAACGGTGAACGGAATATAGGACGGTAGGTGTTCGCGTACCGCGCGGGAGGAGTCAGTGAAGCGCGTGATTGAACGGTTGTGCGCCACAGTTTCGAACTGGTCCAGGGCAGTCGCGTGAGCGCGTTCGCCAATCGATGCGATCGCGAGGCCCTTCTCAAACGCCCGGCTGGCGTCGACGAGTTCGGTCGTGCCGGCCAGGATGCTTGTCCGCGCCTCTGACAGGCCCGCTGCTGTAAGTGGTGCGAGGTGTTCCAGGAGATCGACCCACCGACGCAGGGAATGCATTTGGGGATCGAGGGCGTCTCGCTCGGGAGCCGTCCGCCGCCACGCAGCAATGAATCCGATGTGGCCCGACCATTTGACTAGCGGCTGTGGGGTCACGCCCAGCGCGGAAATGAGTTCCTCCACTGCGGTGCCACACCTTGTGACGGCCGCACGCAGCTTAGGGCTGACATTCGCACCAGCATCGCTGTAGTAGGCGCGCAATGCGACCGTGAACGCCTCGCCGTGCGGCGAAGTAGACGGCGTGAGCACGCTGCCCACCCAGCGAAGCCAGTTAAGTTGCCTGGACAGGACTTCCACGTCCGGGGCCAGAAGGGGGTTCCACTCTCCGGGGATCGTCACCCCATCCACGCTTCGAACTAGGACCCTGACCTCGTCCAGTTTGGATTGCGCGGCGACGAGTTGCCTCGTGACTTCCGACAGGCTCTTCAGAGGGATGACTACGCCTTCCACCAACACGCCGTCAAGCATCTGTAGAGCAGCGAGCCTGCGTTTCTTGCGCCCGAAGAAGCCGGAGGCGTCGGCTGCGGTTGCGGCGGCATGGACACTTGTTGTATCGAGCTGGAATGCGGCCGGGGTGACCACGTCGAGGGCGGCCTGGTATCCGGCAATGAACGCAGTCACCGCAGCCATCGCATCGCGCTCGGCGTCACGCCACTCACTCGCGACGGTCGCCTCAAGGACGCTCAAAGGGAGTCGGGGCGACGTCGCGAGTGTTGCCAGGGCAGTGAACTCCGGCGCTGTAACAGTATGGGTAAGCACGCCAGCGACGGTCCCGTCGGCCGGTAAGTCTTTGACCGCGGCATCCATTTCGAGGGATGCCGCGCGAACCCGCTCAATGTCCAGTGACGGTACGGGCGGCTCAGTCAGGAACGCCCACGGGTGCTCCGGCCGTGCACGTGCCGGTTCCGCAACATCCGGGAGATTCCGAAACACCCGTCGAACATCATCCAGAACATCGGCGGTGACGTGACCCGGCAGATCCGACGGCACCGACATCGCCGCTACATCCTGGGCGGAGGACAGCGCTTGGGTCCTGGCTGAGTAGTACGAGAGGCCGGCCGGGTTCTCGTCGTGGAGCCTGCTCGCATACCGCGCCAGGCTTCCTCGTGCGGTCGCCAGCGCCTCAAGGTCATTCTTGAGGCCTTGTCCGTCGACCGTCACACGGTGTTCGAGAGCGGCTCGAATTTGGGCGCGCACGGCAACGGGCTTGCTGGCTTTGTCGTGCAGATCCAGGGCGAATGCACCCATGCCCACTTCCTCGAGCCGCTTCTGCACCACTTGGAGAGCTGCTCGCTTTTCCGCCACGAAGAGGACTCTCTTGCCGTCGGCCACGGCTCGGGTGAGGAGGTTCGTGATGGTTTGCGATTTGCCTGTGCCCGGAGGACCCTCGAGTACAAAGGTGCGATTCGCAACCGCTTCCGCGACGGCGGCAAGCTGTGAGGAGTCACCGGGAACCGGGCATTCGGCGCCGAGAGCGTCAAGGTCGGCCAAGGGTGGAGGTGGGACAGGGTCAGCGAATGCCTCGGTCGGCGTATAGATGAGATGGTTGACGAGTGAGTTTTCGGCGAGCGTTTCCCAGTTCTCGTCGAGGTCCTTCCAGAGCCGAAACTTGGCAAATTGGAGGATTGCCAGGTCCAAAGTCGACTCCACACGGTAGTGGAGTTTGGCCGCGACGATCGCTTCACGGGTGGCTCTCAGCGCCGCTTCTAGGTCGATTCCCGAAGCGCCTTCGACCGGCTTCTCCAGTCCCGGGATAGATAGACCGTCCTCTTGGCGCAGCTTCTCCAAAAGGCAGTAGTTGGGTGTTGACTGGCCTGCTTCGTCCAGCACCACTCGGTAGCTCCCGGCCCGGTTCGTCGTTTCCAGGGTCACGGGAACCAAGACCAGCGGGGAGCGCAACTCGCGTCCCTTGACATTCCAGACCAGGGTCCCGAATGCGAGGTAGAGATTGTTTGCACCTGTCTCCTGAACGACGGTGCGCGCCTTGTACGCAAGAGCTCGCAGTCGGGTCGTGTAGGCAGCATCGGTCACATCGGCATACACAGACTTCTTGTCCTGCAGGAGCAACGCGAGTTGGTCTTGGGGAAGGTCTCGCCCAAACCGGATGCCGCGCTGACGGTCAATGCTGGCGACCTGGTCCGAGGGCAGAAGGGTCAGTCCCGTGCCGTTGACAATAAGATCTTCGATGCTCGCGAGGTAGCGGTCGGCAACTACGAGGGGGAGCCTGCCGCGGTCAGTGAAGTTGATCAGCCTGTTGCGGAGGCTGAGGTCGAGCAGCGCGTTCTTCCATTGCTCGACGCGGTACGGAACGACCCGGCCGGGCCTGTCTTTCATGGTTCCGGCAGGGGCGCCGGCATGCGGTGGGGTCGGCATATCTGGAGTGTGGGGGTGGTACTCAGTGACGATGATGGTGCCGCTATCGTCCTGGGTGCGCGCTGGCAGGGGGATGATCTGGTTCTTCCGCGCCTGCACAACGTCGGTCACCCCGATGACGTTCTCAAGGTTGCCGGAAAGCTGCGAGACGTACGGTGATCGTTGCGACTGAGCGAAGGTGCTCTCGGTGAGCTCGGTCGTCAGCATCGTCGTCTCGACGAGCTTGATCAGTTCGAGGTCGACGAGGTTGACGACCTCCGTCGCATCCGTCGTCGCCGGAGCACCAAGACTGCGGTCTTCCTCGCGCCAGTAGCCGACGAAAGCGTGTCCATCGACGACCCAGAGAAGTGGGTTGATTCCCGCTTGCTCAAGGGCAGCGGCGAACACGACCGTAGTGTCCAGACAGGTGCCAACCCGTCCCTCGAGAACCTCGGCAGGGTTGCGCACCTTCTGTCCCACGTCAGCCCAACTAGCTGGTGGATTGGAATAGCGGATGGCGCGATTCCGCATCGCCTCGAAAACAGCCGCGACGATCTCGTCGACCCTGTCGGGGCCGGCCTGATACCCCTGAAGCGAGCCGCTACCCGTGTCGTGTTCGAGGATGTCGGAAGCCTCGCTAAGCAGCGGTGCGATCGCAGGGTGGTTCGGCTGCACATGGGCGGCCAGCATCTCCAGTGCCAATTCAACCGGGCGTGACACCCACTGGTGCGCAGCCAGAAGCTGGACCTCGACTGACTTCTCGGCCACGGTATCCCCGGCCACGAGTAGTCGAGCGCGAATGACGGCCGGACGTTGCTCCTCGACAGTCAGCATCACCGCTGGGTCCATGAGCAAACCGAGCTCGGTGAATGAGCTGGGTCGGCCGGCCCCGAGCTCTACCAGTATCTCCCGGGGGGATCCAAGACTGCCGAGGGCACTGGTGACCTCAAGCCGGAGTACAGCCTCACGAAGCTCCGGGCCATGGTTCGTGATGGTCAGTTCGCTGACGACGGCCTGTCGGTTGTGGGCCAGAGCGTAGCTGAGGATCGGAGTCGCGGAAAGCTCAATCTCGTACGTGGCACTCATAACCGGCGAAGCCGGCCCCGCGACTTGGGATGCAGCAGGGGTTTCCTGGGCGCCGTGCTTCGGAATCACGACGGTTTCCTCCGCCGGATTTGGACGGGCGGGAGCTACCGCGAGTTTGAGCTCCGCCGCGGCCCCGGCTTGTTCCGTGGCGTCCACGAGCGCGAGCAGTCGCTCAGCACTGTCAATCGCCCGATAGGCGTCGTTGTTATCAAACTCCCCACCGTGCGCCCAGCTGTTCCGTACATCGCGCAATTCGCTGGCGAGCCTCTGCGCTTCGCGCGGAAGCATGTCCGCGAAGGGATACCCCACCGGATCCAACCGCTCGGTGATGACCCGGAGAAGTGACTGCAGGTCTTTGGGCGAGTAGGTCTTACCCAGGATGCGGTTGTGGCGGTCCTTCTCCTCGAGAAGGGTCACCCAAGTCTTCCCTTGAGGAACAATCGGGGTGAGGGCAGCGCTGACGAAAGGTCCGAGGCCATCTACGACGAGTTCAAGTGCCCGTGCGACGTACTCGCGGTTAGTCAGGTCCACGTTGACTGCTCCTCTGCATCACCCCGGCTGGGCAGAACGCTGCGCAAGACAACGCTCTCCCATACAACCAGAACCAGCGGATCGCGGCTCCCAGTCCTGTCGCCCCCGAACAGGGGCGCTAGGGATTCAAGAAGATTCATCAGGTGGCCTTCATCAGACGCTCTGGGCGGATGGACGGGTTCGAGCCGGAGTAGTGGCCGACCTCGATGCCGACTCCGAATTTTTCACCAACCATCGGCTGCTTGTCCCAGCAATTGTGTTGCTCGGCGCGTCTATAGGTCTGCGAGAAGTGAAGCTTTTCTGTGATCCGACTCAATGTCCCGGAGGGCGATACCGGTGTACTCGACCACTAGTTGGATGTCGTAATTCTCTCCAGTAAGAGCGAGACAGATGCTGGTGTTCTCATTGGCCCATGTCTCAAAGCGAGAATGATGGCCCACACTGATCGCCATACCCCATTCGGTCGGGTCATCTTCGTACAGGTCGTCGTTCCAATAGATGTTGGATTCTCCGGAGACGCCGTACTTGCTTGTGAGCGCTTCTTTGAGCGTTGAAAAGGCGGTGATATAGCTGTTCTTGTTCTGGTACTCCTGCGTGATGATGTATTTGGCTCGGACGAGTTGGTCCTCAATGAGGATGTAGAATACCTGCGCTTGCAGCCCGGCCAACACAGTGTTGAACCCCAGCGAGTCTTCGTCTTCATGATCCGGTTGCTGCACCTCAGAAGCCTTGATCTCCGACATGGTGGCGCCCCACGGCACTTTCCTGAAGCCGAGGGCAAGTTGAGCTGGGTTGCCAGCCATGGGCGAAGGCTCTGTGGCCCAAGTCCCGTCATCGTTCAGGACGACCATCGCACCACCTTCAGTTGTCGCGCGCATCGAACCCCCATTGAAATCCTTGACTGAACCACTCGAGTGAGTGCCTCGTACAAGTCAACAGGATCGGGCCACGCGGGGGCGGAGTCCGCTACCCCCAATTCGCGCGACTCTTGGAGAGGCGATCAATGCCAAGAGATCTCGAACAGTGTCGGCCACGGCTGCGGTGATCAAGTCACCTCTTACGTCCCAGTAGGGGAGCGCGTTGATGGGCCGGTAGTCATAGGGCCGCTTCTGGGCGTCGGTCATGGTCGGATCAACGTCTTCGGCACAGAATCAATGCGGACAACGGGGGTGGATTCGCGGGTCGTCAGCCACACGCCGGGCACGTTCAAGTTGATCAGCAACACCATGGATTGCCCGATGTGGCATCGGACAACCTCGAACAGATCGATGTCGTCGCCGTCCTGGCGCAGGCGAAGGGGTGCGTGAACCCCGGGACTGGTCACGCGCCGAAGCAGTCGTCGGTCGAGGTCGAGCCAGTAGCGAGTGGCGGATGCCGTCGTTACGACGTAACAGCCGGTTGCGTCATCCGTCAAAGTATCCACGCTGTGCTCCTTCCGGGCCCGACTAGCCCATTTCGCCGATCACTCCGCGGGTGCGGGTGCGATGCTCTGGATCGTGGTGGACAGCTGCCAGTAGTTCTCGACGAAGGCCGACTCGTCATCCTCGGGATTCATCAACCAGTAGCCCCGTGCGCCGACCCCGCAGCGCACGATCTCACGGAGCGGCCGCGTCCGATCGTTCACGGTTCGACTGGCACCTTCGCCGGGGATTCGGGTGACCGTCATCGCGTCCAGATCGAATCGATACGTGGAACTCAGCGTCGTCACAATCCAGCGGCCGCCCTCGGCACCGGTCAGCTCCTCCGTCCGTTCGCTGGCCATCACTCGGGGCGATCTGCCGGCTGAGCGGGCACAGGTTCAATGCGCACGACGGTGCTGGAACGTTGCCAGTAGTACTCAACGGTCTCAATGTCGGGGCCTTCGGGGTTTAGGAGCCAGTAGCCGAGCTTTCCAACCCTGCACTCCACGATCTCCCTCAGCGGGCGAGTGGGCCCATTATCCGTGGGGGCGGACGAGGGATCGGGAAACCGAAACCTGTCGATGGTCATGGCGTCCAGGTCGATCCGATAGGTCGAGTCCTCAGTCGTGATGAGCCAGCATCCGCCTTCGATACCCCACAGGAAATCCGGTCCACTCGCCCCGCAGTCGCCTGCAGCGCCTTCAGCCATGTCAACCATGCCGCACCCCGTTTCTCTCGGACCGGGTGTCCACTTGTCGGACCTCTCGGGCCTGCTGAAGTTCAACGCTACGAAAGTTGCCGGTTTCAATCAGCCGACTCAGCGACAAACCCGGCCAGCCCCGTGGTGAAAGGTAGGACACACGGGAGTCTTCAGCGGCTTCAGCAATAGGCTGCGAGGCAAATAGCTACGTGGAGGTGGACCATGGCCGGAGCAGAGCGTCCCGGGGAACCGGACACCTCGGGGGTTTCCGAGCCCGGTGTGTGGCGGCTCAGGCGTGCCATGGCGGCGAGCCCGGATGTGGTTTCGCCGCAGCTCGCGCGCAGCCTGCAGGCGACAGAGAACATGTGGCGCAGTATCGCCGCAGAGTTTGGGTTGCTGACCAGCGGGCAAGTCGCCGAACTCCTGGGTGCCAGGCCGTCAAACCGGAAGCTGGCGGCGCGGCGGCGCGCTGCGCATCAGATCGCCGGTGTCGTCCGGCGGAATGCTGTCCTGTATCCGGGTTACCAATTCGATCGGGCCCGCGGAACGATCATCCCGGTTATGGCGCGGCTCATCGAACTGGCGGCGGCAAATAACTGGTCCGAGGCGGATTTGTTGCTTTGGCTGTGCTCTCCGACGACGGCATTTGACGCGGAGGACCGTCCCGTCGATCATCTCGAGCAACCGGATGCAGTGTTGCGTGCGGCCAAGAATCAGTTCGAGGCCCGGTGGTGACGGTGTTGAGGCTGCCCGTGCAATCCACGGGCTTTCGGCGACCCCATACAAGAAGTCGCTCCTGAGAATCTTCAGGAGCGACTTCTTGGATTCGGCTATGTCGTAGGCGCAGCACCATCCTCAGGGGTGCACCGGGTTGCCCGCTGACGGTCTCCGCGACGCGCGTTCGTGGTTGTTTCTACCGCCACTGTGTTCGAGGCCTGATCCTGGACTTCAACGCGTAGGTACGCGGCGATTGAGCGCAGGTTGTAGTTGGTGAGCAGGATCGTCACGAAAACCTGGGCGGCAGCGAACCCGCGCACGCTTCGGCGGGAGGCGTCGTCCAAACTCTCAAGAACGGGGCTATTGACACCGGCGTTCAGGCTTTCAGCGGAGTTCCGTGGTGGAGTATGAAATTCCTGCCACTCCGGGCTGCCGTAAGTGAAGGCCTGACGCTCGCGCAGACCGTCCTGTTTGCCGAAGGTCACAGAATGCTGGATGCAGATTTTGTCGGGATATTCCGGGAGGTCGTTCTCGGCGACGCGAGGACTGGCCGAGCTGACGTCGCTCGCGGGCCTTTCGCGTAGGCGGCAGGTGACGGTCGGGTTGGCCCCGACGGCGGGGCACATCATGCGGACCCGGCCTTGGTCATCGGGCTTGCCCTTGGGACGAAGCTCGAAGTGAACGCGTGCCTGAATGCGACCTCTATATGTTTCTGCGTCGATGGTGCCGTTGACGTGATCCCTGGACGCGTTTTGGAGTGTCGTGGGCATGCTGGCGCAGTAGGCCTTGCCTTCGATAAAGGTTGATCCGAAATGGCCGCCTTGCACTCCGAGTCGCTCGATGCGGTAATCGGTCGACGGTGTGAACCCGAGGTTGAACGTGGGCTCATGGAGACGCTCGACGCGGGAGCTGGCGAAGTAGGCCTTGTCGGCATCCGTGATGCCGAGTGCGAGGCCGGTGCTGAGTGCCGAACGCATCAGCGAAACGGCTTCTTCGGTCACCCCGATGTTGGGCATGCTCAGGGTTGCACTGATCGCCAGCTTGGGGAATCGGGATTCCCCGGGGTGTTCCGAGTCGACGCGCACGGCGATATTGGCCATCCAGCCCCAGGTGAAGTCGCTCCTGCCGACACCCTTCCCGTGCACATGCCAGCCGGCGAATGCGTCAACAGGTCCAGAATCCAGGGACAGAGGGCTGGTGCCGATTTCGTCTGCAACATTCTTCGCCAAGTTGTTTTTGGAGAAGCCGCGGGTGGTCGGCGACCCGATGAACGTCTGGTCGACGGCGAGTTCGATGCGATGGGTGGCCTGGCGGAGGCGCCGCGGCTGCTGCATAAATGTCATGTGCAGGAACCCCTTCGTGAATTCGCCCAGACGGGTCTTCATCTTCTTTTCGAGGTCAGAGTCGTGCGCGTCTAGGACGGCCTGGATCTCCGTGTACGTGTTTGCCGTTTTCCTCTCCTGAGGAAAGGGATCCATGAGTGGGAGCATGCGGTGGAAGGCACGGTGAGTGACGTCGAACCAGCGCTTGGCCTCGCGAGTTTCGCCTGCGAAACCAGGTGCCACATCGGAGAGGTGCAGAAGCGTGCGGGATTCCTGAGTCAGTCGGTTCTGTAGGACCACCGCGAGGGAGCTGATCTGGAGCGGACCGTGCTCGCTGGCGAGCAGAAGAAGCCCAACCAGGGTGGCGTGGTCAGAGATGAGGGGGAGTCGTGCGCTGGCACCGGTGACGTGAGCGTCCTCGCTTCGCCACGCATCCAGCTTGTCAAGGATGCCTGACTGGAGAACCCGGGAGTGGGCCAGAGCGACCTGCTGCGAAGTGAAGACATGGTCTGTGCGACCACCGGAGTGGACTTCGGATGCGCTCATGCCGCCGAAATCGGTGGTGTCCGGTGTGGTGGAGTCAGTAGTCATGGTTGCCCGCAGCTTGGGGAGGCTGTTGGTGTCGGAGTTGAGGTTGTCGATGAATCGGTTGTTTGTCATAAGACATATGTGTGCGGCGGATTTCGGGCACTGAGCAGAATTCGGCCATATTCGTCACCGTCCAACCCCTTGCCTGAAGGTAATGCCTGATCAATTGCATAAAAAGAATTTCAAAAGAATTTCTGAGATTCTCAGATCTGTCGATATTGGAACGCCTCGCACCACAACCGTAGGAAGAATTCGCGGATCAATCCGCCGATTCATGGACGAAGTCCCGTGAGTCCGCGAGCGATCGCGCATCTTCAGGCTGCCCCGCGCATGACTTCGTCGAGGCCGCCACCCCGGTGGCCACGACGGGCTACCGATGAACGGCACGAATCCCCAGGAGAACCTGTACGCCAAAGCCGAGGCGCTCTGGCTGAAAGATCCAGATCCGGACCCACGCTCGGTCCGCTACGCGGAAGCCGACAGGAACAGTGCACACCGCGGCGCTTCCCGACCGACCGCAGCCAAACGCCCAGCCAACTGGGTCTCTGCCCTCTATAGCTACGAAGACTACTGGCGTGAAAACGGGAGAACCCCGCGCGAGCGCACCCGAAACCTTGCCACCCTCCCCGCGGAAGAACGGCGCCGGGGCGAGTGGGCCCGGTACCAGCGCCGCTTCGAAGACAAACTCTGCCGATACCAGCTCCTTCGGCTCGACGTCTCACCGGCATTCGAGTTGGATCCCCACGACCAGGCATGGCAGGAAAACTTCGACGCCTGTGTCCAACACGTTGACCTGACCGGGAAACTGCCGTCCCACAACGGTGCAGACACGGTGGAGTTCTCGCTGGCCAGATGGTTGGGCCGCCAGCTCCGACAGTTGCAGATGGGGACACAGTCCGCGGGCCGGGCCGCGCAGCTCGCTGTGCTCATGGCCCTGCAGAACACTGGATCTGGACTCCGCCACTCCCGCTGAGTACGGGATACCCGAAAGACCGACTCGTCGACAACGGATGCCCAGCGTGCACCCCAAGAGGAACACCTCACCGTAATTTGGTGACATGGCTATTCACGAACCGGAGTCCCGATGCGGGTGTCTCGCGCTCGGTGATTGCCGAGCGTGGGACAAGTCAGCGAGGGCGCTGTGATCACTGCGACCGGGCGCGGCACGCTGTCCGCCGCCAATCGCATCGGATTCCTCGGCGACACCCACGGCGACATGCAACACGTGTTGACCGTGGCACGAACGATGTCAGCCCGAGGGATCGAACATCTGGTGGTCCTGGGCGATTTCGGGTTTCTGTGGCCGGGGCACAACTGGGGCATCGATATTGACAAGTTGAGCCGACGACTCAAGATGACGGCCCAGACCCTCGCGTTCGTTGACGGCAATCACGAGGACTTCGACCTCCTCTACAAGTTCCCGGTCGCCGATGACGGGCTGCGCTGGATCCGACCGAACATCGTCCACATCCCGCGTGGTTACAGGACCGTACTTGCAAGCGGCGCCACCCTTGCTGCCCTCGGCGGCGCCAACTCGGTCGATATCGGCCATCGTGTTTTGGGGCGTTCCGTCTGGGCGGAAGAGTCAATCACCGAGGCAGACCTCACCACGCTCGGGCACGAAGTTGCCGACGTGCTCATCGGACACGATGCACCTCTGGACCTACCGTCCCTAGATGCGTGGCTGGCGGCAACAGACCACGGGTGGCCGCCAGCCGGCCTCAAGTACTCCGCTGAAGGACGTGCCATGTTCCATCGCGGGTTCCAGCAAGTACGTCCCCGGCTCTACCTCGGCGGCCACTACCACCTGCACGTCGACGAACTGGTCACCCACGCCTCCGGCGACGCGGAATTCCAGACACGCGTTGTGATCTTGGATCAGGGTGGCTCAGCATCCGCGAGCAGCCAGGCCATCCTCGACGTGCAAACCCTTGGCCTGGAATTCATCACCCGGGATGGTGGCAGAGAAGGGCCGACGAAATAAGAACCGATGCGCTCGATGACCGCGAAGGCACCCCCGCCGTTTACTGGCGATCAAGGCAACCCTCCTCATCTTCTCCTCGATCTTGGTGCCAGCGGTGTCTGTCGCGGTGAGTTTTGCAGCCAAGGTCTTCGCTCTCCGCGCACACTCGCAATGACCTCATCCGAGCAGCTGTGCAGGGCGGTCGCCGCTGTCCATGCCCGGGAACAGCGAGAACCCCGCGCTTGGGCGGGGTTCTCGCTGTGGCGACTGGTCAGTCGTTCAGATGCAGGATGGCGAAGTCCGCCTCCTCTACGGTGAACTGCTCCCCATATTCGCTGGTGAGCTGCTCACGAATCGACTCCGGCGACATGGCCATAGTCTCCTGGTAGGACTTCGCCTTGGCGAGAGCATTGGCGTTCCAATCAGCCTGCACATTGTCCACCCCGAACTGAGCGGCCTCCGGCGAGAATTGTTCGCCGTACTCCGAGGTGAGTTGACCGTAGAGTCCCGCTTTGCTCATGTGCATAGTCTTCGAGTAGCTCGCGGCCTTGACTAGCGCGGAAGCGAAGTCAGCAGGAACGGCTGGGGCCGGAGGCTCGGGAGCCTGCGTTTCCTCAACCGGAACCGCCTCTTCAACTGGTGCCGTAGTCTCGACCGGCTTTGGTTCCGTCGTCGCAGCCGAATCCTCCGCGGCGATCGGCGCCACGGCGGCGGGCGTTGCATCGGTGGCCGTGGCTGCGTTCGCACCCGAGATGAGCATGGAGAGGGCGATCAGGGCGGCGGAGACGATCCAGGCGATCTTCTTGTTCTGGTCGTAACCGGCCAGCATCCGTCCCTGCTTGTCGCGCTGAGCTCCGGTGAGAACCAGGATCAGGTCGACCAGAACCCACACGCCCAGACCGCCGAAGGTGAACAGCTTGAGCAGGCCGGTGCCGACCTTGCCCAGGTAGAAGCGGTCGGCGGCAAACATGCCGAGCAGCAAGGAGAGCAGCCACGTCACCACGAACGACTTGTCCGAGACGAGCACCGGTCCGGATGGCCCGGCCGAACCGGCAGGGAAGCCCGGCCGCGGTGCCGGAGGAGCGAGAGGGATGGGCTGTTCCTGCTGCGCGGCGGGAACGCCGGCTGCACCTGAAGTGGTGGGTTTGATCTCGGACATGCTGTGGCTCCTGTTCGATTGATGCTGTGAGAGTGGAAGTGGGGTGGCCGGTTAGTAGGCCGGCATCTCGATCACGATGTCGAGGCCGTTGTCGGGGTGGTAGCCCCACGAGGCGGAATAGTCCTCCCAGGTACCGGTCTGGCGCCCGTCGAGGGCCCGGGTGCTGTCGATCCGGTTGATGACGCTGTCCGGGGTGTCGAGCTCGAGGAGCACGCAGGCCAGGTCGTCGAAATTCGCACCGGCCGCTTCCTCACCCTCGCTCTGCATCGAGATGCTGCGACCCTCATCGCCCACGGTGATCCAAGGGTTCGTCTCGACCTCACAGGTGGCGGCGGCATCCGCCATCGGGTTGCCCAGCGCGATCGAGCCGAGACCGCCGGCAACGGATGCCATGAGCAGCGACCCGACAACGCCGACGACCAGGCCGATGGCCAGGCCGACTGCGCCGACCCTGACCTCGCGGGGGCTGAACGCCGGCGGCGAGGTGGGAAGTGGCGCCGGGGTCGAGGGTGCTGCTGCAACCGTGGGTGCTACAGCATCCGTCGTCGAACCGGCCAGCGCCTCAGTGCTCGCGGTGCTGTTCTCCTGTGGTGTCATGACCGTGATCTCCTATGAATGGTCTGGCTAAGCGCTGAGCGCCGAGCGCGGCGATCCCGGCGAACCGCGCCGAGTGTTGAAGTGGTGGGAGCAGGCGGCTCACGGGCGTTCCCCCCGTGACCGTGCGCCGCCTGCCTATGCCTGAAACTTCGGGTGGATCAGGCACAACGTCACGCTAGGGGCGACCGCAACCAGTGCGCCCGCAAGTGACTGATAACAGGGGTTATCAGCAAACTGCATGGGTTCTCACTCCGCTGCCCTAACCTGAAGTCACACGAGCACACACAACAGGCAGAGGGGGGAGCACGAATGAGCACGTCTGAGCCGGCGCTCCTGATGACGATGTCCGACATCGCAGCCCTCGCCCGGGTGCAGCGCCCGGTCGTCTCGGTCTGGCGCACCCGCTCCGCTCGGACCGATACCCCGTTCCCTGCCCCGGTGAGCCGCCGGCGCGGCCAGGAACTCTTCGACGCCCACCAAGTGGGCCAGTGGCTCACCGACACGCGCCGCGGCAACAACCCCGACGCGTCAACGGATGCCGCAGCCCACGCCGCCCCCGCCGAATCGGCCGGCAGCGCGCAGTCCTCCCTCAGCGCGGTGACCGCTCTCCTCGCCCTGCGCAGCCAGCTCGGCACCCCGCTCAGCACACTCAGCGACGCCGACCTGCTCGACGCCGCCGACGAGCATGACCCCGACGACACCCTGTTCTACCGCGAAATCGACGCACTCGGCCCGGCCCGTGCCGCGCTCATCGGATACGTGGATGCGCTGGTGGAGGCTGCGTACGGCGAGGGCCCGGCCTTCGAGGGGCTGCTGGCCGACCGGTTCCGGCTCGACCTGCGCGACCACAGCGAGACCGCACTGAGCAGCCCGGCACTCGAGGTTCTGGCGCTCTCCGCGTCAGCGCTCGCCGCTACCCAGCACGGCGACGCACTATTCGTCGACGCAGCCGGGAGCGCGGGCGACATCCTCCTCGCCCTGGCACAAGCCGACGCCGACCACAGCGACCTCACCGTGCTCACGCCGAACGACGACGGCGAGGCCGGGCGTCTCCTGCGCCGGCGCCTGCTCGTGCACGGCATCACCCGCGTGGGCCTCGAGGTGGCGGAGTCCGGGGCGTTCGCGGTCACCGGTTCCGCCGTGCACATCGCCCAGTTGCCTCCCGCCGGCCGAGCCGCGATGGCACCCGCCGAAATGCTCTCGGCGATCGACCAGATCGTGCTGCAGATGACCAACGACCAGCTCGGCGTGGTCATTGCCCCCTCGGCGGTACTCAACGATGCCGGCCTCTCCCGGGAGAGCGAGGAGCTGCGCTCCGCCCTGCTGCGCTCGGGCCGCGTGCGCGCGGTCGTGCGCCTCCCGGTCGGACTCCTCACCCACAAGCCGCAGCAGGCCCAGGCGCTCTGGTTGCTCGGTGCTGCGCACGTGCAGGTGCCCCTCGCCGACCGGTGGACCATGGTCGCCGACCTCACCGCAACGCCACTGACCGCCGCCGTGATCGATGACCTGGTCAGCGACCTCGTTGCCTCCCTCGGTGACCGAGGCACCGTGCGCGCCCACGCGTTCCGGTTTGCGCGCTTCGTGCTCACGCGCATCCTGCTCGCCCGCCGGGACTGGCTGGTGGCCGGTGCGCGCCCCGTCGCATCCGCACCCGCAACGCAGGGCGCCGCGCTCGCCGTGCGGGTCGACGAACTGCTCGCGCTGCTGGCACCCGCGCCACGCCCAAACCCCGAAACGGATGCCGCACCCGGCCTCAGCCACCTTGCCCACTTCTCCGCGCACGCACCTGACCCCGCCGACCATTCCGCGGGCGGGCACATGCCCGGTACCCCGGCGGTACAGACGGTGGAGCAACTCCTGGCCGCCCGGCACCTGCGCTACATTCCGGGCAACCGCCTCGCCGCCAGCGACGTGACCGAAGGCCTAGCCGAGGGCGCCGGCGGGAGTCGGCGGCGTGGTGAGGGCATCCGTCTGATCGGGCCGGCCGAGGTGCTCGGCGTGATCTCGCTCGGCCAGCGCCGCATCGACCGGCTGCGTTTCGCCGCCGACTATCCCTCCGGCCGGGTGACGGAGCCGGGCGATGTCGTGTTCACCACAGTGCCGCACCCCGCCGCGATCGTCGACCGGGAGGGCACCTCGGTGGTGCTCTTCCCCGCGCGCATCCTGCGGATCAGCGCCGACGACCCGAACGGGCTGCTCAGCGAGGTGCTCGCCGCGGACATCACGGCGCTTCCGCCCGGGCAGCGGCGGTGGCAGCGCTGGCCGCTGCGCCAGGTGCACCACACGCAGAGCCGTGCGCTCACCGACGCCCTCGCCTCGCTACGGTTGGAACAGGGACGCGCTCACGAGCGCCTCGCCCACCTCGACGAGCTCGCCGCCCTGCTCATAACCGGCGTCACCGCCGGCAGCGTCACGGTCTCCCTGACTGCGGGCCCACAAATTTCACACGCATTCGCTCCATCGGAAGGAACCAACTAGTGGCACCCAAGATCAAAGTCGCGGCCTTGCCGTCGACCATGAAAGAGCTGAAGGACACCCTGTGGAAGGCCGCCGACAAGCTGCGCGGCTCAATGGATGCCTCGCAGTACAAAGACGTCATCCTCGGCCTGGTCTTCCTCAAGTACGTGTCCGACGCCTTCGATGAGCTCCGTGAGCAGATCCGCACCGAGCTCGAAGCCGACGGCCTCAACGAGGACCAGATCGGCCAGCTCATCGACGACGTCGACGAGTACACCGGCCGCGGCGTCTTCTGGGTGGGTGCCCGCGCCCGCTGGACCTACCTCGCCGAGAACGCGAAGGGTCTACCCGCAATCGCGGGGGAGGCGCCGAAGTCGATCGGCCTGCTCATCGACGAGGCGATGGACCTGCTCTCCGCCGACAATGCCGCTCTCGCCGGTTCGCTGCCGCGCATCTACAACCGCGACGGGGTCGACCAGCGGCGCCTCGGCGAGCTGCTCGACCTGCTCAACTCGGCTCGCTTCACCGGTCACGGCGCCACGAAGGCCCGAGACATCTTGGGCGAGGTCTACGAGTACTTCCTCGAAAAGTTCGCGGCCGCCGAGGGCAAGCGCGGCGGCGAGTTCTACACGCCCGCCGGAGTGGTGCGCGTGCTTGTCGAGGTGCTCGAACCCACCCACGGCCGCGTCTACGACCCGTGCTGCGGTTCGGGCGGTATGTTCGTGCAGACCGAGAAGTTCCTCGAATCCCACCACAAAGAGGGCTCGAACATCTCCGTATACGGCCAGGAGATGAACGAGCGCACCTGGCGCATGGCCAAGATGAACCTCGCCATCCACGGGCTGAACGGCAACCTCGCCAGCCGCTGGGGCGACACCTTCGCCCGCGACCAGCACCCCGAGTTGCAGGCCGACTACGTGCTCGCCAACCCACCCTTCAACATCAAGGACTGGGCGCGCAGCGAGAGCGACCCCCGCTGGAAGTACGGTGTGCCCCCGGCCGGTAACGCCAACTACGCCTGGATCCAGCACATCATCTCCAAGCTCGCTCCCGGCGGCAGCGCAGGCGTGGTCATGGCCAATGGTTCGATGACGTCGAACTCCGGCGGTGAGGGCGAGATCCGCGCCCAGCTCGTCGAGGCGGACCTAGTTTCCTGCATGATCGCGCTGCCAACGCAGCTGTTCCGCAGCACCGGCATCCCGGTCTGTACGTGGTTCTTCGCCAAGGACAAGACCGCGGGAGAGAACGGCAGCATCGACCGCACCGGCCAGGTTCTCTTCATCGACGCCCGCAACCTCGGCTATATGGTCGACCGCGCCGAGCGCGCTCTCTCCGATGAGGACATCGCGAAGATCGCCGGCACCTACCACGCCTGGCGCGGCACGAAGTCAGCGACGGACGCCGCACTCATCTACGAAGACGAGCCTGGCTTTTCATACTCCGCATCATTGACTGAGGTCAAGACCGGTGATTACGCTCTCACGCCTGGCCGTTACGTTGGCGCCGCCAAGATAGAGGACGATGGGGAGCCAATCGAACAGAAAATCGTTCGGCTTGGCGAGGAACTGTTCACCCAGTTTGACGAGTCGGAACGGCTCGCGGCGGTTGTGCGTGCGCAGCTGGGGAGAGTCTGATGCTCAGTTCTGCGAGCAAGACAGGCGGACGCGACGCTACGGGAGCAGTGGTGCCTGGTCGCTTCGCTCTGAGCATTGGACGCACTGCGCTGCCTGAACCTTCAGGGTTTATCTGGCGCGCTTTGAGCGACCTCGCGCGTCTGGAGAGCGGTCACACTCCGAGTCGAAGTCGCTCGGACTATTGGGAAGGCGGAATCCCATGGATAGGTATTCGCGATGCGACGGCACATCACGGTGAGATCATCAGCGATACAAACCAACACGTTTCTGAGTTGGGCCTATTGAATTCTTCAGCGAGGTTACTTCCCGCTGGGACAGTCTGTCTCTCGAGGACTGCCTCCGTCGGCTACGTCGTCATAATGGGCGTTCCAATGGCGACTAGTCAAGACTTCGTCAACTGGGTGTGCGGCCCGGGACTCTCACCGAGCTACCTCAGGTATCTCCTGATGGCTGAGCAAGAGAGTGTGCGGCGATTCTCCTATGGAACAACGCACCAGACGATGTATTACCCAGATGCAAAAGCCCTGCAGGTGCTTGTGCCCACGCGCAGCGTCCAGGATGCAACTGCAGAGGTCCTCGGGGCACTCGACGACAAGATCGCGGCTAACACCAAGCTGGTCGCCTTGTTAGGCGAGACCCTCGCGGCTTCGTTCACTGCAATTGTGAGGGAGTCCGAGGGCTTCATTCCATTCAGCGAGCTTGCCACTGTGACCAAAGGGGTGTCCTATCGGAGCGTTGACCTTGTGGAATCACGGACGGCGTTAGTCACTCTCAAGTCATTTGACCGAAACGGTGGTTATTCCGCCCGCGGTCTCAAAGACTATGCAGGCCCTTACAAGCCAGAACAGCGGATCTACCCTGGGGAAATTGTCGTGGCCCAGACCGATCTCACTCAGGCCGCCGAAGTGGTGGGTCGGGCTATTCGTGTACCTGGAAGCGGGAACCATGAGACTCTCGTGGCCAGCTTGGATCTTGCCATCGTTCGTCCGGTTTCAGGCGTTCCCGTCGAATTCATGCTCGGTCTGATGCTCCAGGGCGGCTTCCGCGCACATTGCAAGAGCAGGACGAGCGGCACGACCGTGCTGCACCTTGCCTCGGATGCGATACCCACTTTCCGGGCTCCGCGAGTGTCTGTGGACGTCCAGCAGCGATATGCGGCCGTGGCTCTGCCAATGCTAGAGATGCGTGATTCCCTGAGGAGCGAGAGTGAATCCTTGGCCGCCACCCGCAACGCACTCCTCCCTGCGCTCATGTCTGGCAAGCTTCGGGTGAGGGATGCAGAGAAAGTACTTGAGGGGGTGCTCTGATGGCGGGATTTTCGGAAGCGGAGTGGGAGCAGGTGGCGCTCGAGCTGCTCAGTGAGCCGCTCGGCTGGCAGCCGACAGCAGGCGAGCAGATCGCGCCGGGCAGCGGGCATCGGGACAGCTGGGATGACCTGCTCATCCGGCCGCGACTGCTCGATGCTCTGCGCCGTCTGAACCCGACGGTGCCGGGGGAGTACCTGGTACAGGCGCTCGCCGAGATCGCCTCGCCCAAGTCGCAGGACGCGATCACCGAGAACCAGCGCATCCACGACTACCTGATCGACGGGTTCCGCCTGAGCTACATCGGCGACGACGGCACCGAGGTGAATCCGAGCATCCGTCTGGTCAGTGCCGAACCGTCGGAGAATGACTGGCTCGCGGTGAACCAGGTCACGCTCGTCCGCGGCGACTACAAGCGGCGCTTCGACGTCGTGCTGTATTGCAACGGCATGCCTGTGAGCGTCATCGAGCTGAAGAAGGCCGGCAGTGAGTCGGCGGATGTCGCCGCGGCGCACGCCCAGCTGCAGACGTATCTGCGGGAGTTCCCGATGGCGTTCCGGTTCTGTGTGTTCACGCTGGCCAGCGACGGGATCCTCGCCAAGTACGGCACCCCGTTCACGCCGCTTAACCACTTCTCGCCGTGGAACGTCGACGACGACGGCACCCCGGTGAAGCCCGGCGACACGAACGACTGGAACGCGACCACCGGGATGGAGATCGCGCTGCTCGGCCTGTACAACCAGGAGCGGTTCCTGCAGCTGATGCGCTCCTTCACCGCGTTCGATGAGGGCGCCGACGGCCTTGCCAAGCGCATCGCCAAACCGCACCAGTACTTCGCCGTCACCAAGGCCGTGGGTAACACGGTGCAGGCGGTGGAGAGCAACGGCAAGGCCGGCGTGGTCTGGCACACGCAGGGCTCGGGCAAGTCGATGGAGATGGAGCTCTACGCCAACCTGGTGTCGCGGCATCCGAAGCTGAAGAACCCCACGGTCGTGGTGATCACCGACCGCAACGAGCTCGACGGGCAGCTTTACGAGACCTTCGCGGCGAGCCTGCTGCTGCCGGAGAAGCCGCGTCAGATCAAGCGCCGTAGCGAACTGCGCGATGAGCTCAGCAACCGCGCCACGGGCGGCATCTACTTCACCACACTGCAGAAGTTCGGGCGCAGCGAGGCCGAGAAGCAGGCCGGTGCGGAGCATCCGCTGCTCTCCGACCGGCGCAACATCATCGTGGTCGTCGACGAAGCGCACCGCAGCCACTACGACGACCTCGACGGCTACGCCCGCCACCTGCGCGACGCCCTCCCGCATGCCACCCTGATCGCCTTCACCGGCACACCGATCTCCTTCGACGACCGCAACACCCGTGACGTGTTCGGCGAGTACATCGACATCTACGACCTGTCCCGTGCCGTCGACGACGGTGCCACGGTGCCGGTCTACTTCGAGCCGCGCCTGATCAAGGTGAACCTGGCGACGGATGTTACGGAAGAGATCCTTGACGAGGCCGCGGACGAAGCCACCGTGGGGCTGGACGACACCGAGCGGGCGCGGATCGAGGCATCCGTCGCCGTGGTCAACGCCGTCTATGGCGCACCGGACCGCATCGCCGCACTGGCCGAGGACATCGTGGCGCACTGGGAGAATCGGAGCGGCCAGATGACGAAGTTCATCGAGTCGCCCGGCAAGGCAATGATCGTGGGCGGAACGCGCGAGATCTGCGCGAACCTGTACTCGGCGATCGTGGCGCTGCGGCCGCAATGGCACTCGGAAGAGCTCGACAAGGGTGTCATCAAGGTCGTCTACTCGGGCACCGCGTCGGACAAGCCGCCGGTCATCGACCACGTGCGCCGCAGTTCGGCCAACGCCGTGGTCAAGGCCCGGCTCAAGGACGTCGACGACGAACTGCAGCTGGTGATCGTGAAAGACATGATGCTCACCGGGTACGACTCGCCGCCGCTGCACACGCTCTACCTGGACCGGCCGCTGAAGGGCGCGCTGCTCATGCAGACGCTCGCGCGGGTGAACCGCACGTTCCGCGGCAAGGAGGACGGCCTGCTGGTGGCGTATGCGCCGCTCGCCGACAACCTGGCCAAGGCGCTCGGCGAATACACGAAGACCGACCAGGTCTCGAAGCCCATTGGCCGTGACGTCGACGACGCCATCGTGCTGACGCTGTCGCTGGTCGACACGTTGCGTGCGATGCTCGCCGGGTACGACTGGAAGGCGGAGCTCGCCAAGGGTGGCCCGAAGCGTTACCTGAACGCGGTGACTGGTGCGGTCAACTATCTCCGGGATGCGGCGACGCCGGGCAACCAGGTTACCGACGGCGAAGAGACCCTGGCGGCCGCGTACCGCCGCTACTCGGGGCAGCTGTCCCGGGCGTGGGCGCTGTGCTCGGGTGCCGGGTCGCAGGAGCTCGAGGAGCGCCGGCCGGAGATCCAGCTGTACGAAGAGGCCCGGGTGTGGATGGCCAAGTTCGACGCCTCCGACCGTCAGGCCCGGGGGGAGCCGGTGCCGGAGGATGTGCAGCGTCTGCTCGGCGAGCTGATCGCATCCGCGACGAGCGCGGGCGGGGTGCTCGACATCTACGAGGCTGCCGGGATGCCGAAGCCGTCGCTTGACGATCTCAGCCCGGGGTTCATGGCCAAGACGCAGCATGCGCGTAACCCGCAGCTTGCGATCGAGGCGCTGCGCAAGCTGCTGACCGATGAGGCGGTGCGCACGACGCGCAACAACCTGGTGCGGCGGCGCGCGTTTTCGGACCGGATCTCTGAGTTGATGAACAAGTACACGAACCAACAACTCACCTCGGCCGAGGTGATCGCAGAGCTCGTTGCCCTGGCCCGCGAGGTCGCCGCGGAGGCGAACCGCGGCGCTGGTTTCGCGCCTCCACTTAACCACGACGAGCTCGCGTTCTACGACGCCGTGGCGCAGAACGAATCGGCTGTCGAGGTGCAGGGCGAGACCGTGCTGGCGGACATCGCGCGCGAACTGGTTGCCGTGATGCGCCGCGATGTGCGCACCGACTGGACCGTGCGTGATGACGTGCGCGCCAAACTGCGTTCCTCGATCAAGCGCCTGCTCGTCAAGCACGGCTATCCGCCGGACCGTCAACCCGTGGCCATCAAGCTCGTCATGGAGCAGATGGAGTCCATGGCGCCGCGGTACAGCGAAGAGCGGGCGGCGTAGGCGTAATGAAGCTACGGAGCAGCGCGCGGATCTTGAAAAAGAAGGCTCTCTTCTCAATGCGGATGAGCGTGTCGGCTTTCAATTCGATGAGCGAGGACGGGAGAGCAACCTCAGTCCTGTTGCACGTCCAGCACGCATTCGAAATGCTTCTCAAAGCGGCGCTGAATCAGGCACAGGTCAAGGTATTTGACCCGAAGACCGGTCGATCCCTTGGGTTCGAGGCAGTAGTGAGGCAAGCCCAGCAGGCTTCAAGTATCAAGCTCACGGACGAAGAGGCAGGCACCCTTCGAGCGATTGATGCGATGCGCGACGACGAACAGCACTGGTACAACGAAGTTGACGAAGGCATTCTGTTCCTCCATGTGCGAGCGGCGGTGACCCTATTCGATGACGTGATCCACCGCGTGTTTGCTGAGCGGCTTGCTGACCACCTTCCACGACGGGTCCTGCCGATCTCTGTCGAGCCCCCGCAGGACTTTCAGATTCTCGTCGATCGCGAGTATGCGAATATCGCCCAACTCCTGAAACCGGGGCGACGGGCCGGGGCGGAGGCAAGAGCGCGCATTCGAACTTTGCTGGCGATGGAGGCGCACAACGAGCCAGACACCAAGGTTTCAGATACCGACGTCATCCGGGTGGAGAAAGGTATTCGCGCAGGCAAGGAACGCGATCAAGTGTTTCCGCGTCTCAGCAACGTTGGGGCAACCATCTCCGGGGAAGGACCGGAAGTTCAGGTACGCATGGTGAAGAAGGGCGGCTTACCGGTGACATACGTCCCGGACGGAACTGGCGCCGATGTGGCTGCCATTCGCACTGTGGACCTTCAGAAGAAGTACCACCGCTCTGCCACGGACTTGGCCGCCGCCACGGGTCTCACTCTCCCGCGAGCCCGGGCACTGCGGGCACACCGCGGAATCGATGTCGACGCCAATGTGACACACACGTTCCACTTCGGCTCGCAGCGCCACATCGGCTTCTCGGATCATGCCCTGAGTTTGATGAGGGACGCCAGAGACACGCTCGACATGAACGCGATTTGGCTCTCACACAGGGCTGCGCCGGCTGGCACAACATTGGTGTCGTGCATGCAGGTGGGATGCGCTTCGACAGGAACGCTTTTGCCGTAGCTGCGGTCCGGAGGTCGGGCATTTCCTGAATTGAGTCGCCAAGCCGTCCGTGCCTGGCACGCGAGGAGTTCGTGGAGTCATTGACTCTGGGTCACGGACATCACGGAGACCCCACGAGAGAAGGAGTCAACCAAACCGGGGCAGTCCCAGTTCGCCCTCGCTTGTGGGCTGGGCGGCAGCTTCGTCAGCTGCAAACCGTTACTCAGCCTGCCTGCCACCCATCTAGCAACCTTCCTGGTACTCCAAAGAAGCGTGGCGGACACTAACTGACGCCGATCGGCAGGAAGCGCTGAACAAAGAAGGGCAAAAGACCGACTCGTCGACAAAGATGCATCCGGCTCAGCGATTCGTTGGCGTCGACCGTAATTTGTATGACATGTGGATCGGAAATGGAGACGCCGTTTGCGGCGAGCCCACGCACGCCAACCATCGGTCTGGTCCTGTGAGAAGGGGCCAAACACGCTCTTGCGCCCCTGAGGGTTGGCTAAACCGCGTCAGAGGTCGCAGTCAGTGGCAGTCGAGGCTGCGGCAGCCTTTGGCGTTCACAGGTCGACGGGTAGACCCTAAGAGGCATTCGCAGACTCCGGAGGTCCCTCCGCCGGAGGGAACTCCGAGACGGACCACAGGAGGTGATGTCGGTGGATTCCTGCGGACTTTCTCGACTTGCTCGGAACTCGCAGACGGCAGGCCTGACCGCTCAGCCGAACGTTGCCTCGGCAAACACTGACATTCCGGGGAGTGAGACGGAGTACGGCCCACCGAAGCCAATGATGGAGCTAGGGGACTTGACGTTTTACTGCGCCGTCGGACGGTTCGAAGTGCGCGTCGCTCGTGATGGTGTCCATCGTGGCGCCGATGAAGGTGACGAGGCCGGGAATCACGTTTGCCCAGTACATGAGATCGGTCAGGGTAATCATGGTTTCACCCCGATTGATGCGCTGGAAGCGTTCGTAGTTCAAGCCCGTTGGAAGCGTGGCTCTCGCGCAATAGGACTTGAGATCTGCGTTCTGGTCCAGGAGGTACTCGCGAATCCGGTTTGCGATCGCGTGCTGAACTTCGGCCGCTGCCTGTTGCGGCGACTCGACATTTGTGGACGTCAGCCGGGAACTGGAGTTGCCGAACTTCTTGCGATTCGTGGCGAGGGAGCGTGGTTCGAACACGGCGCCCCCGGGTTTAGGAGGTCTGGGCATGACGCAATCATACGCATTATTCACCATTCCAACCGGATATATTACCCGTGAATATGAATATAGAGAATGTCTGTCTGATTTACACCGTTTTTGAAAAATCGGTGTGCGGGGTAGCCGCACACGCACATAGGCATGACCCCCACACTCCTCACTTCCGTCCTGCCCACCCCCAAGACCGCCACGCGGAAAGCGCCCGCCGGCTCTGCTCGCTCAAAAGCCCACCTCGCCGGGATGAAGGCCCTTTCAGACGTTACGTACGACAGCGAAGCGCGGGTGCTTCGATTCGGGAGGACGTCCGATGACCCGAGTTTGGCGGCCGCCAGGATGACACTCCGAGGCGGAGTTTCCGACGACAAGGATCAGGCAGCGATGGCGGCGGCTCGAGCCGCGCTGAGCGCGCTGAGCGCGAAGAAGATGGCTGAGTATGTGCCGGACCTGCCTGCCGAGCAGCTCGAGTCCATTCGGCCCTTTGTCGAAGATGCTGTTGCGTTGGCACTGCCGCAGACGACCTACTCCGTCGAGACGCTCATGGGACCCTGCATCCATTTCGCGTATTGGGCCGTGTACGTGGTCGGCGCCGAATTAGATGCCACGATCATCTTCAACCGGGAGTTGATCGAGCACTATGTGCGCGACAATCTCCCCGATCTGACCCAAGGAACCCAGCGCAACTATCGCTCATGGCTCTTTCGAGTCGCGGAAGCCGTCAACCCCGAAGCCAACCCACGGAACCCGATGCCGCTCAACGAGCGAAGCCTCGACACCCCCTACGACGAGGCCGAGCGCGTCGCGCTCGACCGGTGGGCGGCAGGGCAGGGCACCGTGTACATGCGTCGTGGCGCTAGTACCCTGATCGCCCTTGGCGCTGGGGCTGGCCTTACGTCGGTAGAAATTGCGACGCTTCGACGCGACTCCGTGATGGTGAGCCCCGATCGAGTCGTCACCATCAACGTCACCAACGACGGTCGCGTCCGCACCGTCATCGTTCGTGCTCGCTACGAGAAGTCTCTGGCCAAGGCCATCCGTGATCTGCCGGGCGAGTCTTTCGTATTTCTGCCCAAGCGAACGAGCACGAAGAACAACGTCGTGAGCGCGTTCGTGGCCCGTGCCTCGAGCCCGACCGGCAGCCCCTCCGTTCGGGTTCGTCGACTTAGGAACACCTGGCTTGTGCAGCAGATGACCGACCGTGTTGATGTCTTCACGTTGATGGAGGCCGCCGGCCTCCAGTCCCTCGAATCGATCTCCAGGCTTGCTAGCTATGTTCCACGCCTGAGCAACGACGCACGCATCGCACAGTTGCGGGGCACGAAGTGACCCGCCCCACCAGTGCCAGCCAGCGTGAACAGGCCGAGGAATGGATGCTGACAACGTTCGGGCAACGCATGGGCGACTACCTCAGCGAACGGCGCACGGCACCACTCAGTGTGGCCGTGGTTGAGGTTGACCGAGTCCTGAAAAAGGCGCGCATCGGGCAACTGCTGGCGGGCTGGCGCTCAGAGGACGTTTTGTCGGCGGCCGGGAGGAAACCGATCATGGACGAGACTGCAGTGCTGAGCCTGATCTTGCTTCAGATCCGAATTAACCAGCCCACGTTGATCACCGAACTCTCCCACACGTTCCTCAAGCTCAGCCCGAGACAACGCGCCGTGCTCAGGCTCACCCATGACGGCCTGGACGAGCGTGTCTACGAACGGATCTGGGCCGCGCTGCAGCGCCTGATCGCGCTCGTCGACGAATTCCCCGGCCGACGCGACAAAGTCCTCACCGAAGCCGAGTACCGAAAAGTGAAAGCCAACCGCGATCCACAGCAATGTCGCATCCGTCGCATTCGAATGTGGACCTTGGCCAATGACCTGGTCCACGGGTCTTGGCTACTTCTTCCCGAGGAACTTCGCAACCGGCCCGATGGGAACCACGCCATCGACGGCACATTTGTTCCACTCCAAGGAAAGACCGGAAACCCGTCGTCCAGGAACCTCGAAGGCAACCGTCGCACCGCCAACCCTGACGGTGGCTTCTACAAACGCGAAGGCAGCCACGGAGCCGTCACCCATGCGGACGCTCGTGCGTTCAAGAAGTCAGATCCAGGCCAAAAACACAAGGGCCGATCCATTGAGAAACTCTCTTGGGGTGTGGAAATCGAAGTTGCTCGGCTGACTCCCAACACACCGGGTGAAGTGGATTCCTTCCCCTTGGTGACAACAGCTCTCGGATTCCACATACCAGGCGCCATCACCGGGGAAGGCTTGAATCTCCTGAACGCTCTGGCCCTACGGCAGCGCAAGATCAACTTCGTCATCATGGACCGCGCCTACTCAGGCGCCAAGTTTGACGAGTTTCAAGTGCCGGCGCGCCGTCTGGGGGCGAAATTGGTGTGCGACTACAAGGATGAGGATCTCGGCGTTAAGGCCTTTGACCCGCGCGGCTTCATCCAGGTCTCAGGAACCTGGTACTTGGACACGCTCCCGGGAGTCCTCTGCAACGCGGACAGGATCATCAACGCAGTTCGGAAGAAGCACGGTGAAGATGCGGGCAAGCTTGCCAAAGCTGAAGCGGCTCACGAGAAGAAGTCAGGACAGTTCAAAGGATCTCTCCGCAACCCGATTGAGAACGAGGAAGACCAAGAGGAACTCACGTTGACCATCGAGGCGGCTCGAAAGAAGTACGGCAGCAGTGCGCGCATCCTGTCCGGGGCGGAAACCCTGTACTCCCAGCAGGTGCAGCGTCGGGAACTGTTCCGGCTCAAGAGCAAGGGGCGCATGAGCGCGGATGGCACGCGCCGATACATGATTCCCACGGAGGCGCCGGGTTATGAGCTCTGGAAGGCGAAGCCGCTCGCCCACCAGGGTGACAGCGTGCTCATGAAGCTGCCGACCGGCAAAGACGCCGAGACTCCCAACGCCGGCGGTCTCAAACACGAGCAGTATTACCCCTACGGAGGCGAACAGTGGCGAACCACCTACGGAATGCGCAATGGGGTCGAATCGGTCAACCGGAACCTGAAACGAAGCCAGTATGAAGACATCGCCAACCCGGACAAACGTGCCGTGCGCGGCAACACGTTCACGTACATCGTCGTCGCGCTTGCCTCTGTCGTCGAGAACATGCGCCAGATGCTGAGCTTCTACAAACGCAAACTCGCGATCAAGCCAGTGACAGCGAAGAACCGAGAACTCCCCGCGACCTTCTGGCAAACCACCGGCCCTGCCCCCATCATCGACGAGGCGCAGCCACCGCCGGGCTAGAAACGGCACGCTTAACACACACCCCCGCTTACCGCGCAAGATCGATTCCATTTGGCGTACCTGAAATTCTCAGGTACGCCTTTTTTGCGATTAACCCGACGGCTATACAAGGAGCGAGGAGCCCTGGGCGCCCGATTTCGGGCAAAAAAATAGGCCGGACAACCGATATCGGTTGTCTCGACCTATTTCCCAAACGGAAGTCCGGAATACTCCGAACCTCTCTATGTGCCCGAGGGGGGACTTGAACCCCCACGCCCATAAGGGCACTAGCACCTCAAGCTAGCGCGTCTGCCATTCCGCCACCCGGGCCGAGTGTTCCAGCGGCCGTTCCCGGCCGCCGAATATGTAATCTAGCACGGATTTCGAGGCCCTCCAGCCGCGCCCACCGTCGCCCGCCGGCGGCGAGGCCCGGTAGCGTGACACGCATGCTTTCCTTTGCTGACAACACGCCGGCCGACGCTGCACTGGACCTCACGGCCACGATCGCTCGCGACCTCATCCGTTTCGACACGACCAACTATGGCGAGGGCCGTTCGAACGGCGAAACGGATGCCGCCGAGTACGTCGAGGCGAACCTGCGGTCTCTCGGCCTCGCCCCGCAGCTGTTCGATTCAGAACCGGGCCGCACGAGTGTCGTCGTGCGCGTTCCGGGTCGTGACAGCAGCCGCGGGGCGCTGGTGGTCCACGGCCACCTCGACGTCGTTCCCGCTGACCCGGAGGCCTGGTCGGTGGACCCGTTCGCCGGCGTGATCAAGGACGGCCTCCTGTGGGGCCGCGGAGCCGTTGACATGAAGAACATGGACGCCATGATGCTCGCGTCGCTCCAAAACATCCTCGGCTCCGGCCAGGAACCGGCCCGTGAACTGATCGTGGCGTTCTTCGCCGACGAGGAGGCCGGGGGAGTGCTCGGCTCGCACTACCTCGTCGACACCCGTCCGGAGCTCTTCCACGGCGCCACCGAGGCCATCAGCGAGGTCGGGGGCTACTCGATCACGCTCGGCGGTCGGCGTGCCTACCTGCTCCAGACGGGCGAGAAGGCGCTGATCTGGATCAAGCTTGTGGCGCGGGGCGAGGCGGCCCACGGGTCCCGGCTGATCCGTAGCAACGCCGTGACCCGGCTCGCCGAGGCTGTCGCCAAGGTCGGCCGACGCGAGTGGCCGATCCGTCTGACCGAGACCACCACCCAGCTGTTGGCGGAGCTGGCACGGGTGCTCGACGTCGACCCCCAACGTGTCGGTCCCGACGAGCTGGCCCTCGCCACTGGCACGGCATCGGGCTTCATCCAAGCGAGCCTGCGCACCACGACCAATCCCACCGTTCTGCACGCCGGGTACAAGCACAACGTCATCCCGGACCGGGCCGAGGCGCTCATCGACATCCGCACCCTGCCCGGCGACGAGGATTCCGTACTCGCCGAAGTGGCCGCGCTGGTCGGCCCCGACATCGAGATCGTGATCATGCACCGCGACATCGGTCTCGAAACAGAATTCGGCGGGCCCCTCGTCGACGCGGTCGTCGAAACCCTTGGCCGACACGATCCGGGCGCTCCGGTGCTGCCCTACCTGCTCTCCGCCGGCACGGACAACAAGGCCCTCAGCACCCTCGGGATCAAGGGTTACGGTTTTGCCCCGCTCAAGCTCCCCGCCGACCTCGATTTCCCGGCGATGTTCCACGGGGTCGACGAACGGGTGCCTCTCGACGCGTTAGTGTTTGGCAGGCAGGTCCTGACCGACCTGCTCTCGAACTACTGAACAGCAAAAGGGCATTTCGTGAACTTCATCGACGCACTCATCCTGGGACTCGTGCAGGGACTCACCGAATTCCTCCCGGTCTCCTCCAGCGCCCACATCCGTATCGTCGGGGAATTCCTAGGAACCGGAGGTGACCCGGGAGCCCGCTTCACCGCGATCATCCAGATCGGTACCGAGGCTGCCGTGGTGATCTACTTCTGGCGCGATATCGTGCGCATCATCGGGCAGTGGTCCAAGTCCCTCGTCGGCAAGGTTCCGCGCGCCGACCCGGACGCGCGGATGGGCTGGCTGATCATCCTCGGATCGCTGCCCATCGTGGCGCTCGGCCTGCTCTTCCAGGACCAGATCGAGTCCTCGCTCCGCAACCTGTGGATTACCGCCAGCGTGCTGATCGGCTTCGGCCTCCTGCTCGGCATCGCCGACTACGTCGGGGCCAAGCGCCGCCGGCTGGGCGACCTCACCGTGCCCCATGGCATCGTCTATGGCTTCGCCCAAGCCCTCGCGTTGATCCCCGGCGTATCCCGCTCGGGAGGCACGATCACCGCCGGCCTGTTCATGGGGTACGAGCGCGCCGCCGCCGCCCGCTACGCTTTCCTGCTCGCCATCCCGGCCGTTCTCGGCAGCGGGCTGTTCCAGGTGTACAAATCGATCGTCAAGCCGTGCCTGGAGGGTGCGACAAACTGCACCCCGGAGATTTTCGGCCCGTGGGACACCCTGGCGGCCACGGTCATCGGCTTCGTCGTCGCCCTGTTCGTGATCAAGTTCTTCATGAGCTACATCTCCAGACGTAGCTTCCTGCCGTTCGTGATCTACCGCATCGTGCTCGGCCTCGTGCTGATCGGCCTGCTGGTGACGAACACCATCTCCGCCTAGTTAGGCTGAGAAGATGCGTGCCTGGCGACGACCCGAAATTCCGCAACTCCCCGGTCAGTCCGGCGCACCCTGGCTGCACGATACCGCCACCGCGGCCCTGATCGAGGCCAAACCCACTGACATCGCCCGGCTGTACGTGTGTGGGATCACCCCCTACGACGCCACGCACCTCGGCCATGCGGCCACCTACCTGGCCTTCGACACTCTGCAGCGGGTCTGGCTGGACGGCGGCTATCGGGTGCACTACGCCCAGAACGTGACGGATGTCGACGACCCGCTCCTCGAGCGAGCGGCCGCCACCGGCGTCGACTGGGAGGTTCTCGCCGAGTCGCAGGTGAACCTCTTCCGCACCGACATGGAGGCACTGGGGATCATCCCGCCGAACGACTATGTCGCCGTCACCGAGGTCATCGACGAGATTGCGGATGCCGTGGCCCAGCTCTGGGATGCCGGCCTCGCGTACCCGGTCCCCGTGGACGCGGCCGCCGCAGGCGCGCCCGAGCCGACGGAGGCCGCCGGTTCCGACATCTACTTCGACATTGAGGCCGCGCAGCGCGCGACCTCGTGGACGCTCGGCGACGAGAGCAATCTCGACTCCGAGGCCATGCTCACCCTGTTCTCCGAACGCGGGGGAGACCCGGCCCGTCCCGGCAAGCGGGACGTCCTCGACCCGCTGCTCTGGCGCTCGGCCCGCCCCGGGGAACCGTCCTGGGCGTCGCGCGTCGGCGCCGGCCGTCCGGGCTGGCACATTGAGTGTTCGGTCATCGCACTGAAGGAACTCGGCACGGACTTCACGGTGCAGGGCGGCGGCAGCGATCTGATCTTCCCGCACCACGACATGAGTGCGGGGCACGCGGCAGCCCTATCCGGGCATCCGCTGGCCGGCGTCTACAGCCACACCGGCATGGTGGCCTATCAGGGCGAGAAGATGAGCAAGTCGCTCGGAAATCTGGTGCTCGTGTCCAAACTGCGCACCGCGGGAACCGACCCGCGAGCAATCCGCCTGGCCCTGCTCGACCAGCACTATCGCGCCGATTGGGAGTGGACGAACGCGCACCTTCGGGCGGCGGTGGCCCGCCTCGCGACCTGGACCGCGGCCTTCGGGACAGCGGGCACGGCCGGAACCCTCGACACGCACGCGGTCATCGAACGGCTGCGGGCCGCCCTCGCCGCCGACCTCGACACCCCGAGCGCGCTGGCGGTCGTGGATGCCGCCGCAGCCGACTCCGACAGAGTCGACGATCCGGCACTGCTGGCCCGCGCGGTCGACGCGCTGCTCGGCGTGGCTCTTTAGGGCTGGCGGGGCGAGTCGGTCGGCGGGCGCCCCTCGCCGGGGCCGTCCCGGCCATCGCCGCGCTTGCGCAGGTATTTCTCGAATTCCTGGGCGATCGCTTCGCCGCTGGCCTCCGGGGAATCGACCGTGTCGCGAGCCTGTTCGAGCTGCCCGATATAGGCCGCCATCTCGTCGTCCTCGGCCGCCAGCGTGTCGATGCCGCTTTGCCATTCATCGGCCTCGCTCACCAGGTCGCCGCGCGGGATGACGACATCGATGATCTCCTCAAGCTTGTTGATCAGTGCCAGCATCGCCTTCGGCGACGGCGCATTGTGCACGTAGTGGGGGACGGACGCCCAGATCGACAGGGTCGGAATGCCGACCTCCTCCGCGGCGATCGCGAGCACGCTCAGGATGCCGACGGGGCCTTCGTAGGTGCTGCGCTCAACCTGAAGTTCGGCTCGTACCTGCGGGTTGTCGCTGGAGACGAAGATGGAGATAGGCCGGGTGTGAGGAACGTCGGCCAGCATCGCCCCGAGGAAGACGATGCCGCCGACATCCGCGGCGAGGGCGGCGTCGAGAATCTCTGCGGCGAATCCCTTCCAGCTGCGGGACGGTTCCGTTCCAAGGAGCAGATAGATGTTTCCGGCGTTCGTGCCGCTGACGCGCAGCTGGGCGTCGTCGGCCAGGGGAGCCCCGGCCTTGGCGGGGGTCGTCGGTCCGTAGAGTACCGCACCCGGCCACTCCAGTTTGCGCCGGCCGTCTTCGCCGCCGGCCGAAATGGTGGGCCGGTTGAACTGATAGTCGAAGTAGATCTCTGGGTCGATCTCCGCGACCGGGGATACATCCAGCAGATCCTTCAGGGTGCCCACGGCGCCGGTCGCCGCCTCGCCGGCGTCGTTCCAACCCTCGAACGCCACCACCAGGAGGCGACCGTTGAGGAACCCATTAGCCTCTGTCACTGTCCGAAACCTCTTTCGACGGGGTGCCCCGCACGGCGCACCATCCATCAAGGATAGGCGGTGCCCCCTACACTTGAACTCCGTGAACGCGATCCGAATCAATTCCCCCCTGCCTGCGGCCGTGCTCTGGGACATGGACGGCACCATCGTGGACTCCGAGCCGTACTGGATGCGGGCCGAGACGGAACTGGTCGAGTCCTTCGGCGGCGTCTGGTCCCACAGCGACGCCATGCTGCTGGTCGGCTCCGGCCTCGAGGGTTCCGCGGTCATCCTGCAGGATCGGGGCGTCGATCTGGCCGGCGACGCCATCGTGCACCGGCTCACCAGCCGTGTCCAGGAACTCCTGAGAACCTGCGGTGCCCCATGGCGGCCCGGCGCGCTCGAGCTGCTCGCCGAGCTCAAGACCGCCGGCGTCCCCATGGCGCTGGTCACCATGTCACAGCAGCGGATGGCACGACAGATCGCCGAACTTGTCGGATTCACCGCCTTCGACACCATTATCGCCGGCGATATGGTCACGAACAGCAAGCCGCATCCAGAGGCGTACCTGACGGCTGCCGGGCTGCTCGGCGTCGACCCCGAGCACTGCATCGCGGTCGAGGACTCCATTCCGGGCATCGCGGCCGCCGTGGCATCCGGGGCCGTCGTCGTCGGCGTCCCGCACATGGTCTCCCTGCCCGAGAGTGCGCACTACGAGCTCTGGCCGACCCTCGCCGGTCGCACTCTGCACGGTTTCACCTCGCTGTACACCGCCCGTCGCGGATCCCTCGGCCGCAAGCCGGCCCCGACCGACCCACACTGACCCGAGAGCAAGGACGTAACGCACGCATGAGCGACAATCAGGTCATCCAAAACAGTGGACCCTTCCGGATCGGCGACCGGGTACAGCTGACCGGACCCAAGAACAAACTGAACACGATCACCCTGGAACCAGGCAAGGGCTTCCACACCCACCGGGGAATCCTGGCGCACGATGACGTCATCGGTGTCCCGGACGGCTCGGTCGTCACGAACAACGTCGGCGTGGAGCACCTCGCCTTGCGGCCGTTGCTGAACGACTTCGTGATGTCGATGCCGCGAGGCGCTGCCATCATCTATCCCAAGGACGCCGCCCAGATCATCGCGCAGGCCGATATCTTCCCGGGGGCGACTGTGGTGGAGGCCGGCGTCGGTTCCGGCGCCCTGTCGCTCTGGCTGCTGCGCGCCATCGGCCCCGCCGGGAGGCTGGCCTCATTCGAACGCCGCAGCGAGTTCGCGGATGTCGCCCGTGACAATATCGCGACCTTTCTCGGGTCTGATCCCGCCAACTGGAGCATCACGCTCGGCGACCTCGCCGATACCCTCCCCGACACGATGCCGGCCCAGAGCGTGGACCGGGTCGTGCTCGACATGCTCGCGCCCTGGGAGTGCCTGGGCTCTGTTTCGGACGCGCTCAAGCCAGGCGGAGTGCTGCTCTGCTACGTGGCCACGGTGACCCAACTCTCGCGGGTGGCCGAGGCCATTCGTGCGACCGCTTTCTACACGAACCCGGACTCGAACGAGACCATGGTTCGCGGGTGGCACGTCGAGGGTCTCGCCGTGCGGCCCGATCACCGGATGATCGGGCACACGGGTTTCCTGATCACGGCCCGCCGTCTCGCCCCGGACACGATTCTTCCCGAATTGAAGCGCCGTCCGTCGAAGACCGACTTCTCCGATGCCGATGTGGAGGCCTGGACGCCGGGCGCCCTCGGCGAACGCAGTGTCAGCTCGAAGGTCATGCGCAAGCGCGTGCGGATGGCCGAGACAGGCGCGGCCATCTCGAAGGCTCGCGGGCTCGACGCGGGCGAACCCGACGACCTCGCACCCAACGCCCGTTAGGATTGTTTCGGCCTGTCATCCGGCCCCGAATTTGCCCCTGTCCCGCATAATCACCTGCCCCACACTGAAATGAGATCCCGTGCGTAGAGCTCCTGCACTCATCGCTTCCGCTGGCCTGCTGGTCGCGGTCCTCACCGGCTGCAGCACCCCCGTCGACGCCGCAGACTGCCAGGCGCCGGTCACGAAGGGGGCAGCGTCGAAGCTCGTGTCGGTGTCGGGCGAATTCGGCTCCGCGCCGACGGTGGACTTCCCGACCCCGTTGAAGACGGACTCCACCCAGGCCAGTGAGATCATCGCCGGCACGGGTGCCGGTCTCGTCCCGGATCAGCTGGTCAAGCTCGACCTCAGCCTCTACAACGGTACGACGGGTGCGTTGATCAGCGCGGGCGAGTACGACGGGGTCAACCAGGCCAGCATCGTCCTGGACGACGAACAGTCGCTCCCGGGCCTGGCGATGGGCCTGGAGTGCGCCCAGGTCGGATCCCGGCTGGCTCTCATCGTCTCCCCGGACGACGGGCTCGGTCCGGCCGGCGGAGACCCCAACAGTGGCATCGGCGCCGACGACTCGCTGGTCTTCGTGATCGACGTCGTGCGAGCCAACCTGCTCCGGGCCAACGGCGCCAACCAGTCGGTCGCGAGCGGGCTTCCGTCCGTTGTCCTTGCGACTGATGGAACCCCCGGCCTCACCATTCCGTCGAGTGAGCCGCCGACCGAGCTGCAGATCGGCGTCCTCAAGAAGGGCGATGGCGAGCAAGTCGCGGAAGGCGACACTGCGACCCTGCACTACACGGGCGTGCTCTGGAACGAGAACACGGTCTTCGATTCCAGCTGGCAGACCGGGAAACCGGCCGAGTTCCTGATCGTGGACGGTTCGAAGACCGAGGGCGGGCTGATCCCCGGGTTCGCCCAGGCCATCATCGGGCAGACTGTCGGTTCGCAGGTCATCGCCGTCATCCCGGCCGATCAGGCTTATGGTGATGAGGCCTCGCAGAAGATCCCCGCAGGCTCAACGCTCGTGTTCGTCGTCGATATCCTCGGCGTGAACTAAGTCTCGGCCTGCAAGCGGCGGATAGACTCGCAGCGTGCCGTCCACCATTGAAAAGAACAGCCGTGTTTCGGTAGAAGAACGCCTGTTCAGCCTGGTACTTGCGCTTATCGCAACGGAAGTCGGGTTGACCAAGGCCGATATTCTGTCCACCGTGCAGGGGTACCGCCAGCGCTATCTCCCCGGCGGAGACAACGCGAGCCTGGAGCGGCAGTTCGAACGAGACAAAGACGACATCCGCGAACTGGGCATTCCGCTCGAGGTGGTTGAGCCGCCGGACGATCCCGGGAGCAACCACCATTTGCGCTACCGCATCCCCAAGGGACTCTACGAGCTTCCGGTGGACGTGACTTTCAGTCCGGACGAGCTCATGCTGCTGAAGCTTGCCGCGACGGTCTGGCGGGAGGGCTCCCTGTCTGCGGAGTCCAGGCGTGCGATGACTAAACTGCATGCGCTGGGCATCGACTCGAGCGATCCCGTGCTCGGTTACTCGCCGTCCCTGCGCGTGCGGGAGGCGTCCTTCGAACCGCTCAGCAAGGCAATGGATCGCGGTCAGGTTGTGGCATTCCTCTATCTGAAGCCCGGCGAGGCGGCGGCGCGCCGCCGTCAGGTCGAGCCCCGCGCCATGGTGTTGCACGACGGACGATGGCACCTGTTCGGCACCGACCAGGATGCTGCGGCAACCCGCACGTACCTGCTCTCCCGGATCGTGGGCCCGGTGGTGACGGTCCCCGGAGCCTCGTTCGTGGCGCACGGTGACGGTCAGGGGCAGGAAGCGCTCAGCGAGCTCGAGGCGCTGTGGACCGCCAACATCGCCGTGATCGCCGCCCGGCCGGGCAGCGATGCCGCGGTGAGACTGTCGAAACGAGTCGCCCCGGGAGAGATTCGAACGAACGCGGACGCATCCGCTCTCCACCTGAACTTCACCGATCTCAACGTGTTCGCCGACGAGCTCGCCGGCTACGGCCCGGAGGTTCTGGTGCACTCGCCCGCGGCCCTGCGCACGGCGGTCCGGTCCCGCCTGATCACCGTGCGGGATGCCCACACCGATTTCGATCTGAATGTGCACCCGGATACCACGACGGCGGCCGACGAATGAACGGCGGTCCGGCACTCGGAGCATCCGACAAGCTGACCTTCCTCCTGGCGCTGGTTCCCTTCCTGATGGACCATGACCGCATCAGCGTGACCGACGTCGCCGCGCACTTCGGGGTGTCGCCTGACCGGGTGCGCGACGCGGTCAATCTCATCGCGGTTTCCGGCATCCCCGGGGAAACCCGCCAGTACCTGCACGGCGACCTGTTCGATATCCATTGGGACGAGTTCGAAACGAACGACCTCATCGTGCTCACCCACCTCGTGGCCATCGACGACTCGCCGCGCTTCTCCGCCCGAGAAGCCGCCGCGCTGATCGCCGGCCTTCAATACCTGTCGTCGCTACCGGAGAATGCCGACGTCGACGCGATCGCGTCGCTGATGGCGAAACTCACCCGCAGCGCCTCAGCGGCTCCCAGCCAAGTTGCCGTCTCCGGCACGGACGCCCGCAGCAGCATTGCGGTCGTGCAAGCCGCGGTCCGCGGCGGAGTACAGATCGAGTTCGACTACCTGAATGCCCGCGGCGAGAATGAACTGCGCCGGGTCGACCCGTGGCGCATCCAGTCTGTGGACCGGGACTGGTACCTGCGCGGCTGGTGCCACCTCCGCGAAGCGGCCCGCACCTTTCGCCTCGACCGAATGAGCGATCTGCACGTGACCGACGTGCCGACCAACCCCCGGTCCGCCGATGCTGTGCCGACCGAGACCCTCTTCGAGGGCTCCGCGTCCGACCAGGATGTGACGGTTGAACTCCCGACGTCTGCCGTTCCGCTGCTCGCAGACTACGCACCATACGGCGCCCCCGGCGCACACGGGGACCGCGTGCGGAGGACACTCAACGTGGCTCACTATCACGGCCTCAAACGCCTCGTCACCGGCCTCGCCGGAGTCGTGGAAGTGGTTGACCCGGCCGAGGCGCGCGCGGTCGTGCGCGAGTGGGCGGCCGCCGGCGTGGCCCGCTACGACGAGTCCGAACCGACAGACGTGGGGGAGTAGACGATGCCGTGGTGGTCGTGGGCACTGATCTGGATCGGCCTGGTGCTTGGCCTGCTCGCGATGCTGGCCTGGTTCGGGTTCGCCCTGTTCAAGAAGGTCATGGCCACACTGGAAGCCCTTCAAGAACTCGGCGATCTTGTCGCTGACGTCACCCGGGGGCGGGAGATGCCGCCGCCGGTCCGGTTCCAACCGGCCGTCTTCACAAAGCCCGCCGACCTCTACCGCGCTCTCGAACTGGTGCAGCGTGACCGGGCGCAACGTCGACAGCGGCGGCGGGATTCCTTGATCGCCAGAGGTAAACTGTTTATAACTCGCCCATTGACCCAGAGGACAGATACTGATGCTTAACAACCTGACCGGATGGCACTTCCTGATCATCCTCGTCATCGTTCTGCTTCTGTTCGGTGCGCCCAAGCTTCCCGGCCTTGCCCGCAGCCTCGGGCAGTCCATGAAGATTTTCAAGAACGAGATCAAGAGCGATAAAGAAGACGCCGAAACCACCGGCAGCGCTGACGACTCTTCGAAGGCCGCCGGCACAGCCGATCCGACGACGAAATCGTAAGTCCCGTGGCGGGGCGAATCCCTCGGCGCACGGCCACTGATGGAAAAATGTCGCTGGGGCAACATCTGCTCGAGCTGCGCAAGCGTCTCTTCCTCGCTGCGGCAGGAGTACTGGTTGGTGCGATCGTCGGCTGGTTCCTGTCCGATTTCGTGTGGGACGCCCTGCGCGAGCCGATCTACGCCATCATCGAGGCGCAGGACCGCACGGCTCAGCTGAACTACCCAGACATCACTAGTGCCTTTGACCTGAAGTTGAAGATCGCCTTCTACGTGGGGCTCGTCGTGTCCAGCCCGGTCTGGCTCTTCCAGATCTTCGCGTTCCTGGTTCCCGGCCTCACCCGCATCGAAAAGCAGTACACCTTCGGCTTCCTCTTCACCGCCATTCCGCTGTTCCTGGCGGGCTGCGCCGCGGGATGGTTCGTTCTGCCGAACATCGTCGGACTGATGACGAGTTTCGCACCCAAGGAAGACGCCGCTCTCATCGTCGCGCAAAGTTACCTCGACTTCGTGTTGAAGCTCATGATCGCGATCGGTGTGGCTTTCGTGCTCCCCGTCTTCATCGTTCTGCTCAACCTGGCCGGAGTGATCAGTGCTCAGTCGATCATCAAATCCTGGCGGATCGCCGTGCTGTTGATCACGCTGTTTACCGCGATCGCCACCCCCGCTGCCGACGTGATCTCGATGTTCCTTCTTGCCATCCCCATGGTCGTGCTTTACTTCGCCGCCTATGGAATCGCGTTCCTCCACGATCGACGTGCCGCCCGCCGCGCCCGTTCCCTCGAACAGGAGTTGGCGCTCTGAGCGCATCCGATGACCAACCTTGAATCGCCCGCGGAACGCTATGCCGCCTCCAGAGCCCGCGCCGGCCGGCCCCGCCTGGAGTCATTCCGCACCGGGCTCCGCTTCGGACTGGATCCCTTCCAGCTGGCCGCTTGCGCGTCTCTCGAGGACGGTAACAGCGTGCTCGTGGCCGCGCCCACGGGTGCCGGCAAAACCCTGATCGCCGAGTTCGCGATCTATCTGGCAATGCAGAGCTCACGGAAGAAGGTCTTCTACACCGCCCCGATGAAGGCGCTGAGCAATCAAAAGTTTCAGGAACTCGTCGCAGAATACGGGGCGGATGCCGTGGGCCTGCTCACCGGCGACACGAACGTGAACCCGCAGGCCCGCATCGTGGTCATGACGACCGAAGTGCTGCGCAACATGCTCTACGCCGATTCGGACCTCCTCACAAACCTTGCCTTCGTCGTGTTGGACGAGGTCCACTTCCTGGCCGACCGGTTCCGCGGTGCCGTCTGGGAAGAGGTCATCATCCATCTGCCCCAGGACGTACGTCTGGTCTCGCTCAGCGCCACGGTCTCAAACGCCGAAGAATTCGGCGACTGGCTGCAGGCCGTCCGCGGCGAAACGGATGTCATCGTCTCCGAAGAGCGGCCGGTTCCGCTCGAACAACATGTGCTGGTCAAGAGCAAAATGATCGACCTCTTTGACGCAGCCGGCCTGGCCGGGACCCACCGGGTGAACCCGGAGCTGGTGCGGCTGGCCCAGTCGGGCGGGCGCGCACCCGGCGTCCGCTCGTCGAACGGACGCCGGGGCGGCGACCGCGACCGCGGCCGGGGGACCCAGCCGCGTGGCGGTTTCGAACCGGGGCGGATGGACCGCTCCGACATCGTGCGGCTGCTCGAGGGCAAACACCTGCTCCCGGCGATCTTCTTCATCTTCAGCCGAGTCGGCTGCGACCAGGCGGTCCGCCAGGTACTGCGGGCCGGCGTGCGCTTGACCGACGCTCAGGAGCGCGAGGAGATCCGGCAGATCGTCGACGAGCGCTGCCGTACGCTGCTCGACGAAGACCTCGGCGTGCTCGGCTACTTCGAGTGGCTCGACGGCCTCGAGCGGGGTGTCGCCGCCCACCACGCCGGGCTGCTTCCGGCGTTCAAGGAGGTCGTCGAGGAGCTGTTTCAGAAGAAGCTCCTAAAGGCCGTCTTCGCCACGGAAACCCTGGCGCTCGGCATCAACATGCCGGCCCGTACGGTGGTGCTCGACAAGCTCGAGAAGTTCAACGGCGAGGCGAGAGTGCCGGTCACCCCGGGGGAGTACACCCAGCTGACCGGTCGGGCCGGGCGGCGCGGCATTGACATCGAGGGCCACTCGGTGATCCAGTGGGCTTCCGGACTCGACCCTCAGACGGTGGCGTCACTCGCGTCTCGACGCACCTACCCGCTCAATTCCAGCTTTAAGCCGACCTACAACATGGCCGTCAACCTGATCGACCAGTTCGGTCGGGAACGCACGCGTGAGGTCCTCGAGTCCTCGTTTGCCCAGTTCCAGGCCGATCGGGCGGTCGTCGACCTGGCACGCAGAGTGCGCCAACAGGAAGAGTCACTGACCGGGTTCGCACAGTCCATGGTCTGCCACCTGGGCGACTTCACCGAATACTCCGCCATCCGTCGCAATCTCACCGACGTCGAGCGCCAAAATGCGGCGGGGGAGACCGGCGCCCGTGCGGCGCGCGAGCGCCGCCAGCGCGAACTCGGCAGCCTGCGTAAGCGCATGCGCGAGCATCCGTGCCATAGCTGCCCTGAGCGCGAGCAGCACGCACGGTGGGCACAGCGCTGGTGGACGCTGAGGCGAGACACGGATACCCTCACCCAGCAGATTACGACACGCACCGGCGCCGTCGCACGCGTCTTCGACCGGGTGACCGAAGTTCTCGTGGGCTACGGCTATCTCGTCGAGAACCCCGACGGCACGGTCACGCTCAGCCCGAGCGGCCTGATCCTGCGGCGCATCTACGCGGACCGTGACCTCCTGGTAGCGGAATCGCTGCGCCGGGGCCTGTGGAACGACCTCGACCCAGCGGGTCTCGCCGCCATGGCCTGCGCTCTCGTTTTCGAACCCCGCCGCGAAGAGGGTTTGATCGACGAACGCTACCTGCCCAAGGGCGCCTTCCGCGAGGCCCTGCACGAGACCCAGGAGTTGTGGAGCCGCCTCGATGATCTCGAACGCGATCACAAGCTTCCCGGCAGCAACCCCCTCGCGGTGGGACTCAGCCTGGCGATATGGAAGTGGGCGCGAGCCGGTTCGCTCATCGACGTCCTGGATGAGGCCGAGATGGCGGCGGGCGACTTCGTGCGCTGGACGAAGCAGACCATCGACCTTCTGGATCAGCTCTCGGTCGTGGCCGACGACCCCGTCGGCCGCACCGCTCGCAAGGCCATGGATGCGATCCGCCGTGGGATCGTGGCCTACTCGTCAGTCGCCTAGGCTGATGACGTGATCTCGGGGACCCTTCGGCCATTGGCCCTCCCGTTGCCGGCCGCTATTCTGCTCGCCGCGGCGGCCGGCGCGATCCTGGACGCCGGGTTTCCCGATCGGTCGTGGTGGATTCTGGCCCTGGTCGGAGTCTTCCTGATGCTCTTTGCCCTACTGGGGCGTGGTTTCTGGTCCGGCCTGCTCATCGGGTCGGTGGCCGGATCAGCGTTCTGGTTGATCCACATCAGCTGGCTGACGCTCTATCTCGGACCTGTGCCCTGGCTGGCACTGGCCGGCTTGCAAACCATATTCTTCTGCATCAGCCTGGCGCTGATCGGTGTCGTGCTCGAAACGGGGCCGCGGGTGTGGCCGACCAGCCTGGGCCGCCTCGGCGTGGTGCCGGTGGTCGTGGCTGGGCTGTGGACGGCGCGGGAAGCACTCGCCTCGGTATGGCCGTATGGCGGATTCGCTTGGGGCAGGGTGGCCATCTCCCAGTCCGAGAGCCCGTTCAATTCACTGGTGGCCTGGGTCGGCATGTCGGGACTCAGCTTCGTCCTGGTCTGGCTTTGCGCCCTGGCTCTGCAGTTGCTCCGCGAAACCCCGGTGCGACTCACCGTGCGCTCAGGCATCGCCGCAGGGGCGATCGCGGTCGTATTGGTCGTACCGGCCTGGCCGACGGTACAGACGGGGGAGGTGCGTCTGGCTGCCATCCAGGGTGCATCGGATGCCGGTCTGTTCGCGCGCTACTCACCGGGGCAGATCCTGGCGGACCACACTTCGGCGACCTTGGCCGTCATCGACGAGGAGGTCGACTTCGTCGTGTGGCCGGAGAACGCCAGCGACATAGACCCACTTCGTTCAGCGGATGCCGCCAAGAACCTGGACTTCCTCAGCCACCGGATGGGCGTCCCGATCATCGCGGGAGCGATAACGCAGCGGAACAACAAGATCTACAACAGTTCTCTGCTGTGGCAGGAGGGGGAGGGCGCCGTCGACATCTACGACAAGGTGCATCCGGTGCCCTTCGCGGAGTACATGCCGGACCGTGCGTTCTGGCGGCCATTTGCTCCCGAGCTGATCGACCTGGTCGCGCGCGACTACGCCATCGGCACCCGGGACAACGTTTTCGACATCAACAGGATCGTGGCGGGGCTCGCCATCTGCTTCGATATCGCCGACGACCAGCTCGTTCAGGAAATGGTCGACGACAAAGCCGAGATCATCCTTGCCCAGACGAACAACGCCGACTTCGGCCGCACCGACGAGAGCGTGCAGCAGTTGGCCATCGCGCGACTCCGAGCCATCGAAGCCGGGCGCACAGTCGTGAATATCTCCACCGTGGGCACCAGCGCCATCATCACGCCGGATGGTGCCACGCTCGACAGTCTGCCGACCTGGCTGCCCGGAGCGATGGTGCAGTCAGTTCCCCTGAGCGACACGGTCACCCCGGCGATGGCTGCGGGACGGGTAATCGAGTGGCTGGTGTGCGGCCTCGGCCTTGCCGGGTTTGTACTGTGCTCTCGTAACACGCTGCGCGCCCGACGAAATCGGGCGCATAGCGTGTGATCCTGATCAGTTCAGGCGGCGCGAAAAAGGGCCGATCAGGCGCCGATCTTCTGCTGTCCGCGACGCTCCCGCAGGAACGTCAGCCGTTCCTCAAGGAGTTCCTCGAGCTCGGCGCGGGTGCGTCGCTCCAGGAGCATGTCCCAATGCGTACGCGGTACTTTCTCGTCGGAATGGTCCACTATCACCGGTTTGGAGTCAACCAACCGGGTTGCTGTCTGTGAACAGAAGCGACATTCCCATTCGTCAGGAGCTTCCGCCTCTGCCGAGAAGATCATGACCGTCTCCCGTGCGCACGTCGCACACAGATACGTGTGACTAACTCGTGGTGAAAAGGTTACGCCCTCTTCGCTCTGAAGGCTTTGTGCGCCTAACCTCATGCCACGCAAACTGCGATCCGCCATCGTGTGGTCTCCTCTCGCGATACAACTTCTAGGTATAAACCATCAAGCTGGACGTTATCTTTCCGTTATGTGACTTCTCGGAGCGAACTCTCAGGCTCGCGCCGCGATGATCGCCACGGCCAGGTCGCACCGGTCGGTGACGATCCCATCGACACCGAGGTCCAGGAGCCGGATCATGGACTCCGCATCGTTGATGGTCCAGACATGCACCTCCACCGCGGCCGCGTGCATGCCGCGAATGAAGCGGGGAGTGAGGATGCGAAGGAAACGAACCGACTCCGGCACCTGCACGGCGGCAAAGCTCCTCAGGGAGTGCCGAACCGGAGCGGCAAGGCCCAGTTCGGCGGCCAAAATGGCGCGCATCAAGACCGACGCGGATGCCGATGTGGCCACCCCGGGGAGCAGCGCAGCCGTGCGGCGACGGCGGTTCTCGGAGAAAGAGGTGATCAGCACCCGGTCGATGGCGCCGGCGTCCCGGACCGCCGCGGCCGTGGCCTCGACGGCGGCCAATGATTTGACGTCGATGTTGAACCGGGCCTCCGGGAAGACGTCAAGTCCCTCGCGAAGGGACGCGAAGGATTGCCCCTGACCGAGTCCGACCCGGCGCAGCTCACCCATGGTGAGCTGATCGAGGCGAATGCGGGTTCCGGCCACATCGTGTTCAGCGTCGTGGCTGAGCACGGCGATTCCGTCGTCCGTGGCGTGGACATCCGTCTCGATGTGGGTCGCGCCGACCGCGAGCGCGTGCCGGAACGCCAGCAGGGTGTTCTCCGGTGCATCAAGGGAGAGGCCGCGATGGGCGAAAACGCGCGGCCCGACCCCCTCGAGGTACATCGCCGCCTACGCCTCCGGGACGGCGGGGGACCGGCCGGCCGGCCCGGCCTGCGCGGTCTGCGCGGTCTGCGCGGGGGCGGCCGAGCCGCCGACGGCATGGCCGAACGCCGCCCCGATGCCGTTCATCGCGGCGGTGAGTTCGCTGGGCACGATCCACAACTTGTTCGCACTGCCCTCCGCGAGCTTGGGGAGGGTCAGAAGGTACTGATAGGCCAGGAGCTTCGGATCCGGGTCACCGTCGTGGATCGCCCTGAATACCGTGGTGATGGCCTCCGCCTCACCCTGGGCGCGCAGAACGGCTGCCTTCGCGTCACCCTCCGCCGACAGGATGGCGGCCTGCCGAGCTCCCTCGGCCGTCAGAATCGCCGACTGCTTCGTGCCCTCGGCGGTCAGGATGACCGCGCGGCGGTCACGCTCGGCGCGCATCTGCTTCTCCATCGAATCCTGGATGGACAGGGGCGGGTCGATCGCCTTCAGCTCCACCCGTCCGACTCGGATACCCCACTTGCCGGTCGCCTCGTCCAGCACGATCCGTAGTTGCCCGTTGATATTGTCGCGGCTGGTCAGCGCCTCTTCAAGGTTGAGGCCACCGACCACATTGCGCAGGGTCGTCGTCGTGAGCTGCTCGACCGCGCCCAGGTAATTCGCGATTTCGTAGGTGGCGGCACGTGCATCCGTGACCTGAAAATAGACCACGGTGTCAATGGACACCACGAGATTGTCCTCCGTGATCACCGGCTGCGGGGGGAAGGAAACGACCTGTTCGCGCATGTCCAGCAAGGGTCGCACCCGGTCGATGAAGGGAACCAGGATGTTCAGGCCCGGCTCGAGCGTCTTGTGATACTTGCCCAGACGCTCGACGACGCCGGCGTTGGCCTGCGGGATGATCTTGATGGCCCGGACTAGAACGACGACGACGAACACCCCGAGTACCAAGAGGAGGGCGGCAATGAAGATTTGCCCAATGAATTCACCGGTGGAGAGCACTATGTGATGTTCCTTTCCGAGGGATGAACGACGGCGGTGGAGCCTTCGATCGCGGTCACGCGAACAATCTCACCGGGTTCGGCGGATTGCGTGTCGGTGTCGGGGGAGAGGCGGGCTGACCAGGTTTCGCCGTTGGCCAGTTTGACCATTCCACCCGAGGGGCGAACGGTGGACAGTACTTGTGCGGTCATGCCGAGCAGTGCGGCGACATTGCTCGGTGTGTGATCGGCACCCTTCCTCATCAGCCGCAGGAGAACCGGGCGTATGAGCAGGATGAGGAGCACGGATACCACGGCGGCCGTGACGATCTGGAGCCACCACACGGCTCCCAGCAGGTTCGCCCCCAGGCCGGCCAGGCTTCCGACAGCAATCATCAGAAAGGTGAACTCGAGAGACAGCAGCTCGATGATCACACAGACGAGGATGAAGACGAGCCACACGATCCACAAGTAGTCGGTCAGGTCAGCCATCAATTTTGGAGCCTCTCACGTGACGTTTCCCTCTCGAAGCTATCACCTGCTCGTTGGCCGGAGTCGAGACTGGCCGAGGCTGAGTCCCGCCGCTCATGTTGGTAGGGTTGGGCGTTGTGACTACTGCACCCAAAAATCCCCTCGACGCCGGCTCTCTCATCGGCAAACGCGCCCTGGTCACGGGGTCGTCCCGTGGTGTCGGAGCGGCCACCGTCGGCCTCCTCGCCGAGGCGGGCGCCAGCGTCGCGATCAACTTCCGTAACAAGGAGGCACGGGCGATCAAGGTCGCCGATGCGATCCGCGCCGCAGGTGGCACGGCAATCACGGTCGGCGCAGATCTGACGGATGCTGCATCCGTCGAGTCCATGTTCGAAACCATCCGTGCGGAGTTCGGCGGCCTCGACATCCTCGTCATGAACGCCTCCGGTGGCATGGAAAGCGGCATGGCCGAGGATTACGCCATGCAGCTGAACCGGGACGCCCAGGTCAACCTGCTGCACGCGGCACGGCCCTTGCTCGCTCCGGGTGCCCGCGTGGTGTTCGTCACCAGCCACCAAGCCCACTTCGTCGAGACCACGACCACCATGGCCGAATACGAGCCGGTCGCCCGGAGCAAGCGCGCCGGTGAGGACGCACTGCGCGCCCTCATCCCCGAGTTCGCCGAGGCCGGCATCGGTTTCGTCGTTGTCTCCGGCGACATCATTGAGGGCACGGTCACCGCCGTCCTGCTCGAGCGAGCCAGCCCGGGCACCATGACCGCGCGTAAGGATGCCGCCGGCCGGCTGTACAACGTCAGCGAATTCGGCGCCGAGGTTGCGTTGGCGGCCGTCGAGGCCGTGCCGGAGAACAACACCAGGTACGTCGGGGACATCGCGGACTACGTCGGCGAAGCCGCCAGTCGAAACTGACGTCGCGGGCAGCACGTGCAGTGCGGCCTGGCGAATGCCGTGCGGCCGCGCCGTGCGGCCGCGCCGAGCGGCCGCGCCGAGCGGCTACGCCGTATCGAGTGTCGCCGACCGGCCCCGGCCGAACATGAAGGCCTGCGCCATTTGGATGATCCCGGACAGAACGAGGAACACTCCGCCGATCGTGACCAGAATGGTGACCGACTCGACGGGGGAGAAGAGCACCACGACGCCGGTCACGACGGCGATGGCGCCGAAGACCGCACCGAACCACCTGCTGGAGTCCGGAGCCGTCTCGACCAATCCGGCCACACCTTCCACGATCCAGGAGATCCCGATGAGCATCCCGAGCACTGCCAGGGTGTCCGAAGGGTTTCTGATTGCCACGATACCGCCGACGATCAGCAGCACGCCGAGCAGGATGTTCACAACCCGGCTACTGCCGGACGCACCCTGTGTGAATAATCCTCGGCCTACGTGAACGATGCCGCTGATCAAAAAGTACAGGCCGAAGAGGATCTTGAGGGAGCCGACGGTGGCGTCCGGCCAGGACAGGATCAGGACGCCGACGACCAGGGCCAGCAGGCCGGTGCCAGCGATGGCCAGGCGCACACCGGTGATTTGTGACGTGCTGAGCGCTCTCTAATCCAACGACAGATCGAAGGCCGTAACGGTAGTGGGCATTTCAGCTGCCTCTCGGATTCTGGGAACGTGCCGTGTCGCACAAAGTAGTCGAGTCCGGCCAGCACGTCCAGACCTCTTCACTGGTAGACCGATAATGCACATTATGTCAGCGCGTAATGCATCTATTGCAGGAATTGCAGAATAGGACTCCCCTGGTATTTATCCGCCGGAGCGCTGGCCGCGTCAGGAACTTCCGCTGTTTCTCTGAGATGCGGGGCGCTATATCTGCACTGGTCAAGGTCTGAGCGCTCCGCCTCAACGTGGGGAATTTCGCGGCGCATATCCTCTCGGGATCCCCGTATTTCCGCGGTTTCACGCCGAGTCCTTTGCATGTTTTGCATTTGAAGAGCATAATTTGCAGACAGGTTGAGGGGGCTTATGAGCGTTGCATCGGGCCAAGTAACCCATCTGCCTCTGCGCCCCGAGGCGACCAGCCCGGATGCCGTTTTCACCGACATGGTCGACAGCTGGCGCCGCCAACAGCACTCCCGCAATTTCCGGCACGAAACCATTTCTGGACGCGAACGAACGATCTGTCGGTTCGCGGACTTCACCGGGCACTTCCCGTGGGAATGGACGTTCGCGGACGTCGAGGACTACTTCGCTTACACGCGCTCGGTATCAAACCTGTCCCAGGCCACCGTCCGGGCGTATCAAACCAACCTCAAACTGTTTTGCGACTTCCTCACCGATCCGGCCTACGACTGGAGCGAAGTCTGCGGACGTTCCTTTGGCCGGCCCGTCACTCAGATCATCACCGACTTCAACCGGGCCACCCACACGCAACAGAATGAACAGCGGGCAACGAAACGCCTGTTTTCGCGTCGTGAGCTGCAGGACTTCTTCGATCTCGCCGACGTCGAGGTCGAGCGTGTCATCAACTCGGGACGCAAGGGCGCCATCGCCGCCTACCGCGATGCCATCGCGTTCAAGACCGCCTACGCCTGGGGACTTCGCGCCAACGAGGTGACCCACCTGCAGCTGGTCGATTTCTCCCGCAACCCGCACTCGCCCCAGTTCGGCGACTTCGGTGTCCTCCACGTCCGTTACGGGAAGGTCCAGAAAGGGTATGCGCCCAAGCGCCGCTCCGTTCTCACCGTGTTCGAGTGGTCGCCTGAGGCCGTTCACCGGTGGATCCGCACCGGACTGCCTCACCTTGCCGCTCAACCGACCGACCTGTTCCCCACCAGCCAGGGCCTCGTCGTGCCGAAGTCGAATCTACGGCGACGCTTCCGCGCCTACGTCAACGAGCTGGGCTTCCCGGCCGGCCTGGACATGCATTCCCTTCGCCGGTCCTACGTCACCCACCTGTTCGAGTTCTATGGCTTCGAGCACACGTTCGTCCAACAACAAGTTGGCCACCTCCATGCGTCGACCACATCCATTTACACGGCAGTCTCCAGCGACTACCAAACCCGGGCGTTGAACCGCGTCCTCGAGCGCACGATCAACGCGACCACCAACAGCACCCCGTGGGAGGAAAAATCATGAAACGAGAAATCGAGTACCGCTGGCGCGCACGCGAGCTCATGGCGCGCCACGGCATGAAGAACAGCCGAGAACTCGTCGCCCCGCTCCGAGAACGCGGCATCACGCTCTCGGGGTCGCAGATCTATCGACTCGTCGCCCAGGATCCCGAGCGGATCTCCTTCAAAGTCCTGACCGCTCTCTGCGACATCTTCAACGTTGAGGCGAACGAGCTCGTCACCTTCACCGCAGCGAACGCCAAGAGCCAACGCCAAGAACGAACAATCGCCTCCGGCGAGAACATCGTCAACTTCGCCGACGCATACAAACCCGTCCGCGCCCGCATCCTCGACGATGACGACTGAGCACCGCACCCGCGGACGCCCCCGAACCCCAGGCACCCTGCACTGCGACCGCTGCGGTGGTCTGGTCGCGAAGATTCGAGTGCACTGGCCCGACGGCGCCATTTGCGGGATCTGCTTCACCACAGCCACACACACCCGCGGCCCTTGCGCTACCTGCGGCGACACACGCCTGCTCCCTGGCAAAGACGCGGACGGATCGAACACCTGCCGTGACTGCGCCGGCATCACCACACTCCTGCACTGCGACACCTGCGGCGATGAAGCCGAACGATTTCGTAACGGCAACTGCATCCGCTGCGTCCTCCGCGCCGACCTCACCGCAACCCTCCAACCCAACACTCCCCCGGACCTCCGGCTCAAACGCCTCGTCGCTGTCTTCGCCAATGCCGAGCGACCCGAGAGCATCTATACCTGGAAACGCGGCATCGGCGCCAGTGCCCTCCTCACCCGACTGGGCACCAGGGAACTGGCCATCAGCCACGAGGCCTTCGACGCCCTACCCGCATCCAACGCCGTCGAACACCTTCGCGAAACACTCACCCATCACGGCATGCTGCCGCCCCGGGACCGCCAACTGGCGGCGTTCGAACGCTGGCTCGAGAAGAGAATCGTGTCTCTTGCTGACCATCGCGAGATCCAAGGACCGATCGAACGCTTCGGCCGGTGGCATCACTTGAAACGACTCCGGGCGAAGTCGTTGCCCGGCACGAACATGAACTTCGCCGTCCGGTCAGCGAAGCAGGAAATCACCGAGTCAGGACGATTCCTCGCCTGGCTCCTATCCGAGCACGACACCACCTACACCGATATCCGTCAATCGCACCTCGACGACTACCTCGCCTCCGGACCATCCACTCGCCATGCCATCAACACCTTCATCGCCTCGCTCGTCACATCACACGAGATCGCGAAAGTCCGGGTCCCCCGTCGTGAAGCACAATCGACCCCGATCCTGACGCAGGCAGCCAGAATCGACCACATCCGCGCCTGCCTCACCACCGGAGAAATGCCCGCCGCAGACCGCGTCGCCGCACTTATCCTGCTGCTTTACGCACACCCGGTCGGAAAGATCGCAGCCCTGAAAACCAGCGCCCTCGAAGCGCGACCCGATGGCCTATACCTGCGTCTGGGATCGGTGCCAGCCCTACTGCCCGCACAAGTCGCGGCAACCTTCTGGGACTACGTCCACAACCGCCCCAACCAGCAAACTGTCAACACCGACAGCCCTTGGCTCTTTCCCGGCAACCTGCCTGGCCAACACACCCATCCAGAAAACATGCTGAACCGACTTCGCAGCTGGGGAATCGACCTCAACGGCGTCAGAAACACCGCCCTGCGCGACCTCGCCAGAGAGCTCAATCCCACCGCCTTGGCCATTTCCCTGGGATATAGCAGCGAGACAATCCACCAGCACGCCGCCGCCGCCGGAGCACCACACGCCGACTACATCAACCTCAAATCATCACAGCTCCGGCCCTCGCCCAGGCTCAGTTCCGTGAAGGATTAGGACCCTTTCGGATAAGTCCAGTTCCCGCTTTGGCCGAAACCCGCCATGCGCAACACGTTCGTTCTGCTCGTGGGCACCATCCGCGAGCGCCTACTGCAGTGCAGTTATCCACCCGATGAAACGGGCTGGGCTCGCGTAGTGGATGACGCCGTCGCGGTAGCGGTACGCGGAGTCGAACTCCGGTATCGGCCGGCTAACCGACCGCGGGCCGGTCTCGATATACCCATCAGCCAGAAGCTGAGCTCTCAGAACATCCCAAGCCGGCATATCCCGGGTCCAGTTCGCGTACCGAACGGTCAGGTCCGTCTGCGGTTTCGTCCACTCACATCGCAGACCGTCAGCTCCGACCAATGAGTCCAGTTCTTCGCGGGGGCCGTCAGCACGGAAAGTGAGTCCGTCCGTCGCCATTTTCGAATTCAGGTCGGCGGTGAAAGCGTTGTCGCATGTATCGGTTTCAGGGATCGGCGTCGGGGTTGGAGTTATGGTTACGGTCATCGTCGGCGCAGAAATTGGTCCACCAGCTTCCGGTACCGACCCAGAACAGCCGATCATCGCCACCGCCAAACAACCCGCCGCCAGAACCGCACTCGCCCCTCGAAACCCCCTGATACGCATAGCCACAACCTACTGGTTCTGGCCCGCCGCGATTTCCATAAGCCGTCGTTCCGTAACTGGCGCCACGACTCCCCTGTCAGTCAGCACGCCGCCGCTGGAGCGCCCCACGCCGACTACATCAACCTCAAATCACCACAGCGCAGACCCCCCCAGGCTCAGCAACGGGAACCATTAGGACCCTTTCAGATAAGTCCAGTTTCCACTTAGACGATGCTTTCGCCTGATCAGGTGAGGCATAGGATCACTTCCGAAGCGTCCCGCATCGTGCCGGAATGTGCCGGAATGTGTCCAGCGGTGGATTTGGACCCTTGTGCAGACATTTGGCGACGGTTAGCCGAACCGCCGCCGCCGGACTCATTCTGGGCGGTCGATTTCCTTGTCGGTGTTCTCCGGTTCGTGCGGGCGCAGGACCATCCCGAATTCGTTCACGGGCAGGAACGCGTCCCGGTCCCACGCGCCCGGATGCGGCACGGGGCACGTAAGGATAGTGTCATGGGCGCCGCGCTCGATCAAATGTGCACGCATGGTCTGCCCACAGACCGGGCATTCCTTCAGATCGGTCGGCACGTCCGTATCCGCGAATCGCGGATCCACTCGGTCGGAGTGGCGAGTAGGACTGCTCACCGGCGGTTCCCTGTCTTTGTCCATGTGCTCAGACTACGCCGAGTTTCAAAATCGACCAGATGCGTGTGCTTTGCGTCTATTCTTCTCCGAAGCCCGATTCCAGAAGGTCTCCCAGAGCGGCAACGGCTGCCGCTCCGGCCTCATCCGAGGAGGAGATCTTCGCGGTCATGCCGCGGATGAGTCCGAGTGACATCACGGCGAGCAGACTGGATGCATCCCTGCCGTTCACGGTGACTCGTGCCTCGAACGTATTGGCGAGCTTCACGAAGTCAGCAGCCGGTCGGGCATGCAGACCATCCTTGTTCACCAGGGTAACGGTTCGCGTGACCACCGGCGGCAGCGCTGGTTCCGCCCCAGCTGCGGAGACGGCCCCGGCTGCGGATTGCGCGGCCCGCACGACAGACTCGATGTCTCCCCCAATCTCGGCGGCGACGGCCGCAGCCACACCCCCCTCGACCAGAGGCGCATCCACGATTCGTACTCGGGCACGCGCCGCGTCTCCGAGGAAATCCAACGCGGTTTCGGCCGTCAGGATCGCGGAGCCCAGGTCGCAGAGGAGCACGACGCCGGCGCCGGCGTCAGCCTGTGCAATGCCGCTGACCACCTTCGTGAAGCTCGTGCCGATACCCCCGTCGTCTGTCCCACCGGCCGGGACCATCCTCGTTTGGGGTGCCATCTGGGTTGCCAGATCGAGGAGACCGTCGGCGATCTTCGAGCTGTGGGAGATGAAAACGAGGCCGACAAGCCCCTCTGTGGCGGTCATTTCAGGCGGTCGCTGCGGTGTCGGCAGCTGCTCGCAACAGCAGGGCCGAAGACTGCGCTCCCGGGTCGCGGTGACCGATGGCCCGTTCGCCGAGGTAGCTAGCCCGTCCCTTGCGCGCAACCCAGGGTTCCGTCGCCTCTGCCCCTGCCTCGGCGGCAGCTGCCGCCGCCATCAAAATCGCCAGGTCGTTCGCACCGTCGGCACGGGCTGCTTCGGCGGCGTCGACCGCCGGAGTCCAGGCATCGACCATGGTCTTGTCTCCGGGTTCCGCCTTGCCGCGCAGGACGATGCCGTCTCGCGCGGCCGCCAGGAATGCGACTAGAGCGGCCCCGTCAAGATCAGCCGAGCCGGTGATGGCCACGGCCGCCTTGAGGAACGCTGTTCCATACAGTGGACCCGCCGCACCGCCCACGGTTGAGATCAACGTGGTTGCGACGAGTTTGAAGACGTCCCCGGGGTTCGCCTCGGACGAAAGGTCATCGAGTTTCAACAGCACCGCCTGGAAACCGCGGTCCATGTTTTCGCCATGATCACCATCGCCGATTTCACGGTCCAGATCAATCAATTCCACACGGTGCTCATTCATTACCGCCGCGCTGGTCCTGATCCAGGCTTTCGCCCACGTGCCGTCTAGCTTCATTGGATCTCCTTCTACCGGCCTATCGTCCCCACCGTAGCGCTGCCGTCTGGACCGGCGCATCCCACAGGGCAGTCAGTTCGTCATCGAGTTTCAGCACGGTGATGGATGTTCCCTGCATCTCGAGAGACGTCGTAAAGTTCCCGACGAGTGTCCTGGATACTTCGATCCCCTGTTCGGCCAACACCTCGGCGGCCCGTCGAAACACGATGTACAGCTCGATTTGCGGTGTGCCGCCCATTCCGTTGACGAAGAGCAGCACCTCGTCCCCGGCTACGAACGGGATGTCCTCAAGGATAGGGCCGAGGAGCCGGTCGACGATGGCGTCGGCCGGCTCCAGCTTGATCCGCGCGCGCCCCGGCTCGCCGTGGATGCCGATCCCGATCTCGATCTCATCGTCGGCGAGCGTGAAGCTGCCTTCCCCGGCGTGGGGAACAACGCACGGCGTCAGCGCCACACCCATCGAACGCACACCGGAGATGACCCTCTCTGCGATCGCGGCGACGGTCTCCAGGGCGTCTCCGCGCTCAGCCGACGCTCCAGCGATCTTCTCGACCAGGACCGTCCCGGCCACGCCACGTCGCCCGGCCGTGTACAGCGAGTCCTTCACGGCGACGTCGTCGTTGACGATCACCGAGCGGACCTCGATTCCGTCCGCGGCGGCGAGGTCGGCGGCGGTCTCGAAATTCAAGACGTCCCCGGTGTAGTTCTTGACGATGTGGAGCACCCCCGCTCCCCCATCGACCGCCTTCGTCGCGGCGAGGATCGGGTCGGGTGTCGGTGAGGTGAAAACGGCCCCGGGTACGGCTGCGTCCAGCATCCCGAACCCGACGAACCCACCGTGAAGTGGCTCGTGTCCGCTTCCTCCTCCGCTGACCAGACCCACTTTCCCGGCAACGGGAGCTTCCGTGCGCACGATGTAGATCGGTTCCGTCGAAATCCGGACGATATCGGCGTGGGCCGCGCCGAACCCGGCCACGGCCTCAGCGACGACATTCTTAGGATCATTGACGAGTTTCTTCATGTCTCTTCCTTCGATCGAGGTGGTTGGACGGCCCGTCGACGGGCTGTTGTGGAGCGCTATGCACTTTAGGCTCAACCTACGCGCTGCCCTCGCTGCCGGTAAGGGGCGGTGAATTATGCGTCCACCGGCCCATTCCGCTGCGTTAATCGCCGCGCTATGGTAACGCCGATCGCTCACCGCTCTGGGTCGCTCCGGCATCTTCAGCCTCACCAAGAAAGGTCAACGTGGACAATATTGGAGTCGTATTCTTATCGGAAGTGCTGGGCACGGGGATACTCGTCCTCCTCGGAACCGGTGTGGTCGCCAACGTCGCGCTGGCCAAGAACAAGGGCCTCGGCGGCGGATTCCTCATGGTCACCATCGGGTGGGGTTTCGCGGTCTTCGCCGGTGTCATCGTCGCCTACAATTCTGGTGCACACCTTAACCCGGCAGTCACCCTCGGCCTGGTGACATCGGGTGCAACGGAGTTCGGTTCGGGCGTTCCCGTGAACTTCCTGTCTGTCCTCACCTACATCGCGGGTCAGCTCCTCGGCGCCTTCATCGGAGCCGTCTTTTGCTGGCTGGCCTACAAACAGCACTTCGACGCTGAGCCCAACTCCGCCAACAAACTCGGCGTCTTCTCGACCGGTCCGGCCATCCGCTCCTACGGATGGAACCTGACAACCGAGATCATCGGCACATTCGTGCTTGTCTTCGTCGTTCTGGCGTTCGGTGGCGGGCGCCAGGGCGAGAGTGGCGGACTGGCCGCGCTCGGCGCACTGCCCGTCGCGCTGCTAGTTATCGTCATCGGCACCTCGCTCGGTGGGCCGACCGGATACGCCATCAACCCGGCTCGTGACCTGGGGCCCCGCATCGCGCACTTCGTCCTGCCGATCAAGGGCAAGGGAACGTCTGATTGGGCCTATTCCTGGGTTCCTGTCGTGGGTCCGGTCATTGGCGGCATGCTCGCCGGATGGGCTTCCCTGTTCCTATTGCCCGTCCTCACGTAATCCTTCCCGCGGGCCGGTTCAGTCATTGAATCGGCCCGCGCTGTGTGGCTTCACGCAGCGGCGTGCGCCGCGTCAAGCACTGATTCTCGCAATCCAAGGAGGTATTCCAAGGCCGAGTACGTAATCGCAATCGACCAGGGAACCACGAGTTCCCGAGCGATCATCTTCGACAACGCAGGCTCGGTGATCGCGATCGGTCAGCACGAGCACGAGCACGAGCACGAGCAGATCTTCCCTCGGGCCGGCTGGGTCGAGCACGACCCGATGGAAATTTGGGACAACACCCGTGAAGTGATCGGCCAGGCTTTGTCCAAGTTGAACCTGACTCGGCATGACATCGAGGCTGTGGGAATCACCAACCAGCATGAGACCGCAGTGGTCTCGGACCGCCGCACCGGGCTGCCCGTCCACAACGCGATTGTCTGGTGAGATACCCGCACCCAGCCCATGGTGGACCGTCTCGTCGCCGACGGCGGAGTCGAACGGTTCAAGGCCCAGGTGGGGCTCCCTCTGGCGACGTACTTCTCCGGAACGAAGATCGTCTGGATTCTCGAGGAGGTGAATGACGCGCGCGCAAGGCCGAAGCCGGCGATCTGATGTTCGGCACGACGGACTCCTGGGTGCTGTGGAACCTGACCGGCGGTCTCGAAGGCGGCGTGCACGCCACGGACGTGACCAACGCCAGCCGCACCGTGTTCATGGATCTCGAGATTCTGCAATGGGACGACGACATCCTCGCCGCCTTCGGGGAACCCAAGTCGATGCTGCCCGAGATTCGTTCGTCGTCCGAGGTCTACGGCATCGCGAGCGGCCACTGCCGGCCTTCGACCAAGGTGAGGCGAAGAATACCAACGGCACCGGTGCCTTCCTGATCTTCAACACAGGCACCGATATCATCCACTCCAAGAACGGTTTACTCACCACGCTCGGCTACAAGCTCGGCGACGCCGAACCCCACTATGCGCTGGACGGCTCCATCGCGGTCACCGGCTCCCTCGTGCAGTGGCTGCGAGACAATCTGGGAATGATCAGTACCCCCGAGGAAATCGAGACGCTTGCCAAAACGGTCGATGACAGTGGCGGCGCCTACTTCGTGCCCGCCTTCTCCGGACTCTTCGCGCCGAACTGGCGCTCGGACGCCCGTGGTGCCCTCGTCGGCCTGGCCCGATTCGTGGACAAGGGCCACATCGACCGCGCCGCCCTCGAAGCGACCGCGTTTCAGACCCGGAAGGTCCTGGACGCGGTTAACGCCGACTCGGGTGTTCCATTTACCGAGCTGAAGGTTGACGGGGGCATGATCGGCAACAACACGCTGATGCAGTTCCAGGCCGACATCATCGGCGTGCCAGCGGTGCGACCGGTCGTGGCCGAAACCACGGCTCTGGGCGCCGCGTACGCCGCCGGACTGGCGGTCGGGTTCTGGGGTGACCTTGACGAACTGCGGGCCAACTGGCGGGAGGACAGCCGGTGGACCCCGCAAATGGGCGAAGAAGAGCCGAACCGACAGATGCGCAACTGGAAAAAGGCCGTTACCAAGACGTTCGGCTGGGTTGACAAAGACGTCGTCAAGCTCGTCTCGTTTTGTCTGGGCCAGCCGGGTCACACCCGACTGGCCGCGACCCACTCAGCGAGCTTGGCCGTGGCCGCACCGGAGTCGACTGCCTCCGCGGCCACCACCATTTTAGTGCGAAAGCGCTCGATAATATTGACTTGAGACTGCGCGGGATCGTTTGCAAGGTCAAACGCGACCAGGCCGGCGGCCGCGTTCAGCAGGACGATGTCACGCACCGCACCGACCTCACCGGCCAGCACTGAATGAACGACGGCCGCATTGTGCTCAGCGTCCCCGCCAACGAGCTCATTGATCGAGGCCCGTCGGATTCCTAGGTCACGCGGATCGATGTCGTGCTCCGTCACCAGGCCCCGCGACACCTCCCAGACATGGCTGTGGCCGGTCGTGGTCAGCTCATCGAGACCGTCGTCACCGCGGAAGACCAGGGCCGTCGCCCCGCGTGTCTGGAATACACCCACGATGAGCGGAACTCGGTCCAGGTTTGCGACTCCCACTGCTGACGCCTCGGGACGGGCCGGATTGCACAACGGGCCGAGGTAGTTGAACACCGTGGGGATGCCGAGCTCCTTGCGCGCAAGCGCTGCGTGACGGAACCCCGGGTGGAAAGCGGCAGCGAAGGCGAAGGTGATCCCGGCCGTATCCAGAATGGCAGCAACCTTGTCGGCAGACAGTGACAGGTCAATGCCGAGGGCAGCAAGCACGTCCGACGAACCGGACGCCGAGCTTGAGGCCCGGTTGCCGTGTTTGATCACGGGAACGCCGACCCCGGCGCAGACGATGGAGGCCATCGTCGAGATGTTGACGGTGCCGAACCGATCCCCACCAGTGCCGACGATGTCCAGGGCCATCGGGTTCACCGCCAGCGGTACGGCATGGTCGAGGATCGCATCCCGAAACCCGACGATTTCGTCCACGGTTTCGCCCTTGGCGCGCAGGGCTACGAGGAAGCCGGCCAGCTGCGCCGGAGTTGCCTCCCCCAGCATGACCTGCTCCATGCTCCACGCGGCATCGGAGACGCTGAGGTCCTTCCCCGAAAGCAGAGCACTGAGGACGTTTGGCCAGGACTGAATTTCAAGCATGGATCGATTTTAGCGAGATCGACGATCCGTCCCGAATTCGCTTCCCGGGGCGCGTTTGTTCCAATCAGGTAGTCATTCCGGTAATTGAGCGACAGGTCCGCCCCGATGACAATAACCGATACGCAAATCGGCCATAATAGAAGAGTGACGAGTCCATCAATTACTTACGCGGTCAATGCGCCCGTTGTTAACCGGCCCAACAGCGTGGCTGTTGGCACTATCGTCTGGTTGGGCAGCGAAGTCATGTTCTTCGCCGGGCTCTTCGCCATCTACTTCACGCTGCGGTCGACGTCGCCTGACTTGTGGTTATTCGAGACGGAGAAGCACGGCTTCGGATTCGCCCTTGTGAACACACTGATCCTCGTGTCCTCTTCGGTGACCTGCCAGTTCGGAGTTTTTGCGGCAGAACGCCTGCAATCACGTTCGACCGGATGGAAACCGAGCCAGTGGGGCATGGTCGAGTGGTTCTTCCTCACCTACGCCCTCGGCGCCATATTCGTGTCCGGTCAGGTCTTCGAGTACGCGACTCTCGTTTCCGAGGGCGTCTCGCTTACCAGCAACGCGTACGGATCCGCGTTCTACCTCACCACCGGTTTCCACGGTATTCACGTGACTGCCGGCCTGATCGCGTTCCTGCTCGTCATCGGGCGCGCCTTCGCGGTCAAGAACTTCGGTCACAAGGAAGCAACGAGCGCCATCGTCGTGTCGTACTACTGGCACTTCGTCGACGTTGTCTGGATCGGGCTGTTCCTCGTCATTTACGTTCTTAAATAGAAAGTCGGAGTGGACACCACGTATGACCACGTTTAGCACACCGAAGCAGTCCGACGGTCGCAAAGCCGGCCGTCGCAGCCCGCTTGCCAGCGTCGCCCTCATCGCGATCGGACTCCTCTTCACCGGAGGCGCATACGCGGCTTTCAGCACGAGCACGGCCAGTGCGGAGACGAACGCTGCGTCGCAGCAAACCGTCGGCGAAGGGCAGAAACTCTTTGCGGCCAACTGCGCCACCTGTCACGGATTGGAAGCAGCGGGCACCAATGCTGGCCCCAGCCTGATCGGCGTCGGCGCTGCATCGGTCGACTTCCAGGTGGGCACCGGACGCATGCCGATGCAGTTGAACGGACCGCAGGCTGAGAAGAAGGCGGTCCAGTTCACAGACGAGCAGATCGTGTCGCTCGCCGCTTACGTGGCGTCCCTTGCGCCGGGTCCGGCACTTCCGGATCCGTCTCTCCTCGACGCCGAGGGCGATGCCGCCAAGGGCGCCGAGTTGTTCCGCATCAACTGCGCAATGTGCCACAACGTCGCCGGCGCCGGTGGTGCCCTCACTCAGGGCAAGTATGCGCCTGCCCTGGCCGGGGTTACGGAGAAGCACATCTACGAGGCCATGGTCACCGGCCCGCAGAACATGCCCGTGTTCAACGACATGAACATTTCCCCGGAGAGCAAGCGGGACATCATTACGTACCTCAAGTACCTGGACAACAACCCGTCCCCCGGTGGATTCGCTCTGGGTGCCCTCGGACCGGTCTCGGAAGGTCTTTTCCTCTGGATCTTCGGTCTTGGGTCGATCGTTGCCCTGACGGTGTGGATCACCGCCAAGTCGAACTGATCACCGACCAGGTCTGACACAAACTGTTTTATGAGAATTCCGATGAAGGAGAACAATGGCCAAGGACGATAACAGCGGGAAGGACTTGACCGCTGCTGACTCGTCGAGCGTCGGGCATGAGGGGGCTCCCGCAGGCACCGCCGTCGTCGTACGGGATGCCGTGGCCAATCCGGGTCTCCCCCCGCACCGACCGCGCGTCACCGACCTCAACCCCAGCGCGGAGCGTCGCGCCGAGCGAACCGTCTACACGCTCTTTTACCTGTCGATCGTGGGCAGTGTGTTCGCGATCGTGGCGTATATGGTCTTCCCGATCATCCCTGAGGAACCGGATTCGGTTCGTCTGAACAACCTCTTCATTGGTCTCGGCCTCACTCTCGCCCTGCTGGCAATCGGCATCGGCGCCGTGCACTGGGGCAAGGCGCTCATGTTCGACCACGAAGGCGTCGACGAGCGCCACCCGGTGCGGGGGTCGGACGAGACCCGCGAACGCGCGGTCGAGATCTTTCACGAGGCCAATGTTGAATCGGGCATCGGTCGCCGTTCGCTCATCCGAAACAGCCTCATCGGTGCCTTGATCGCCTTTCCGCTGCCGGCCGTCGTGCTGTTCCGCGGCTTGGGCCCGCAGGACACCAATCCGGCTGCAGCTCTCGAACACACCATGTGGAAGAAGGGCACCAGGCTCGCGATCGACCCCACGGGCACACCGATCAAGGCCTCCGACGTCACCCTCGGCTCGGCCTTCCACGTGATTCCCGAAGGATTGCAGGACCTCGGCCACGGCAAACTCGAAGAGAAGGCCAAGGCCGCAGTTCTTCTGATGAGGCTGAAGCCGGAAGACATCAATGAGACCGCCGACAAGAAGGACTGGTCGTACGACGGCATTGTCGCCTACTCAAAGATCTGCACGCACGTCGGATGCCCGGTCGCGCTTTATGAACAGCAGACCCACACGCTCCTGTGCCCCTGTCACCAGTCGCAGTTCGATGTGACGAACCAGTGCGAAGTCATCTTCGGACCGGCCAAGCGCCCGTTGCCGCAGCTGCCCATCACGGTAGACTCCGAGGGATATCTCATTGCACAAAGCGATTTCACTGAACCCGTCGGACCGAGTTTCTGGGAGCGGAATTGAGCACTACAACTACGACTACTGACTTGGTCGAAACAAAGAAGTCCGGTGGCCTCACCGGGGCCGCCGCGAACTACATCGACGAACGCACCAGCATTTCGACCGCGGTTAAGGAACTGGGTCGCAAGATCTTCCCCGACCACTGGTCTTTCCTGCTCGGTGAGGTTGCCCTCTACAGCTTCGTCATCATCCTGCTGTCCGGTTCGTTCCTCACGTTCTTCTTCAGCGCTTCGATGACGCCGGTGGAGTACGACGGTTCGTACATGCCACTCAAGGGTGTGGAGATGTCTGCCGCGATGGCATCCTCCCTGGACATCTCCTTTGATATTCGTGGCGGGCTCCTCATGCGCCAGGTCCACCACTGGGCAGCACTGCTCTTCGTGGCTGCAATCGGCTTGCACATGCTCCGCATCTACTTCACCGGTGCGTTCCGCAAGCCGCGCGAGCTCAACTGGGTCATCGGGTTTGTTCTGTTCATCCTGGCCATGGCCGAAGGATTCACCGGGTACTCCCTCCCCGACGACCTGCTCTCCGGAAACGGCTTGCGTATCATCGACGGAATGGTCAAGGGCATCCCGCTGGTCGGAACCTGGATTTCGTTCCTCCTCTTTGGCGGAGAGTTCCCGGGCGAGGCGATCGTTGGACGCTTGTACTCCCTCCACATTCTGCTGCTGCCGGCCATTATCGTGGCTTTGATCGCGATGCACCTGCTCTTCGTCGTCGTACACAAGCACACGCAGTACCCCGGTGCCGGACGCACCAACCAGAATGTAGTCGGCTACCCGGTTCTTCCCGTGTACGCGGCCAAGGCCGGTGGCTTCTTCTTCATCGTCTTCGGCATCGTGATGCTGATGGCGTCGCTGTTTACGATTAACCCCATCTGGAACTACGGTCCCTACGATCCCTCCCCCGTTTCGGCCGGAACACAGCCGGACTGGTACATCGGTTTCGCTGACGGCGCCCTGCGCCTGATCCCGCCGGGACTCGAGATGGTCTGGCTGGATCGCACCTGGTCCTTCAACATCCTGATCCCGTTGGTTTCGCTGGGCCTGTTCATCCTGGTCGTGCTTATCTACCCGTTCATCGAGGGGTGGGTCACCGGAGACAAGCGTGAGCACCACATCCTCGACCGTCCCCGGAACGCCCCGACACGCACCGCGATCGGTGCCGCCGGAGTCACGTTCTACGCGGCGCTGTGGGCCACGGCCTCCTCGGACATCATCGCAACGCACTTCAAGGTGACGATGGAAGGCGTAATCCACACCATGCAGTTCCTGGTGATTGTGGGGCCCTTCATCGCCTTCTTCGTGACGAAACGTATCTGCCTGGCTTTGCAGAAGAAGGACCGTGAGATCGTTCTGCACGGTTACGAGTCCGGGCGTATCGTGCGTCTACCCGGTGGCGAGTACATCGAGGTTCACCAGCCCGTTGATGAATACGAGCGCTGGAAGCTGGTCAGCTACAACGACTACAAGCCGCTCATGATCCGCCCGAACGCCAAGGGCAAAATCACGGTGGGCCAAAAGGCTCGTGCCGGACTGTCCCGCTGGTTCTTCGAGGACCGGATCGAACCGGTATCGACCACTGAACTCGTACGGACGCACGACCACCACCACTAGGCTCCGGCCGCGAACACAGAACGGGCATCGATGTCCCTCCAGACCCTGTCGGAGTGGCTTCGGTGCCCGAACTGTTTTCTTCCGCTTTCCCCCGCCGAGCCGCTGACGCTGCGCTGCGGGGCCGGTCACTCTTTCGACGTGAACAAGCGCGGATACGTGTCACTGGCAGGCGGTTCGCGCCGGCTGATCGGCGATAGCGTCGCGATGGTCGACGCGAGAGCACTTTTCCTCGAGACCGGCTGGTACGAGCCGCTGCGCAGCCGCCTTGCTGAGCGGGTGGCGGCTGAGAACCCCTCCCGGGTCATGGACATCGGCTGTGGAACCGGATACTACTTGCAGGGGGTTTTCGCGCTCTGTCCAGATGCGCGCGCCCTGGGAATAGACCTTTCCCCCGTGGCGGTCGGGCGCACAGTGAGCGGCCGGGACAACATCGACGGGCTCGTGGCGGATGTCTGGTCCCCGCTGCCGGTGCGGGACGGATCAGCAGATGTACTCCTTAACGTATTCGCTCCCCGGAACCCGTCTGAATTTCACCGGGTCCTGCGCGAAGACGGTCTGCTCGTCGTCGTCGTGCCGCACGCGTCCCACCTGCAGGAGCTCAGGGCGTCCGGTCTGGCGTTGGACGTGCCCGCGAACAAAGTCGAGCACCTGTCCGAGGCGCTGTCCCCCGCTTTCGAACTGGAAACACGGGACGAGTTGTCGTCTTCGCTGCGCCTCAACCCGGCCCAGGTATCCGCTCTGATCGGGATGGGTCCGTCAGCTCACCACACGGATTTCGACGCGCTGACGGTCCATCTCAGCGGCGTGCAGACCGTCACGGCGTCCTTCGAGTTACTCGGCTACCGTCGCATCACGATCTGAAGCCCGGCAGCCACGCGTAGCGTCCCACGACCTGAGCGAATTCGACGGAGATTCTGGCAGAATCGCACCCCGACGGGCCGGAAAGACGCGTATACCGGAGAATCTCCGTCGCATTCGTTCGAGGCCGTGCGGGCGGGAACTGTGGATCAGGCTGCGTGGACCTGGGAAATTGCCCGAACGTGTCACTCCGAAGCGATGTGCCGGGCATGAACACAGGCGGCGCCCAGAACCTGGGTTCTGGACGCCGCCGCTTGTGCCGGAAGCACGTATTCGGTTCGGATCAGCGAGCGAAATTGCCCCGATAGTACTCGTATACCCAGCCGACGAGGCAGATGACCCCGATGCCCAACGCGATGATCGAGATCCACACGCCGACAGCCAGCCCCATGAAGAGCAGAGCAGCACTGGCAGCCAAGAGGATGGGCCACCAGCTCCACGGGCTGTAGAAACCAACCTCAGGGTCGCCGTCGTCGATATTCGCGTCAAGACGATCTTCAGGAAGCTCGCCACCCTGAGCACTGTGCACCCGGCTCAGGTAGAACGCGACGAAGCTGAAGAAGATCGCGCACAGGCCGAGTGTGAACGTCCCCGCCCACTCGATCTTGTTCTGGTTAGGGTCAAGAAGACCCCAGACCACATAGGCCGTCGTGACCACCACGAAGAACCCGCTCAGAACCCAAAGGAGATTGACGTTGGCTCTCATTTACTTCGTCCTTTTCGACGCTACGTCGTACGTGGGGGCATCCGGGGCGTCCTTCGCCGGCCCGATTCCGACTGTCATGGGCGCCTCCGGGTGGTTCAGGTCAAACGCGGGGCGCTCGGACCGGATGCGCGGGATGGAGGTGAAGTTGTGGCGCGGCGGCGGGCAGGAGGTAGCCCACTCGAGCGAGCCGCCGTGGCCCCACGGGTCGTTCACGGTGACCTGCGGTGCCTTACGGGCGGTGATATAGACGTTCAGGAAGAACGGGATCATCGAGATCGCGAGAATGACCGAACCGACCGTGGACAACTGGTTCATCCAGGTGAAGCCGTCTTCGGGCAGGTACGACGCGTACCGACGCGGCATGCCGACGACGCCCAGCCAGTGCTGCACCAGGAAGGTGGTGTGGAAACCGATGAAGAGGAACCAGAAGTGCCACTTGCCGAGGCTCTCATTGAGCATCTTGCCGGTCCACTTCGGCCACCAGAAGTAGAACCCGCTGAACATCGCGAATACCACGGTTCCAAAGATGACGTAGTGGAAGTGCGCGACGACGAAATAGGTGTCCGAGACGTGGAAGTCGAGCGGCGGCGAGGCAAGGATGACGCCGGTGAGGCCACCGAAGGTGAAGGTGACCAGGAAGCCGAGGGCCCACAACATGGGCGTTTCGAAGGTCAGCGAGCCACGCCACATGGTGCCGATCCAGTTGAAGATCTTCACCCCGGTCGGAACGGCGATCAGCATGGTCATCAGGGAGAAGAACGGCAGCAGGACAGAGCCGGTGACGTACATGTGGTGCGCCCAGACCGCCACGGACAGCGCCGCGATGGAGATGGTCGCGTAGATGAGGGTCTTGTATCCAAAGATCGGCTTGCGGCTGAAGACCGGGAAGACTTCCGAAACGATGCCGAAGAACGGCAGTGCGATGATGTACACCTCAGGGTGACCGAAGAACCAGAACAGGTGCTGCCACAGGATGGCTCCACCGTTGGCCGGATCGTAGATGTGCGAGAGGAAAATGCGGTCGGACGCGGCGGCCAGAAGGGCTGCGGCGAGAACGGGGAAGGCCATCAGGATGAGGATCGACGTGACCATGGTGTTCCACGTGAAGATCGGCATCCGGAACATGGTCATTCCGGGGGCGCGCATCGTGATTACCGTGGTGATGAAGTTCACGGCGCCGAGAATGGTGCCGAAGCCGCTCAGCCCGAGCCCGACCATCCACAGGTTGCCACCGACGCCTGGGGAGAACGTCGTACTGGCCAGAGGCTGATAGGCGAACCAGCCGAAGGATGCGGCACCCTGCGGAGTGAGGAATCCACCGACGGCGACGAGACTGCCGAAGAAGAAGGCCCAGAAGGAAAAGGCGTTCAACCGGGGGAAGGCCACGTCGGGGGCGCCGATCTGCAGCGGCATGAGGGAGTTGGCGAACCCGAAGAACAGAGGCGTAGCGAACATCAGCAGCATGATCGTGCCGTGCATTGTGAAGAGCTGGTTGTACTGCTCCTTCGTCTGGACGACCTCGAGGCCGGGGGCGAAAAGCTGTGCGCGGATAACCAGCGCCATGACACCGGCAAGACAGAAGTAGACGAACGACGTGATCAGGTACATGTACCCGATGACTTTGTGGTCAGTGGAGGTGATCCACCGGACGATGACGTTGCCCTTGCGCTCGACACCGGTGGGCCGACGCGGGGCAGTGGGGGCTGCCGGCGCGGAAGGTGCCCTAGTGGTAGTAGTAGTCATGGACTAGTTGCCCTCCTGCTCGGTTGGTGCTGTTGTTCCTGGCAGATTTTGGTTGCGTGCGTAATCGAGGCCGAGCTGGCCGTCGTTGCCTGCAGCACGCAGGGAGTCGATGTACGACTCGTAGTCTGCCTCGGACACGACCTCGACCGTGAAGAGCATCAGCGAGTGATTCTCGCCGCACAGTTCGGCACACTTTCCGTCATAGGTGCCGATGCGCTCCGGGATGATCGACATGTAGTTGGTCTTGCCGGGGATCATGTCTTTTTTGTACAGGAAGTCAACGACCCAGAATGAGTGGATGACGTCGCGGGCGTCGAGCGCCAGTTCAACCTTCTGGCCGACCGGCAGGACGAGCGTGGGGATCTCGGACTGAACCAGCGAACCGGCGGGGCCGTCGACGTCGGGCTGGCCCTGGATGCCGGCACTGTAGACGTCTTCGTTGACGTAGTTGAAGTCCCAAGCCCACTGCTTGCCGATGACCTGGATTTTGACCTCCGGCTCATCGAAACGAGCCTCGATCTCTGCCTGGTCCCGCGCGGTGAAGGCGAAGAAGCCGACCACGAGAATAAGGGGAACGACCGTGTAGAAAATCTCTATCGGCATGTTGTAACGAAGCTGCACCGGAAGGCCGGTCTGACCCTTGCGGCGGCGGTAGACAACGACGGCCCAGATGATGAGCCCCCAGGTGATGAGCCCCACAATCATCAGAACGATCCACGACGTGGTCCACAGCCCGGAGATGCGCTCCGTCTGGTTGGTTACCGCCGGCTCACCCTCGATGAAGCCGGGGAGGTAGCCATGAAGCTGGGCTTGCGAGCAACCTGCGAGAACGAGGGCCAACGACGCTGCGATCGGAATTGCAGCCCATCGGAGACGATGGTTTTTGCGCACCAGTAACCTTTCGGTGAGACTCGACGACACTTAACTGGAAGTGCTTCTATAGACTTCCAGCCTACTGCGGGTGGCACGTTCCGTTGTGCAAGAACCGGCCTCCGAGATAACGAATTCGCCGCCAGTCATAGTATTTGCGGAGATACGAGCCCGACACGCTTTGTCTGGCGCCGGTGGGTCAGCTGAAGGAATCTCCACATGCGCAGCTTCCGCCGGCGTTCGGATTGTCGATCGTGAACCCCTGCTTTTGAATGGTGTCCTCGAAGTCGATGGATGCCCCGTCCAGGTAGGGGACACTCATTTTGTCAACGACGATCTCTACCCCATCGAAGTCGACGAGAGCGTCACCGTCGAGTAGCCTCTCGTCGAAGTAGAGCTGGTAGATGAGGCCGGAGCAGCCGCCGGGTTGAACGGCAACGCGCAGGCGAAGGTCCTCGCGGCCTTCCTGGGCGAGCAGGGTGCGTACCTTGTCAGCGGCGGTGGCGCTCAGGCCAACGCCATGGGCGGCTGTGCTGGCGACGACTGTGTCGGTCATGGTGCTCCTCAGTGTTCGAGTCGTTTTCACACGGTTTTTCGCGGCGGCTGGATGTCCGGTGGTGGCCATGATTGTACCGACCACAACCGGGAATACACCCTCTGCATTCCCGGATTTCTGCGCTCTCGGTCGGGTCAGCTCCCGGTGCGCTGATTCAGACGGCCGAGTAGGAAGGCCTCACTGAGGATGGCCCGCTTAAACACTCCGAGATGCAGAGATTCGTTGGGGCTGTGCGCCCTGGAATCCGGGTCCTCGACCCCGGTGACCAAGATCTGAGCATCCGGAAACACCCGCACCAGGTCGGCGATGAAGGGGATGGACCCGCCGACGCCGATGTCCACCGGGCTTTCGCCCCAGGCTTCGGCCATGGCGCTCCGCGTCTCAGCGACGGCCCAGCCGCCCGTGTCGACCAGGAAGGCCTCCCCCGTGTCGACGTCATCGATGTCGATTCGGGCGCCGAATGGAGCCTTGGCGTGCAGATGCGCCTCGAGCGCACGGAACGCTTCGTCCGCCGACTGACCGGGAGCGATCCGGGTGCTTAAGCGAACGGTGACGGCCGGGGTGAGCGTGTTCGACGCGTTGGCCACGGACGGCGCGTCGATCCCGGTGATTGTGATGGCCGGCTGGGACCAGATCCGGCTGAGCACCGAGCCGTGACCGATCGGGCCGACGCCGTCGGTGAGCCCGGTTTCCAGGCGGAGCTGCTCCACCGAGTAGTCCGGAGTCGGAACATCGATGCTCGTCAGCCCGCGGACCGCGACGGCGCCGTCGTCGGCGTACAGGCTGTCGAGCAGACGAACGACGGCCATCATTGCGTCGGGAACCGCTCCCCCGAACATGCCCGAGTGCGACGCGTGGTCAAGGGTGCGTACGGTCAGTCGGAACGTGACATTGCCGCGCAGCGCCGTGGTCAGTGCGGGGGTGTTGATGTCCCAGTTGTTCGAATCTGCGACGACGATGGCGTCCGCGCGCAGGGACTCCCGGTTCTCCTCCAGGAAGGTGGTGAAGGACCGGCTGCCGAACTCTTCCTCGCCTTCGATGAAGAGCGCCAGGCCGAGGTCGAAATCGGGTCCTTCTGCTTCCACGAGAGCTCGGATCGACGCGATGTGGGCCATGACTCCCGCCTTGTCGTCCGCCGCACCGCGTCCGTAGAGGCGGTCGCCACGCACGGTCGGTTCGAACGGGTTGGAGTCCCAGTCCGCATCCTGGCCGGGGGGTTGCACATCGTGGTGCGCATAGAGCAGAACCGTCGGGCGCCCGTTGCGTGCCGCGCGCGTGGCCAAAACGGCCGGATGGCCGAGTTCGGCACCGCCCGGGATCCCGGCTCGCTTGATCTCGACCGATTCGAACACCCCGAGGTCGCGGACCAGGACCGCGACGGCATCCGCGCTGGTGGCCACCTGAAGTGCGTCGAAGGCATCCCAGGAGACGGAGGGAATCCGCACCAGGGAGCACAGGTCGGCAATGGTCGTGGGAAGGCCGCGTTCGACTGCCGCACGAAGAGCCGGGGCGGCCGGTGAGATTGCCGGGGGCGCTGTTTCTTGAATATCACTCATCAGGTAATCTTAAGGCAACCAATTGCAAGGAACTGATGTGGCTAAGCCTGTGAACCCAGACGCACAACCATCCATGGAGACCCCGGACGAGACCAGGTCTCGCCTCGCGGCCACCCACCCTGTCGGCAAAGGGCAGGCGACGCCCAGCCGCAAGCAGCAAGAGGCTCTGAATCGGCGCCCGCTTGTTCCAGATGACCGCAAGCTCGCGGCCAAGCAGGCCAGAGGCAAGGCCGCCGAGGCTCGCGAGCGTGCCCGGGTGGGTATGGCTGCCGGAGATGAGAAGTTCCTCCCCGTGCGCGACCGCGGTGTGCAGAAGCGCTTCGTGCGCGACTTTGTCGACGCCCGCTTCAACGTGGGCGAATTCATGATTCCGGTGATGTTTCTGGTCATCCTGCTCAGCGTATTCCCCGACGCGGCCGTGCAGACGTACGGAATCCTGGGCCTGTGGGCCTTCGTCATCGTCGCCGTTGTCGACTCCGTCATCCTGGGCTTTATCGTCACGCGCAAGCTCAATGCCAAGTTCGGCGCTGAGAAAGCCGAGCGTGTGCGCTGGTACGCAGCGATGCGTGCACTGCAACTGCGTGTGCTTCGCCTGCCGAAACCACAGGTCAAGCGCGGCCGCTACCCCGCCTGACGCCGGAACTTCTCACGCGCTCAGGCGGAGAAGGTCCCCGACCTGATCAAGGGCACGCGGAGTTCCTCGTCCGTCAGCGATCCGTGCTGACCGACCATCGAACGTGCGGACTGATTCGGCTCGCGGGAGTCGTAGTAGGCGATGAGCTTGCGTGCGGCCACGATCACGTCGCCGATGCGAGGCAGGACCTCGGGTGCAACACCGCCGAACAGCCCGGACTCGACTGCTTCCGCGCGGCTGAAGACCCAGGCGCGGTGGCCTTCAATACCGCGCCACGTATCGGCGAGGGCCGCGCCTGAGTCGGAACCGAGTTCGGGTTCGAGGTAGAGGTGCAGGCACCGGGGATCCCCGCCGATGTGGCGGACGCCGCCGATGAGTTCGGGGACCGTGTCGAAGAGCACGTGTCTGGTCATCGGCACGTCGATGATTCCGTGGTCGGCCGTGACCAGGAGACCCTCATCGGCTTTCAGTGCGGCTGCGAAGCGGGCGGCCGCGCCGTCGAGGTTCTCCAGCGCGGCCAACCACCGTTCGGACTCCCAGCCGTGCGCGTGTGCGGCCACATCCAGCTCGGGGACGTAGACGTAGACGAGGGCGCGCGGCTCGGTGTCCAGAAGGTGTCGCGCGGCGGCAAACCTGTCGGACACGCTCTCCGCGGGTACGTAGTGCGCGCCGCGAAGCGCCGCCTGGGTGAAGCCGGATGTGGTGTACCGGCGGGGTCCGATGGCGAAACCGGGGATGCCGGCATCCGCGGCCCGTTCGAAGACGGTGCGCGCACGCTGCCAGGTCTCCGGTCGCATGTCGTCGTCCCAGCCGGTCAGCTGGTTCACCACACGGTCCCGGTCGGCGTCTCGGACCCGGTAGCCGACGAGTCCGTGCTGCCCGGGTGCGACACCCGTGGTAAGGGTCGTGATGCCTGCAGCCGTGGTGGATGGGAAGACGCCGTCGACCACGCTGGACTTGGTCAGCAGCGAGTTCAGGAATCGGGCGTGCCCGGGACGGGCTCGGAGGGAACTGACGCCGAGGCCGTCCGCCAGAAGGACGACCGCCTTGTTCGTCTGGCCGAGGTCCAGAATGTTGGAAAGGCCCTCGATCGATGACAGGGAACTTGTGAGAACGTCGGCAAGGCGCAGGGTGCCGAATTGGCGGGCCGGTAGCATGGGGGGCATCGTGCCAAGTCTGACATAGACAGGGCCGGATCGATCCAGCGCCTACCCGACAGCGCGCGTCCCTCAACGCACGCCTCAGCAGAATTCACGAATGAGCCGTTCAGACAGCACCACGCCCGCCACGTTCACCGAGCGCATCGAAGACGTCGATGTCTCCACCGAGATGCAGGGCTCGTTCCTCGAATACGCCTACTCGGTCATCTACTCCCGGGCGCTCCCGGACGCCCGGGACGGGCTCAAGCCAGTGCAACGGCGCATCCTGTATCAGATGAGCGAGATGGGGCTCCGCCCCGATCGCGGCCACGTCAAGTCGGCGCGGGTCGTCGGCGAGGTCATGGGAAAGCTTCACCCGCATGGCGACACCGCGATCTATGACGCTCTCGTGCGCATGGCGCAGGCGTTCACGCTCCGGGTCCCTTTGATCGACGGCCACGGCAACTTTGGCTCGCTCGATGACGGGCCGGCCGCCCCGCGGTACACCGAGGCCAGGCTGGCCGCGCCGGCCCTGGCCATGACGGAAAACCTCGACGAAGACGTCGTCGACTTCGTACCCAACTACGACAACCAGCTCACCCAGCCGGACGTTCTCCCGGCCGCCTACCCCAACCTGCTCGTCAACGGCGCGAGCGGTATCGCCGTCGGCATGGCCACCAACATGGCTCCGCACAACCTGATCGAGGTCGTCGGCGCGGCGCGGCATCTGCTCGCCCACCCAGACGCGACCCTCGAGGACCTGATGGAGTTCGTCCCGGGGCCTGACCTGCCCACCGGCGGCACGATCGTCGGGCTGACGGGAATCATGGATGCCTACGCCACCGGGCGCGGCAGTTTCAAGACCCGGGCGCGGGTATCCGTCGAAGCCATCACCGCCCGCAAGGCCGGTCTCGTGGTCACCGAACTTCCCTACCTGGTCGGGCCCGAGCGGGTCATCGAGAAGATCAAGGACGGGGTCAATTCCAAGAAGCTCAGTGGCATCTCCGATGTCACCGATCTGACGGACCGCACCAAGGGACTCCGTCTCGTCATCGGGATCAAGACCGGTTTCAGCCCGGAGGCCGTGCTCGAGCAGTTGTACCGGGTGACCCCGCTCGAGGACTCCTTCAACATCAATGCGGTGGCCCTCGTCGACGGCGGCCCGCAGACACTGGGTCTGCGGGAACTCCTGCTCGTCTACATCGGACACCGAATCGAGGTCGTGACCCGGCGCTCGGCCTACCGACTGGCCCGACGAACGGAGCGTCTGCATCTCGTCGAAGGCCTACTGGTGGCAATCCTGGACATCGACGAGGTGATCCAGGTCATCCGCGCCAGCGACGACAGCGAGCAGGCGCGCGCCAAGCTGATCGACGTTTTCGACCTGAGCCAGATTCAAGCCGAGTACATTCTCGAGCTCCGCCTGCGGCGCCTGACCCGCTTCTCACGCATCGAACTCGAAACCGAGCGGGATCAGCTGCTGGCGGAGATCGCGGCGCTGAAGAAGCTTCTCGGCAGCAGGGCCTCCATCCGCACCCTGGTGTCCGACGAACTGGCCTCGGTGGCCGAGCGTTTCGGCACGCCGCGGCGAACCCTGTTGACCGAGGCCAAGGCGAGTGTCGCCGGCGCCAACAGCGCCGCCGCCAAGCGGAAGGCCGCCATCCTCGAGGTGACGGACACCCCGACCCGGGTCTACCTCAGCGTGACGGGCAAGATCGCCCGGGTGGAGATTCCGGCCGGCACCACTGTCCAGCCGGAGCGGATCACGCCGGCTCAGAGGCGCAGCAAGCATGATGCCGTCCTGTCCGTTCTGGACACGACCAGTCGCACCGAGATCGGAGCGGTCACCAACCTGGGACGGCTCATCCGCTTCTCCCCCGTCGACCTCCCCTTGCTGCCGCCGACCTCGGTCCAGCTCGGGGCCGGCGTACGCGTGCGCGACTACCTGGCCCTGCCCAACACGGCGGAGAAGATCGTCGCGCTCGTCGCGCTTGATTCCAAGCATTCGATCGTTCTCGGGACCAGACAGGGCATCGTGAAGCGCGTCACCCCCGGCGACTGGGCAAACAAACCCGATTTCGAGATCATCGCGCTGAAGCCCAAGGACATGGTGGTCGGCGCGGCGCAGGGTGCGGAAGACGACGAACTCGTCTTCATCGCCTCCGACTCACAGCTGTTGCGTTTTCCTGCCGGGTCGGTGCGCCCGCAGGGGCGCACCGCCGGCGGTATGGCGGGCATCAAACTGGCCGCGGACGCGCACGTGGTGTATTTCACCAGCGTGGAAGCGCACGGCGCTGCGGCGCTCGTGGTTGCGACCGTCGCGACCGGCAGCCACACCCTGCCCGGAACAGACCCGGGCAGCGCCAAAGTGTCCGACTTCTCCGAGTACCCGGCGAAAGGCCGGGGAACGGGTGGGGTGCGCTCCCAGCGGTTCCTGAAAGGCGAGGACACCGTCTCCGTCGCGTGGGTGGGGCCTCTGCCGGCCCGGGCGGTCGCGTCGGACGGCACACCCCGCATGCTTCCTGAATCAGGGTCGCGACGTGATGCGTCCGGGGCCATGCTCGACTCCGTGATCGGCGCCATCGGCGCCCGGATCGGCTGACGCCCGAGCGCGATCTCCAGCCATGTGCGGAGGGTGGTGCGTTATGGTGGCCAGATGACACACCTCGACGATTCCGTCATTCTCGTCCTCGGCGCCTCGGGGGGTCTGGGAAGTGAAATTGCCCGACTTCTGGCTGCCGGCGGCGCCCGACTCGTCCTGAGCGGGCGCAACCAGGCGAAACTTGAAGCGCTCTCGATTCCCGGAACCCCGCTCGCCGCCGACCTCACCGATCCGGACGCAATCACGACTCTCGTCGCCGACGCGATCAGCGTGAACGGACGGCTCGACGGCATCGTCAACGCGTCGGGGGTCGTTGCCTTCGGACCGGCGATCGAGGTGAGTGATGAGACGCTCGCCGAGCTGTTCGCCGTGAACACGCTGGCACCGATCCGCCTGCTCCGTGCGGCTCGGGCCGCGCTGAGCGAATCCGCAGAGCAGGGGCGAGAGCCCTTTATCGTCACCCTCAGCGGCGTCGTCAGCGAGAGCCCCACTGCCAACCTCGCCGCATACTCGGCGTCCAAGGCCGCCCTCGCTGCCTTCGGACAGGCCGCCGGCCGGGAACTGCGGCGTAGCGGCATCCGCATTCTGGACGCGCGGCCCGGTCACACCGAGACCGAACTCTCCACTCACCCGATCTCCGGAATCGCCCCCCGCCTGCCGGCCGGCTACCCTCCGGTCGTCGTCGCCCAGCGCGTCGTCGACGCCATCATCAACGGCGAACGCGACCTGGCAAGCACATCGTTCCACTCGTAGCCCCCCCGGTCAGGGGCGTCACACGTCGATACGGTCGCGACTCAGTTTGTCCGAGCTCTCAATGATGAATTCCTTGCGCGGCGCGACGTCGTTGCCCATCAGGAGCTCGAAGACGTTTCCAGCCATCTCCGCGTCGGCGACCCGCACGCGGCGCAGCGTGCGATGCGCCCGCTCCATCGTCGTCGTCGCGAGCTGGTCGGCATCCATTTCGCCGAGGCCCTTGTAGCGCTGGATCGGATCCTGGTAGCGCTTGCCGCTTTTCTTGAGTCCGGCGAGCACGGCCTGAAGCTCCACCTCCGAATATGTGTAGATGGTCTCGTTCGGCTTCGTGCCCGGGTTCATCACCACGACCCGGTGGAGCGGCGGTACGGCCGCGAAAACGCGTCCCTCCGTGATCATCGGGCGCATGTAGCGGAAGAACAGGGTGAGCAGCAGCGTGCGGATGTGTGCGCCGTCGACATCCGCGTCGCTCATGATGATGACCTTGCCGTAGCGCGCGGCTGACAGGTCGAAACTTCGTCCGGACCCGGCGCCGATCACCTGGATGATCGACGCGCACTCGACGTTCGACAGCATGTCGGCAACGGATGCCTTTTGCACGTTCAGGATCTTGCCGCGAATGGGGAGGAGTGCCTGGTGCTCGCTGTCCCGGGCGAGCTTGGCCGTGCCCAGGGCGGAATCTCCTTCGACGATGAAGAGCTCGCTCGTCGAGACATCATTGCTGCGGCAGTCGACCAGTTTCGCGGGCAGGGACGAACTCTCCAGCGCGTTCTTCCGGCGCTGGGTTTCCTTGTGGGCGCGAGCCGAGATTCGCGATTTCATCTCGGCCACGATCTTGTCCAGCACCACCGCGGCCTGCGTTTTGTCGTCGCGCTTCGTGGACACGAAACGCTCGTTCATGGCTTGGGCGACGACGTTGGCCACGATGGCGCGAACCGCGGGGGTGCCGAGCACCTCCTTGGTCTGCCCCTCGAATTGAGGCTCGGGAAGCCGCACGGTGAGCACGGCTGTGAGGCCGGCCATCACGTCGTCCTTCTCCAGCTTGTCCGACCCCATTTTGAGCCGTCGAGCGTTCAGCTCGACCTGCGCACGCAAGAACTTGAGCAGGCCCGCGTCGAACCCGGCCTGGTGCGTTCCGCCCTTCGGGGTGGCGATGATGTTCACGAAGCTGCGGACGACCGTATCGTAACCTGTCCCCCAACGGAGGGCGATGTCCACGGCACAGTCCCGGACCAGCTCGGTGGGCACCATGGCACCCGTCGGGGTCAGCACCGGGACAGTCTCCCGGAAGGTCCCGTTTCCGGTCAGTCGCCAAGTGTCGGTGATCGGGCTGTCGGTGGCGAGGTGATCGACGAACTCCGAGATCCCGCCCTCGAACATGAAGGACTCGAGCACGTGCACGTCTGTGCGCTCGTCTACGATCTCGATCCCCAGGCCCGGGACGAGAAAGGCCGTCTGACGCGCTCGCTCGAGCAATTCCTCGGTCTGAAACGACGCACCCTTCGTGAAGATCTGACGGTCGGCCCAGTAGCGCACCCGCGTCCCGGTCACACCGCGCTTGACCTTGCCGATGACGCGTAGTTCGCTCTGCTTCTCAAAGGGCGTGAACGGCGCGTCGGGGCTCTTCTTCCCCGAGTCCGCGAAAATCCCGGGTTCGCCGCGGTGGAACGACATGGCCCAGGTCTTGCCGTCACGGTCGACCTCGACATCGAGGCGCTCGGACAGGGCATTGACGACGGATGCGCCCACGCCGTGGAGGCCACCGGACGCGGCATACGATCCGCTGCCGAATTTGCCGCCGGCATGCAGTTTGGTGAAGACGACCTCGACGCCGGTCAGTCCCGTCTTCGGCTCGATGTCAACCGGAACGCCCCGAGCCGTGTCGCGCACCTCCACGCTCTCGTCAGCATGGAGCACGATGTCGATGCTGGTGCCGAAGCCGCCCAGTGCCTCGTCGACCGAATTGTCGATGATCTCCCAGAGACAGTGCATGAGGCCGCGCGAGTCGGTGGACCCGATGTACATGCCCGGGCGTTTGCGAACCGCTTCCAGCCCTTCGAGGACTGACAGGTGGCGGGCAGAATAATCAGAAGAACTCACAACGGTCAAGAATACCGAACCAACGCCCTCCCCCGGTCATCAACACCCGATTGAAGTGCGCTACGCGGTGAGCGAAATAACGGGCAACCGACTCGATAACCGTGCCAGACCGTGTTTCCATTAGGTACAGGTTAAATTGGTATCAGTTGGTATCAGTCTGGAGGAGGAAACCATGTCCCAGATCGCAGCCGAAAATGGTGCCATCAACCACGAGAAGGCTCCCCACCAGCTCACCGCGGCAGACCGCTGTGACGCATGTGGAGCCCAGGCCTACATTCGTGTGGTCGTGAACAACAGCGAACTGCTGTTCTGCGCGCACCATGGCCGTAAGCACCAGGAGAAGCTCGCCGCCATCGCGGAAAGCTGGCACGACGAGTCGAGCCGCCTCCTCGAGGACCAGCGCTCTTAGCGGTATCGGTCGGCCTCAGGCAGCTCTAGCTGTCCTGCGACCGGCCGATGGGCCTCTACTCCATGGGGAGTCCGAGCCGCACCGCAATCTGATTGCGTGCGGCTTGTGCCATGTCGTCGGCAGCCAGCGAATGGTCACCGGGCAAATACGCGTGACCGATACGCGCCAGGGCCGTACACAGCAGATGGTCGGCCAGTCCGGGGTTTTTGGCGAGAACGGGACCGTGAAGATGGGTCCCGACGACGCTACCCATGACCAGTCCCTCCGTACCCGCGCCATTGCCCGTTCCGGAGAGCACCTGGCCGAGCGGCGCCGCCTCGCCACCGACATAGCCGCGCTGATGATTCTCGAAACCGATCAGACGTCCGTACCGGGAGGCGACCACGATGTCATCCGTGGCCCGTGCCAGCATCGGAACAGCGCGACCGGCCACGATGCCCAGCCCCTCGACGACGGATCCGTCGTCGAGTTCGATGCCCCAGCTCAGAAGTTCCCAGCCGATTCCGACCAGGAGGATGGGGACACCCGCGGTGGCCCAAGTGCGCAGCTCCGTGGTCATCGTCGCGAGGATGTCCCTGGCGCGCACCATGTCGGAGTCGGAGCCCGATCCGACGACGACGGCATCGACTTGGTCCGGCAGATCGGCCGCGGAGCGCACCTCCACGACCGTGGCGTCGGCACCGGCCCATCGGGCCCGCTGGGCGAGAACGCGGGCGTTGGCGGCATCGCCGTTGGTGCCCAGGAGTTCGGGAAGCAGCGACACGATCGAGAGCGGACGGGTCATTCCTGCTTCTCCTTGTTGGTGACGAGCCCCAGGTGCGTCCTGGTGCGTCGCATGGAGTCTGCGGAAAAGATGATCGTCTTCAAACCCGTCAGCGGTTCGGGCAGGGCCAGGAAATCGTCCAGGGCCAGGCCCAGGTTCGGCTCGATGCGGTCGACGACGACGTCGTCGTATACCAGCTGAAGGGCAATATCGTGCGCCTTCGAACCGGATGCAATACGGACCCGGCCCAGACCCGAGGTGTTGACGGGCCAAAAGTAGGACGGGTCGCGCACGTCTGACCCGATTGCGATGAGGATCTGCTCGGTCTTCGGCTCGAGGCTGTCGACGTTCAGCTGAAAACTGGCCGGGTTCTGCACCAGTACGAATTCCACCTGCTGGCCTCGAACCGTGACGATCTCACCACGGCCAAAGACCGGTGGGATGGCCGAGATGGCGTTGATGGCCAGCACCGGATCGAAGCGGTCGCCGAGCGCGGCCTGCGCCGTGCACAGCGCGGTCAGGGCGTCGACGGCATAGTGCGTTCCGCGGGCGGGCAACCCGAGCGGGTAATCCACACCCGCAATGCTCACGGTGGCGCGGCGGCCCTGCACTGAGGTGAGGAGCATCCCCTCCCCCGCGTCCAGCCTGGTGGCGGTGGTCGCACTGTAGCCCAAGCCCCGCGGATTGTCGGCGAGAACGTCGGCGGAGACGCCGTAGCGCGCGACTGCCGAGGAAACGGGTAGGCGTGCGGCGAGGTCGGTCAAATACTGGTCGTCCGCGTTGACCACGACGGTTCCGGTGGCTCTGGCGGCGATCTTGGCGAGCATGGCCACGACCATGTCCGAGTCATGAAATCGGTCGATCTGGTCGACCATGACGTTCGTCAGCGCAACGACGCGCGGCGTCAACGTACCAGAGATCAGGGCTCCGTGGCCCTCATCCATCTCCAACACGGCGATGTCGCCCGTGATATGACCGCTCAGGCTGGCCTGCTCGAGCAGCGCGGAGGTCAGACCCTGGCTGATGTTGGCCGTGGACTGGTTGGTGAAGACAACGGTGCCGTGAGCGCGGAGCGCTGCGACCAGCATCTTGGTCGTCGTTGATTTGCCGCTCGACCCGGTGACGATGACCAGGCCGCCCGGAAAGCTGTTCAGGCTGCGCGGCAGGAATCCGGGTGCGATCCTGTTGACCACGAGACCGGGGATCGCGGATCCGCCGCCCGGCTTCCGCCACCGGGCCAATTTCCGTACGATGCGTCCCAGAAGAATCGCCGGTGCGTAGCGCAAAACGAGCTCTACTCGAGGTAGTCGCGTAGGGACTGCGACCGTGAGGGGTGACGCAGTTTGGCCATGGTCTTCGACTCGATCTGACGGATGCGCTCACGCGTCACGCCGAACGTGTCGCCGATCTGGTCGAGGGTCTTCGGCATGCCGTCCCCGAGGCCGAAGCGCATGCGGATGACGCCGGCTTCTCGTTCGGAGAGCGAGTCGAGCAGGCTCTCCAGCTGCTTCTGCAACATCGTGAACCCGACGGCGTCCGCAGGCACAACGGCTTCCGTGTCCTCGATCAGGTCGCCGAACTCGCTGTCGCCGTCCTCACCGAGCGGAGTGTGCAGGGAGATGGGTTCGCGGCCGTACTTCTGGACTTCGACGACCTTCTCCGGGGTCATATCCAGTTCGCGGCTCAGCTCTTCCGGGGTGGGCTCCCGGCCGAGGTCCTGAAGCATCTGGCGCTGGACGCGGGCGAGTTTGTTGATGACCTCGACCATGTGCACTGGAATACGGATCGTGCGGGCCTGGTCGGCCATCGCACGCGTGATCGCCTGACGGATCCACCAGGTTGCGTAGGTGGAGAACTTGAAGCCCTTGGTGTAGTCGAATTTTTCGACGGCACGGATGAGGCCCAGGTTGCCCTCCTGGATCAGGTCGAGGAATTGCATGCCGCGGCCCGTGTAGCGCTTGGCGAGCGAGACGACCAGGCGAAGGTTTGCCCCCAGGAGGTGGCTTTTGGCGCGGGCGCCGTCTTTGGCGACCCACATGAGCTCGCGTCCGAGGGCGCTCTTCTTCTCGGCGTCGCTCATCTGGGACATCTTGTCTTCGGCGAAGAGCCCGGCTTCGATTCGCATCGCGAGCTCGACCTCTTCGGCGGCGTTCAGCAGGGCGACCTTGCCGATCTGCTTCAGGTAGTCCTTGACAGGGTCGGCCGTCGCGCCCGTGATTGCACTGGAGTAAACCGGCACCTCGTCGTCGTCGTCGACCAGTGACAGTACCAGGGCGCCGCTCGGGAGCGCCTCGGCGGATGCTGCGCGCTTCTTTTTGGCCTCGTCGGAGTCGTCGTCGGCATCCGCGTCATCGCCGCGTGCGGCCTCATCGTGTTCGTCAGATACCGGCTTGGCCTTCGCCTTCGTGCTGGCGGCGCGCTTGCGCGGCGCGGGCTTCTCTTCACCGCTTACTGCGGCCGCTGCCGCAGTAGCGGCCTTGGCCAGAGCGGCCTTGGTCGGCTTCTTCGCGGCGGCCTTGGCTGCCGGCGCAACTGCGTCTGAAACCTCAGTGGTGCTCACGGTGAGTTCTTCGGTCTGCTCGATTTTTTTGCGGGTTGCCATTCGAACACCTCTCATGCCGTGGCGCGGGAGCCTGCGGCGCTGCCAAGCGGGTCCCGACCGGGTGGGTCTAGCGGGAGAGGAGCCTGGGCAGTTTGGATTTTGGGCAGTACTAGGACCCATGTCAAGTCCCGGGCTATTCACACCGACACTGCTGTCGTTGCTCCCAGGACCAGAACGGGCCCTATTGACAATTATTGCATGCTTTGTGTAGGAGACGAGCCAGGCGCGCAGCTATTCAGGCTGCTGCCTCCGGCGCCATGCCCGCGCCACGGCGACCCAGAGCGGCGCGACTTCCACTCCCTCGTCGCGGGACAGCTGGCTGCGGGTGCGGGCCCGGGCGTGCAGCAGGAAAATCACGCCGAGTCCCACAACCAGGAACTGCACAGAAAACGCAACCCGAAAGGAGTCGAGCGAATACAGATCGCTCACCTCCCCCCTGGCGGTGCGCCAACCGTCCTGCAGGTCAAGCAGTAGCCCGATGAGGTAGACCATCACGAAACTGGCGGTGAAGCCGCCCACGTTCACGACGCCGTTCGCCGAGCCGTGGCTGCGCTGGGGGTTGAAGGTGCGCGCGAAATCGAAGCCGATCAGTGAGCCGGGTCCCCCGATGCCAAGTGCGACGAGCAGCACCAGCATCAACCAGAACGGCGGCTGCTCCGGCCACAGCAGCACCGCGGCCCAGGCCGCGCCCATCAGCGCGACGACGCCGAGCACGATGGTGCTGCGGCGCAGCGGAAAGCGCGCCGTCAGGATCCCCAGGATCGGCCCGCACACCATGCCGGCACCCACCAGGACCATCAGCATCGCCGCGGCGAGGGATGGGTCGTAGCCAAGTCCGTACACCATGAAAGGGAATCCCCAGAGCAGGGTGAAGACGGTTCCGGAGGACTGTGTGACGTAGTGCGACCAGAAGCCGAGCTGGGTTCCAGGCCGCTTGAAACTGTGTGTGAGCTGCAGTAGCGCGCCACGCCAGCTGGTGGTCCGGTTCTGCATGGATGCGCGCTCCGGCTGGTCCGTCACCACGACGATGACCACGATCAGGGCCAACACGGCAACCGAGGCGGCGGAGAGGAACGTCGGCGTCCACCCCCAGGTGTGCAGCACCCACGCCAGCGGTAGGGCGGACAGCACCTGGCCGAGCTGACCGATGTTGCCCAGCCACTGCGAGAGCTGAGGAACGATGCGTCCGGAGAACCACGAGGCGATGAGACGAATCATCGAGATGAAGATGGCGGCGTCGCCGGCACCGACGAGGATGCGCCCGAGCACGGCAATCGGGATGTCGGGGGCGAAGGCGAGCGTGGTCTGGCCGACCACCATCAGCCCTGTCCCGGAGGCCACCAGCACGCGAGGCCCGTACCGATCGATCAGGACGCCCACCGGAATCTGTGCCGCCGCATAGACGGCGAGTTGCACGACGGCGAGGCTCGACAGCAGCGCGGCAGACCCGCCGAACCGTTCGGTGGCGGCGACACCGGCGATCCCGAGGGAAGAGCGCTGCAGGACGGCGGAGAGGTACGCGAACGATCCGACGTAAAAGATCAACCAGGATCGGCGCGAGTTCATTGCCCCAAACTTACCCGCGCCGAAGCATCCGGATTCACGGCGACGCGCGGCGGATCAGGCCGGCGAACCGTCGTCTCTGCTGCGCCGGGTGGCGAGGAAGTTCTCCAGTTCGGCGGCGATCTCATCGGCGCTGGGCAATTCGCCGGCCTCGTCTGTCAGTGGGGAGCGCAGCGTGCTGCCCTCCATATAGGCGTCGTAGCGCTCTTCGAGCGTGCCGACGAGCTTGCCCAGCTCGGGGTTGTCCCGCACTTGCTCGTCGATGCGGGCGACGAACTCGCGGTTCTTCTCTCGCACCCGATCGGTGGGGAAGATCAGCCCGGTGGAGGCACTCGTGCTGTCCAGGGCTGCGAGGGCGGCGAGGGGAAATTCCGTGTCGGCCAGATAGTGCGGGATCAGTAGTACGAACCCGACGACGGAGGCGCCAGCCTCCTGCAGCCGGTATTCCACCAGGTGCAGCGCGTTCGCCGGAACCTGGGTGTTCGGACGCCAGACCGACATGCTCTCGACCAGATCGGACCGGTTACCGCTGACGGTCACGCCGATCGGACGGGTGTGCGGGACCGGCATCGGAATCGCGTGCACCCAGGTTGTGGAGGCCACCTTGAAGCGGCGCTCAAGCTGCAGCACCGCGGCGGTGAACTGTTCCCAGCGGAAATCCGGCTCGAAGCCGGTCAGAAGCAGGAACGGCTGGCCGATCTCGTCCCGGGCCTGGTACACCCTCAGGGCGGGAGGCTGATAGTCGGTGAGGTGGTCCTGGTCGAACTGGATGATCGGCCGCCGCGCCCGGTAGTCGAGCAGCACGTCGGCGTCGAAGGTCGCGACGACGGTGTGGTCAAGGGTTTCCAGAAGGTATTCCGTGAATTGCGAGACGGCACCACCGGCATCCGCGAAGCCCGTCAGACCCGCCACAAGGTGGAGCCCCTCCGGGACGTTTTGCGCGTCCGCAGTCAGCTCGTAAATGTCACCAGGATCCCGCATGACATTAACTGTAAGCGCCAAATTCCGGGCGGTGCGGGAATCGACGACCCCGCCGTGATGCCGAGAGCGAACACACCCGGAGCGTACGATCGGGGGATGAACGCACCCCGTCTGACCATATCCGCAGCACCCGCCCTCGAATCGGAGGTGGACGTTCTCATTGTCGGGGCGCTCCAGTCCGGCGACTCCGCCGCCCTGTTCGCTGACGCCGCCTTCGCCGGCCTCGCGGACCAACTCGCCCCCTTGGGTATCACGGGTGGTCGCGATCAGGTGGTGCGACTGCCTGCGTCGATCGGCAACGCCCGCAGCATCGCCGTTGTCGGAATCGGCAAGGAGGTCACGGTCGATGCGCTGCGCCATGCTGCCGGGTCGGCCGTTCGCCAGCTGACCGGCGTGACCTCGGTTGCCTTCGCCTTCCCCATGACCACGGATGCCCAAGCGGAGGCCGTCCTTGAGGGTGCCGCGCTCGGTGCGTATTATTACACCGCGTACCGGCAGAACTCGCTCGCCGCGACCAAGATCCCGGCGCAGGAGATCACGGTGCACACCGCCGCGGAGGCGGCCGGAGCCTCCGCCCGCGTCGGAGTCATCGCCGAGGCCGTCAACCTGGTCAAGGACCTGGTCAACATGCCGCCCTCCGACCTCTACCCGGAGGCACTCGCGCGCCTGTCCATGGACGCCGCCGCGGGCCTTCCCGTCGCCGTGCGCGTCTGGGACGAGGCGGAGCTGGCCGCGGATGGTTTCGGCGGGATCGCGGGCGTCGGCCAGGGTTCCAGCCGGCCGCCGCGCCTGGTCAAGGTCAGCTACACGCCGGAGGGCGCGACGCAGCACATTGCCCTGGTCGGCAAGGGCATCACCTTCGACACCGGCGGACTCTCACTGAAGCCGCCGGCATCCATGGTCGGCATGAAATACGACATGACCGGCGCGGCGACCGTGCTGGCCGTGACCCTGGCGGCCGCCCGCCTGGGGCTCAACGTGCGCATCACCGCCTGGCTCTGCATCGCGGAGAACATGCCGTCCGGCTCGGCCATCCGACCCAACGACGTGTTGCGGATCCGCGGAGGCCGCACGGTCGAGGTGCTGAACACGGATGCGGAGGGTCGCCTGGTTCTTGCGGACGGTCTCGTCGCGGCTGGCGAGGAGTGCCCGGATGCGATCGTGGACGTGGCGACGCTGACCGGCGCCGCCCTCGTCGCACTCGGCACCCGCTACTACGCCGCCATGGGTGAGGATGCCCTGGTCGCCCGGGTGCTCACCGCCGGCAAATCGGTGGGTGAGCTGGTGTGGCCGATGCCGCTTCCCGAGGAACTGCGCCCTCTACTCAACTCGGATGTCGCCGACATCGCCAACGCGAAGATCGGCAGCACCCACGGCGGCATGCTGCTCGCCGGAGTATTCCTGCAGGAGTTCATCGGAACCCGCGGCAACGGGGACGGCACCGAGACGATCCCGTGGGCCCACCTGGACATCGCCGGGCCGGCCCACAACACCGGCAGCGGGTGGGGATTCACGAATGCCGGGCCGACCGGAATCTCGGTTCGGACTCTGCTCCGACTGGCCGAGGACTTTTCGCGCCCGTAGTACAGTCGAGTGGGCGAGAAATCTCGCCCACTCTCGCCTGCCCGGATGCGTATCCTCGCTGCGGGCAGACCGGGTTGTGATGTATGAGGGAGTATCTGGGTGTCGGAACAGAATTTTGACCTTGTCGTTCTCGGCGGCGGAAGCGGTGGCTACGCGGCCGCATTGCGTGCCGTTCAGCTGGGGCTCACCGTTGGCCTGATCGAAAAGGGCAAACTCGGCGGAACCTGTCTGCACCTCGGTTGCATCCCGACCAAGGCACTCCTGCACTCGGCCGAGGTGGCCGATTTCAGCCGCGACGCCGCAAAGTACGGTGTCAAAACGCAGTTCGAGGGCATCGACATGCCCGCCGTGAACGCGTTCCGCAAGAGTATTGTGGCGTCGAAGTTCAAGGGGCTGCAGGGTCTGATCAAGTCGCGCGGCATCACAGTGATCGAAGGTGAAGGTCGACTGATTTCGCCGAACACCGTGCAGGTCGGTGCCGACACCATCGTGGGTAAGAACATCGTCCTCGCGACAGGCTCCTACTCCCGCTCCCTGCCGGGGCTCGCCATCGGCGGTCGAGTCATGACCAGCGAGCACGCCCTCGAGCTCGAGTTCGTCCCGAAGAAGGTCGCCGTGCTCGGCGGCGGCGTCATCGGCGCCGAATTTGCGAGCGTCTGGAAGTCCTTCGGTGCCGACGTCACCATCATCGAGGCACTTCCCCACCTGGTTCCCAACGAGGAAGAGTCCATCTCCAAGCAGCTGGAGCGCGCCTTCCGAAAGCGTGGCATCGAATACTCGCTCGGCATCCGGTTCCAGAGCGTCACCCAGCACGAGAACGGCGTCGTCATCACCCTGGAGGACGGCACCGTCATCGAGGCGGAGATTCTGCTCGTCGCCGTCGGGCGTGGCCCGTCGACCGCCCGACTCGGCTTCGAGGAGGTCGGCGTCACCATGGACCGCGGCTTCGTCCTGACCGACGAGCGCCTCGCGACCAACATCCCCGGCGTCTTCGCCGTGGGCGACATCGTCCCCGGCCTGCAGCTCGCGCACCGCGGATTCCAGCAAGGCATCTTCGTCGCCGAGGAGATCGCCGGTCTCAACCCGATCGTCGTCGACGACCTCAACATCCCCAAGGTCACCTATAGCGACCCGGAGATCGCCTCCGTTGGCTACTCGGAGGCCAAGGCTGCCGAAAAGTTCGGCGCCGACCAGATCTCCACCGTCGAGTACAACCTGGGTGGAAACGGCAAGAGCTCCATCCTCGGCACGAGTGGCTCCATCAAGCTCGTCCGGGTCAAAGACGGCCCCATCCTCGGTGTCCACATGATCGGCGCCCGCGTCGGCGAGCTGATCGGTGAGGGACAGTTGGTGGTGAACTGGGAGGCCTACCCGGAAGACATCGCCCCGTTCCTGCACGCGCACCCCACCCAGAACGAGGCACTCGGCGAGGCCTTCCTGGCGCTGGCCGGCAAGCCGCTTCACGCGTAGCCGTCGAACCTCTGCATTCAGACACTCAGTACTCTAATTAAAGACAATTCGTTTTGAAGGAGACAATCGCATGAGCGAATCCGTTAACCTCCCGGCACTCGGTGAGAGTGTCACAGAGGGTACGGTCACCCGCTGGCTGAAGAACGTGGGAGACCGCGTCGAAGTCGACGAGCCGCTGCTGGAAGTATCGACCGACAAGGTGGACACGGAAATCCCGTCCCCCATTGCCGGCGTGATCGAGGCCATCCTGGTTCAGGAAGATGAGACCGTCGAGGTCGGAACTCCGCTGGTCACGATCGGTGAGGGTTCCGGTGCCTCCGCTCCCGTCGCGGAAGCGCCTGCGCCGGTGGACGCTCCCGAGCCCGTCGCGGAAGCGCCGGCACCGGTGGCCGCCCCCGCACCGGTGGCGGCACCCGCACCCGTTGCAGCACCCGCACCGGTCGCGGCACCCGCACCGGTCGCGGCACCCGCACCGGTCGCGGCACCCGCACCGGTCGCCGCTCCCGAA
>NZ_SOGO01000031.1:0-185814 GCF_004403415.1 Cryobacterium sandaracinum
CCGCGTCCAAGGCCCGCCACCGGCGCCGCCCCGCACCACTGTCGTAGCGTGGGCAACGTTTCAGGCAGACCCCGCACCGGTGCCGCGCCGACCCCGTCGGCCGCACCGAGGCCACCAAAACACCCGCCGCCGGGTCCAGATTCAGGTCCTCAACGACCGTCTTATCGACACCCAGCAAAGTCCGCCATAAAGTTAGAGACCGCACGCCGTATTCCTGCCCCTTGAGTTTCTGTTCCTAGACAGTCAGAAACCTAGACAGGAAGCGGCGTGCGGCCGTTAAGGCGCTCCGCAACACCCACGGATGAAGCAGGAGAGCCGGATAAGTGACGCATTTGATCCTTCGTAGGCCGAAGTTAGGTTTGTCACGCAATCGAACGTTTAAATGACAGGGGTCGAGCATGCTCGTCGGATACATGCGCGTGTCAAAAGCTGATGGTTCGCAGAGCACTGATCTACAACGAGACGCACTCCTGGCCGCCGGCGTCGCTGCAGGGGATCTCTACGAGGACCAGGCATCCGGGAAGAAGGACGACCGGCCGCACCTGGCGGCTTGCCTGAAGGCGCTGCGTCATGGTGACACGCTCCTGGTGTGGAAGCTGGACCGGCTCGGTCGAGACCTGCGTCATCTGGTCAATACGGTGCATGACCTCACCGAACGTGGCATCGGCCTCTAGGTGCTCACCGGAGAGGGCGCTGCGATCGACACCACGACGGCACCTGGGAAGCTCGTCTTCGGAATCTTTGCTGCTCTCTCCGAGTTCGAGCGGGCGCTCATCTCTGAGCGCACTGTCGCCGGGCTTGCCGCAGCTCGAGTACGGGGGAGGACGGGCGGGCGGCCGTTCAAGATGACGCCGGCCAAGGTCCGCCTGGCCATGGCCGCGATGGGTCAGAAGGAAACGAAGGTTGGCGACCTCTGCAAGGAGCTCGGGATCACCCGGCAGACCTTGTACCGCCATGTCTCACCTGCGGGGGAGCTGCGGTCGGACGGTGCGAAGCTCCTATCGAAGAAGTAGTGGCCCCACCTGGTGAGTGTCAGAAAGGGACCTTCATGGGGCACAGAATACGCCGCCAGGGCTTCGAGCCAGCGTTGAGCAGCTGGGTGGCATTTTGGAACCCTCTGCGGGTCAATGGCAGTCTCCACACGGCGCGCAGAAGCGCAGCGTTCCTACCTACGGCGGCATGCTTCTCTTGGTGGTGCATTGGAGTAAGACCAAAGAACCATGCTCATCATGAAGGCGACGAGACCAATCCCGCCCAAAATCAAGAAAGCGAATCTGACGTCTGGGCTGAGAGCATCATGTAAGTGGGGCACGTAGAACATCAGGAAACCGCACAAGGACGCGGCGGCAGAGATGAGCGGTGCCGCCGGCCCGAACCGTAAAAAGTGCCAACGGCCCCGATCTAGCTGGCTTCTGGTGCTTCTCATTCGGCCATTTATGTGTTGGGCGACAATCCACCACGTCAGCATCGTGGGGACAATGACCAACGAGACAAGGAGGATGAGGTAAGACAATGCTGCATCAACTGAATTGATTCGCAGGTGATCCATTGTCTGCCCCACCGTCCTCGCAATATGCGACCGCACCTCGCCAACCAAATAAGTATGCCTGTTCGCCGCAATCCCAAACGATCGTCTCCCAAGTGCCACCGGCGCCGACGCTGTTGAAGACATTCTGCCGTCACGCGTGGGCTCATCCGCAGTCCCGTAAGCCGGACGTTCCCCGGCACTCATTCTGCGAAAGGGGGGAGCGGCTGCTGATGGCGTCCAGGGTTCGCAGGGGGACCCTTGGAACAACCATTCCTGCGTTGCGGCCCCGTCGGCAACGCGCGACCCGGGCTCGTCCCGACTCTGCTCACTGTGCGCCACTTTCCTTGAGACAGGTATCGAAAGCTTCCGTCAACTGCGAAGACAGCGATACGTTTCGTCGAGAGAATTTAGCTCGGCGCATAGTTCAAGTGCGACTTGCAGGGCAATTTGTCACGTTTGGGCCCTCACCCGACATGAATAGGTATGAACGATTCGACAGATGACGTAGAGGCACGAATCCGAGCCCTGGGTGAGGTCCGTTCGTCTGCTGGCGCGCGCACCGCTACGGATGCTCTCACGAGGGCGCTCGAGGACCCGGGGGTGCGTGCCGGACTGGAACGGGAACGCGCGCACCGGTTTGCCGGGTTCTCCCGTCGTCGCCGTCTGGTCATCGGCAGTCTCATCGCGTTGGCAGGTGTTGGTGTGGCTGTCCCGGCGGTTGCTACCTCGATACTCACCCGTACCGGAGAATTCGGAGACCCATCGACCAGCACAGAGGTGGACGACACAGAGTGGATTTCGCTGGGAGCTGACGACGCACCGCAAGTCGTCGTCGACGCTTACCCCGATTACCTAACGCTTCCGGCAACCGTGCCGAAGGAGGCCGCGATCGCTGGCGTCGGAGCAATCTTCACTCGCCTTGATGTTGAGTCGGGTGGGCAGGGCCTCGCGCAGGAAGGCTTGATGACGCAAACGTACGAGAGTTTCGCCATTTGCGCATGGACAGATGACTGGCTCAAGGCGCACAAGGCCGACGATGCAGATCGGCAGAAGCGGGCGGCGGAATGGCTGGGTGATACGGACAACTTTCGGACTCTGGTGGCCAATGACGGCGGCGGTGTGACCGACAGGCTCATGGAGGTCGCGGCGGGAGCTCGAGACGGCGACGTCGACCTGATGGAGACCTCCTACACTGAGCAAGTCTGCGATCAGATTCTCGGTGGGGGGAAACGATGACCTATGACTCCGCACGAATTGTGCTGCCTGAGTCCCTCGCGGGCGACGTGGAAGCGTTCATTCGGTTGATTGCCGACGAGCTGCTCGCGTACTTCGCGCGACGGGTGACACCGGACGAGGACGCGGCGGACTGCCTGTCCGAAACGCTACTGGTCGTCTGGCAGAGACGCGACAAGCTGCCAGAAGAACACGGCGTCCGGCGAGCCTGGAGCTACGGGGTCGCCCATCGCGTTCTCGCAGCCCACCGGCGGCACCGTGTGCGACGCCTGGCGCTGACCGGACGCCTGCGGGACGAGTTGCGTGTGTGGCCGATCGCACCTGAATCCAGCGACGACGCAGCCATCACAGCACTCGCGTCTCTCTCTGCTCGCGATCAGGAGCTGGTCACCCTCGTCGTCTGGGAGGGGTTGAGCATCGCTGAGGCCGGCAGCATCATTGGCATCCGACCAGAAGCGGCTCGGGCCCGGTATTCACGAGCACGCCGTAGCCTTCGGACGCGCCTGAGCCGCGATATCCGCAGTTAGGAGCCTGTCCGTGAAGACCACGATCCTGGGGCAATGCGAGGCCTCAGCATCCAGATAGTGAACAGGTAGGATCCGACCGTGACGATTGCAGAACAGCAGGTAACCCAGCGAGAATCGAACGTCGCCATCGGCGGTTACTGTGTTGGCCTGACCGTCCTCATCGCGTCGTTCGGCGTCTCCTACCTCGACTTTCTGGAGACCAACAACACCAACGTTTTAGCTCTCATCTTCCTGTTGGCCGGCGCCGGCGTTGCGTTCATCTCATCATTCTTCGTCTGGACGACAGATATCGGGCAGACCACACGCTTCGTTTCGGGCGCGCTGACCGCCGGCGGCGGGGCGCTCGGACTCGCCACATGGCCTTTCGTCCTCACCGCTTTCGTGCTTCCGAGTGGTGAGAAACTGCGCTCGGCCTGCTGGTACCCACTTATCGACGCCGGCGCCCACGGTGGGGTGGGCAAGACCCTCGACATTTCCACGACGCTTATGCCGACGCAGATCCACTGCAGCATCGGAACGGGGCCGTCCGCCGTCGTCCTATCTGGGCTCGAATCCACGGCGCTGAGTGTAGTAGTCATCGCGCTGATGCTCCTTGTCATCGGCGGAATCTACTTGATGGTGAAGCGTGGGAAACGGAGCAACACAGGTACACGGTGAGTCACGCACCTCCGCCGACTTCGCGGATTCCGCTCTGGCTGGTCTGACCCCACCTGGTGCAGCCACCTTGAACTGCGTAGCCCTGTTTTCTGGCGCTCTGTGGAGGCGTTCTTTGATCGCTATTTGTCGTATTGAGTTGTGCGCCCACGACGCTCCGGAGCGTCAGTATTCCATGACCCAAGAGTGAAGTGCCCACTGTCGGGATATTCCCCGCAAGAGGAACGATCGTCGAAACTTGTCCCTGTTCAAGCCATGGTTGACTGATCTTCATGGGGAAGCAGTGGAGCGGGGGCACGTGGCTGGCTTTGGCTTTCGCGCTTTTAGGACTGTCGTTGGTATCGACGTACTTTGCATTTATTTCCGGGTTCATTTTTGACCCTGACGATCATCCCAGCTCGTACTACGCTGCCAGGATTCCCATGCATCTGGGGGTGATGGTTGTGTCTGTACTTGTTCCGGCGCTTTCTGCGGCGGCATCCGTGTTTTCCATTCTTGCAACGCCGCGCAAGACGCTAAGGATCGCGACCTCGGTGATAGCGCTGCTTCTGGCGCTACCAGCTGTCTGGTTGTGCTGGGTGCTTGGGATCGCGGCGATCCAACAGGCCATCGCCTTCGCCGACCACGTCCCTATCTAGGTGGATAAGCCGTGGAACTGGCAAGGTTCAGATGACTCAATGACGTGCGATCGTCAGGGCCGAGCCTAGCCACGGTCATTTGCATCGTCCTCAAGGTGGTCGGTTGAAGCTGGCAGGAGTAACTGGAGACGCCGATCACGCGAATGAGCTGGCCCGAAGCGTCGATGCCGTCCCAGACCTGGCGAACATCAAGCTGCCGCCCGATAGAGGGACCCTCATGGGCACAGAGCCAAGGTCCGTGGTGGCGTAAATGAGCGGTGCATGCAAGTGCGGAATTTGTGCTGCCGAGTATGGAAATCGACACGAAACGGCCAGGGAGCTTCTGCTGAAGGGACCGTCCCGTTTGCTCCGCCCGGGAGAATTCGCAGTCAGGCGCGTCTAAAGGAACGCCCGTCCCGTGAATAGCGTCGGGAACTTCACGCTCTCCGTCTCCACATCTGGATGACGTTGTCCGCAGCCTCCGCCTCGACCACAACCCGCTCCCGTTCTTGCTCCGCGGCCTGGCGTGCCCGAACTTTCCCTGCCACGTCGAGCAGGTCCCACATTTGCTCGCCCGTCACAGAGACCCCGCGGGCGCCGGTGCGCCGGGTCCGGCCGCGGATCAGCGCGTAGTGGGTGCGGAACACGGGTGCCCCGATCGCAGCCTGGGCGTCGTGGAAGAACACCACGTTGGATACCGGCCCACTGCCGTCGTCGAGGGAGAGGAAGACGACGCGTTTGCCGCTGCGCATCGGGGGAGTGTGGGTGGCGCGGCGGACCCCGGCGACCAGGACTTCAGTGCCGCCCGGCAGGTTGACGAGGTTCGAGGCAGGTGTGACCCCGAGTTCTTTGAAGAGTGGGTAGAAGCGGGTCATTTGGTGGTGGCTGACGGCGAGGCCGAGGTCGCGGAGTTCCACGTCCGTTTGGGTGCGGCCGCGGAGGTCGAGGGCGGTGACTGCCCGATTGAAGTCGGGCAGTGGCAGTTCAATATCGAAGGCGAGCTGGTCGGGGCCGACGGGGAGGGCGCGCCGGCCGAGGCCTTGGATGTGGGCGAGGAGGTCGCCGCGGCGGGCCCGGTCGTAGCCGATGAACGAGTCCAGGGCGCCGACCCGGGCCAGGGCTTCGAACGTGCGCCGGCGCGGCCGCACCCGGTCCCGGAAGTCCTGCAACGACGAGAACGGTTGATGCTCGGCGATCCGCTGCCGCTCCAGGGCGCTGGAACCGGCGAGTTCGGGCAGGGCGAGGCGGATGGCGAGCTGCCCGTCGCCCAGCTCCTCGACCCGGTAGTCCAACGCTGATTTTTGGACGTCAAGACCGAGGACGGGGACGCCGAGGTTGCGGGCTTCGGCGACGATCAGGTCCTTGGGCCACATGCCCGGGTCGTGGGTGAGGAGCCCGGCGAAGAACGTCGCCGGGTGATGCGTTTTCAGCCAGGCGCTCTCATAGGTGGTGCGGGCGAACGCGGCCCCGTGTGCTTTGGCGAACCCGAAACTGCCGAACCCAGACAGCACCTTCCACGCCCGGTCCACGACAGGCGCCGGGAACCCGCGGCCGGCCGCCTGCTTCCGCACGTACGCTTCAATCTCCGCGAGGTCACCGGATTTCCCGAGGTGCCGGCGGAACACATCGGCCTTACCCATTCCGCAGCCGGTCAGCTCGTCGAAGAGCCGCATGACCTGTTCGTGAAAAACGACGACACCGTTGGTTTCGGCGAGGAAAGGCTTGAACCGCGGGTGCATGTGGTCGGGTGTGACTTCCCCGTGCCGCGCCTTCAAATATTGCAGGGGCATGTTCGCTTGCATTGGGCCCGGGCGGAACAGGCTGATCTCCACGGTCAGGTCGTTGAAGACTTCCGGCTGGAGTTTCCCGATCAGCTCCATTTGCCCGGGGGATTCGAGCTGGAAGACGCCCAGGGTGCGGGTGGTGCGGAGCATTTCGTAGGTGGGTTCGTCGTCGAGGGGAACCCGGTCCAGGTCGATGGTCTCGCCGGTGAGTCGCCGGTGCTCCTCGATCGCGTACGCCATCGCACTCTGCATCCGGACGCCGAGGATGTCGAGCTTGATCAGGCCCATCGGGTCCATGTCGTGCTTGTCGTACTGCGACATCGGCAGACCCATCCCCGAGCGTTGCACCGGGGTCCGGTCGAGGAGGGACGTGTCGGAGAGGATGACGCCGCACGGGTGGACGCTGATGTGGCGGGGGAGCCGGTCGAGCTTAGCGGTCAGGTCCACCAGCTGGTCCAGCTGCTGCGACTCGCCTACCTGCGCGGCGAGTTCCGCAAGCTCGGGTTTCTCCTCGAGGGCCCGGCGGAAGTCGCGGGCGTTGAACCGCCACATCTGCTTGGCGATCGCCGCGACCTGGTCCTCGGGCATGCCGAGGGCGAGCCCGGCGTCCCGGACTGCGCCCCGCCCCCGGTACGCGTTGGTCATCGACATCAACGACACCCGGTCGGCACCGAAGACCTGGAACACTTCCCGGTAGATGTCGTGGCGGCGCGCGGATTCGACGTCAATATCAATGTCGGGGAGGGTCTGGCGCTCGGGGGAGAGGAACCGCTCCCAGATCAGGCCGTTCTCGATCGGTTCGACCGAGGAGGTGCGGAGCGCGTAGTTGAGGACGGAGCCGACACCGGACCCCCGGGCTTGCACCCGGACGCCCATGCCCCGGATCAGGTCCGCGACCCGGGCGACGGTCAAGAAATACGCGGCGAACCCGAGGTGCTCGACCGTCTCCATCTCATGGGCGAGCTCCTCGTGTGCGGCACGGACGAGGGTGGTGCCGGCGTACCGGTCGTCGATACCGTGCCGGGCCCGTCGCCACAACTCAGCGACCGGGTCGCCGACCACGCCGATGCTCGAGGCTTCCGGCATCCTCGGGGTGCCGAGCCCGATGTCCGCGGCCGGGTCGAGCGCGCACCGGTCCGCCAACTCCTGCGTGGTCTGCAGTAGTTGGTCGAGGGCGTCGGGGTTCCGGGCGCCGGCGTCGACGACCATGCGGGCGACCTGGCGCATGTGCTGTGCGTCTTTCAGCCAGGCTTGCCCGTTCGCCGGCGGTTCCTCGAGTTGGGCGAGTNGACACCCACAGATGAAGCAGGAGAGCCAAAATCTCCGTCGAATTCGTTCGACACCCGACCTGGCGCTCCGCCTGTGGCGCTCTCAGCTGGTGCCCGGGGGTTACTCCTTGGCGACCAGGGTGAGAACGTCGTAGGTGGCGACGACCTCATCGTTCTGGTTGTGCAGCACGGCGTCCCAGCAGACCTCGCCGTACTCTTCGGTCTCGCGCGGGGTGATCCGCTTGGCCGTCAGGGTGACCCGGATGCTGTCGCCGGGCGACACCGGGGTGACGAACCGCAGCTTCTCCAGCCCGGAGTTCGCGAGCACCGGCCCGGGGGCCGCATCCACGAACAACCCGGCCGCCCAGGACACCAGCAAGTAGCCGTGCGCGACGATCCCGGGGAAGAACGGGTTCGCCGCCGCCGCCTCGGGGTCCGTGTGCGCGTAGAACTTGTCGCCGGTGGCCTCGGCGAATGCCGTGATGTCGGCCAGAGTGACCACGCGCGGTCCGCCCTGGGTCTGGTCGCCCACCCGCAACTCGGCCAGGGACTTTCGGAACGGGTGGATGCCCGTTCGCACCGCGGCACCGGCGTGCCACTCCCCCGTGATGGCGGTCAGCATGTCGGGCGAGCCCTGGATAGCCGTGCGCTGCATGTGGTGCAGCACCGAACGGATGCCGCCGAGCTCCTCACTGCCGCCGGCCCGCCCGGGTCCGCCGTGCACGAGGTGCGGAACGGGCGATCCGTGGCCCGTGCTGCTGCGCGCATCGACCCGGTCAAGCATCAGCACCCGGCCGTGGTGCGCTGCGATCCCGAGCACGAGCGTACGTGCGATATCGGGGTGGTGAGTGGCCACGGTCGTCACCAGTGAGCCGCCGCCGCGCGCGGCCAGCGCGATGGCGTGGTCCAGGTCGGTGTACTCGATGATGGAGGCCACCGGGCCGAAGGCTTCGATCTCGTGCACGGCCGGGCTCTCCGGGTCGTGGAAGGCCAGCAGGATGGGGGCGACGAAGGCGCCGCCCGGGTCGGTTCCGGTCGGGGCGTCCGCCGAGCCCATCACGATGCGTCCGCCGCCGTCGATCAGGCGGGCGACGCTGGCGAGCACCTCGTCGCGCTGCCCTGTGCTGGCGAGGGGCCCCATGGTGACCCCCTCGGCGCGCGGGTCACCGAGGGTGACGCGGCGGGCCATCCGTTCGGAGACGGCCGCGACGACCTGGTCGCGGCGGCCCGCCGGCACGATCAGCCGGCGGATGCTGGTGCACTTCTGACCGGCCTTGCTGGTCATCTCGGTCACTACGGAGGCGACGTAGGCGTCGAACTCGGCCGTGCCGGCTGCGGCGTCCGGGCCCAGGATCGCGGCGTTGAGCGAATCGGTCTCGCTCGTGAAGCGCACGCCGCCCTCGACCACGTTCGGGTGGGACTTGAGGGTGCGGGCGGTGCCGGCCGACCCGGTGAACGCCACCAGATCGCGGTAGTCGAGGTGGTCGATCAGGTCCCTGGCGCTGCCGGAGATCAGCTGCAGGGCGCCCAGGGGCAGGATGCCGGACGCCAGGATGTGACGCACGACCGCCTCGGTCAGGTACCCGGTGGGCGTCGCGGGCTTGACGATCGTCGGCACGCCGGCGATGAACGCCGGGGCCAGCTTCTCAAGCATGCCCCAGACCGGGAAGTTGAAGGCGTTGATCTGGCAGGCGACTCCGGGGATGCGGGTGTAGATGTGCTGACCGCTGAAGGAGCCGTCGCGGGAGAGCGCCTCGACGTCGCCGTCGATGTAAACCTGACTGTTGGGCATCTCGCGCCGGCCCTTTGAGGACAGCGTGAACAGCACTCCGATGCCGCCGTCGATGTCGACCATCGAGTCGTAGCGGGTGGCGCCGGTGCGGGCGGAGAGCGCGTAGAGCTCCTCCTTGACCCCGCCCAGGTACTGTCCCAGCTTCTTGAGCAGGATGGCACGCTGGTGGAAGGTCAGTTCCCCGAGCGAGGCCTGGCCGACCGTGCGGGCGTGTTCGACCACGGCGGCCAGGTCGAGCCCGTCGCTGCTGACCCGGGCGACCTCGGCCCCGGTGCTCGCGTCGAGGACACGCTGGGCAACCACATCGGTGTCCGGGGTCCACCAGGAGTCGAGAACGTAGCTGGGAACGACCGTGTCAGAGCTCGTGTCGGGGCCGGTGTCAGTGCTGGTGCCGTTGCTGAGAAGTGTCATCATGCGTCCTTCCAATCGAAGAAGCCGCGGCCGCTTTTGCGTCCGAGGTCACCGCGTGCGACAAGGTCGCGTAGCAGTTGCGGCGGGGCGAACCGGTCGCCGAGGGTTTCGTGCAGGTGTTCGGCGATGCCGAGGCGAACGTCGAGGCCGACGATGTCGGTCGTGCGGAGAGGCCCGACCGGATGCTTGTAGCCAAGAACCATGGCCGTGTCGATGGCCTCGGGGCTGGCCACGCCCTCCTCGACCATGCGGATCGCCTCGAGCGCAATCGCGACGCCGAGGCGGGAGCTGGCGAAGCCGGGCGAGTCCCGCACCAGGATCGGCGTCTTCCCGAGCGAGGACACCCAGTCCTGGGCGAGCCGGGCGAGCTCCGGGTCGGTGCGCTCCCCCGTGACGACCTCGATCAGGGTCGAGACTGGCACCGGGTTGAAGAAGTGCAGTCCAATGAACCGGTCCGGGCGGTCCAGCGTCTCGGCCAGATCGGTGATCGACAGCGAGGAGGTGTTGGACGCCAGCCAGGCGGTGGGGGCGAGGTGCGCCTCCACCAGGCGGAGCGCCTGCGTCTTCAGCGCCACGATCTCGGGAACGGCCTCGACGACGAGGCCGGAGCCGGCGAACGCGGCGGCATCCGTTGTCACGGTCAGCCGGTCGTCGAGCTCGGCGCGGCTCGCGGTCACGCTACCGCGGCTGAGGGATTTGTCGATGGCGGTCAGGACCCGGTCGCGGGCGGCGGCAGCCGCGTCGTCTCCCTGCTCCACGACGGTGACACGGGCCCCGGCCATCAGGAACGCGTGCGCAATGCCGGCGCCCATGCGGCCTCCGCCGAGCACGCCGACCTGGTGCGGCACTGGCACGGACTGAGCGGCTTGGGCCTTTGCGGACACGGTGCTGAGCGTCATCGCTTCTTCCTCTCCAGGAATGCGGTCATTCGGGTGAATTTCTGGTCGGACTCGAACAGGCGCGCCTGGGCCTCGTTGTCGGCCACGGGATGCTCCGCGGCGGGAACATGGAAGACCTCCTTGGCCAGCTGGGTGGCCAACGGGTCCTGCTTGGCGATCCGGTCGGCCAGCGCGTGCGCTGCCTCGAGCAGGACGTCCGACTCGTGCACCTCGGTGACCAGGTGCACCGCCAGCGCCTCGGAAGCGTTCAGGATGCGCCCGGCCAGGATGATCTCCTTGGCCACGGGTTCGCCGACCAGCGCGGCCAGCCGCCACAGCGCTCCGGCCGCCGGGATGATGCCGAGGGCCGTCTCCGGATTGCCGAGCCGGGCGGTCGTGGAGGCGATCCGGAAGTCGGCGGCGTAGGCCAGCTCGGCCCCGCCGCCGAGCGCCCAGCCGTCGATGGCGGCGATCACGGGCATCGGCAGGCGGGCGATCCGGCCGAACAAGGTCGAGTTGATACCGTTCAGGGCGTCTTCGGCCCGGCGTTCCCGCAACTGCGCGATATCGGCCCCGGAGGCGAAGACGCCGTTCGTGCCAGACAGGATCAGGATGCGGGGTTCCTGCTCGAGGTCGGCGCAGACCAGGTGCAACTCGTCGATCATGGTCTGGTCGATGGCGTTGCGCACGGCCGGTCGGTCGAGCTGCACATGCACCCGGTCGGGCCGCTCGTCGACCAGCAGCGTCGTGAACTCGCGCGACATCTAGACGCGCTCCACCAGCAGGGAGGAACCTTGCCCGACGCCCACGCACATGGTGGCCACGCCGCGTTGGGCACCCTCGCGCTCCATGCGCCCCAACAGGGTGATCAGGATACGGGACCCGGACGACCCGAGCGGGTGCCCGAGGGCGATGGCGCCGCCGTGCCGGTTGACGATTTCCGGGTCGAGGCCGAGCCGGCGGATGCAGGCCAGAGACTGGGTCGCGAACGCCTCATTGAGTTCGACGGCGTCGACGTCACCGATGGTCAGTCCCAGGCGGTGCAGCAGCTTCTGGGTGGCGGGGACCGGGCCGAGGCCCATGGTCTCCGGGGCGACGCCGGCGCTGGCTCCGCCTACCACCCGGGCGCGGGGCGTCAGCCCCAGACGCTCGATGGCCGCCTCGCTCGCCACAACGATGGCGGAGGCCCCGTCGTTCAGGGAGCTGGCGTTGCCGGCCGTGACGATGCCGCCCGTCCGCACGACCGAGCGCAGCCCGGCGAGGCGTTCGAGCGTGGTGTCGGCTCGGGGGCCCTCGTCGATCTCGATCAGTCCGGCGCGGGTGGGAACACCCACGATCTCGGGCGTGAAGATGCCGTCACGTTGCGCCTCGAGTGCCAGCCGGTGCGAGCGGAGGGCGAACGTGTCGGCATCCGCCCGGCTGATGCCGTCGAGGGCGGCGACCTCCTCCGCCGTCTCCGACATGGAGAAGGTGGCCTTGTCGCGCGCTTGCAGGCGCGGGTTCGTGAAGCGCCAGCCGATCGAGGTGTCGACGATCTCGCCCGGCTTGGCGAACGCCTTCTCCGGCTTGGCGAGAACCCAGGGTGCGCGGGTCATCGATTCGACGCCGCCGGCGATCACGAGGTCTGCTTCGCCGGCCTTGATCATGTTGGCGGCCAGGTGCACGGCGGACAGGCCGGATGCGCAGAGCCGGTTGACCGTGATCCCCGGCACGCTGTCGGGGAGACCGGCCAGGAGCACGGCCATGCGGGCGACGTTGCGGTTGTCCTCGCCGGCCTGGTTGGCGGCGCCGAGGACGACCTCGTCAAGGTGGGTGGGATCCAGCCCGGACCGGGACACGACCGAGGCAAGCACGATGGCGGCCAGGTCGTCGGGGCGGATGCCGGCCAGCACCCCGCCGTATCGGCCGATAGGAGTTCGAACACCATCAACTAGGAATGCTTCGGGCATGGCTTCATCACCTTTGATCGCCGTGTTTACTAACTGACCGTTCGTTTTGTAAAAGAATGTCATAGAAAGTCCCATCAGGGCAACACGGGAGGCCGCCATACCGCCTCCCCCACATCTGCCGAACTGAGGCAGACTGGGTGCGTGAACGCAACGCCCAGCACCGTCCCCTCCGCTCCCGGCACCGGTCGCCGCCCCGCCGGCCGTTTTGGCCTCCGACTCAATCTGATGCGCCCGGATCGGCCCGACCTGGCGGATCGGGTCACCTACATCGAGCTGTTCTTCGACCTGATCTTTGTGTTCGCGTTGACCCAGCTGTCGCGCCACCTCTACGAGAACCAGTCCTGGCAGGGAGCCGCCGAGTCCGTCATCCTGGTGCTCGCCCTGTGGTGGATCTGGGTGCACACCACCTGGGTGACCAACCTGCTCGATCCGGCCCGCCTGCCTGTGCGCGGGGTCGTGATCGGCCTCTCCCTGGTCGGGCTGGTGGTGAGCGTCTCGATCTACGAATCATTCGGCGACCGGGGATTCCTCTTCGCCGCGGCCTACGTCACCCTGCAGCTGGGCCGAACGGCCTTCATGGCGCTCGCCCTCGCGCTCCACGATCGCGCCCTCTTCCGCGCCTTCGTGCGGATCTTCCTCTGGCTCGCCGTGGCCGGGCTCTTCTGGATTCTCGGCGGCCTGCTCCCGGCCGACTACCGGTTGCTGCTCTGGGCCACCGCACTCGGGATCGAGTTCGTTTCCGCGAAGCTCGGTTTCCCGGTGCCGGGCCTCGGCCGGGCCACTCCCGGCGACGGCGAGCTCTCCGGTCCGCACATCGCGGAGCGCAGCGCCCTGTTCGTCATCATCGCACTCGGCGAATCATTTCTGGTGACGGGCTTCGCCTTCGTCGATCAGGACGTGTCGGTGCCGGGTGTGCTCGGCCTGCTACTGGCCTTCGTGAGTGGAGCGGCCATGTGGTGGCTGTACTTCGACCACAGCGAGTACGCGGGCAGCAAAGCCCTCGCCGATGCCGCCGACCCCGGCCGGCTCGCCCGGCTCGCGTATACCTATGTACATGCGATGCTCATCGCCGGCATTGTTCTGAGCTCGGTCGGCGTCAAGGAGATCCTGGCGCATCCGGATGACCCGGTCATTTTTTCGACGGCCGTCGCCATCACCGGCGGGCCTCTGCTGTACCTGCTGGGGCTGGCGTTGTTCCGATTCGTCGTGGCCCGGGAGGTGCTGATCTCCCATGTCACGGGAATCGCACTACTGCTGCTGGCGCTGCCCCTCGCCTTCGCCCTCTCGCCGCTCGCGTTAGGAGCGCTGGGAGCGCTCATGCTGACGACCGTCGCCTGCTGGGGGACCATCGTGCGCGTGCGGAACGGCACCGCCGAGAAGGAGGCCGGCTAGCCGAAACTGGGAGGCTTCGAGTGATCGAACCCCGGTCAGAAGAAGCCGTCGGGGGTGCCTGCAGCCTTCTCGACCGCCTCGGTGCCGATACGCGCGGCGCCGAGCTGGGCCATCGCGACGCGCAGGCCGGATTCCATCTGGGCGGCCCAGACCTCGGTCTCGCGGCTGGCGGCGTCGGCGGCATCCGCTCGGGCGATAGCCTTTTCCTTCTCGGCGCGTTCGCTGCGCACCTGCTGGATGCTCAGGGTGATGCCGTAATAGGCGGCCACCATCGAGGCAATGGGCGTGGCGAATACGGCGAGGGCGTTGATGCTCTCGCTCGACACCCCCACCAAAAGCATCACGATGAAGGCCACGGCAAGGGCTATGATTCCGACCAGGACGACCAGCGCGGTGCGCTGGCCGGACGTGGTCGTGAGGTGCGCTACGCGCCTGGGCGCGGGCTGGGCCTCGGTCGTCTGGGGCTCTTCAATGGGCTTGAGCGTCTCGGTCTGATCGGACAGGGGCATCGACCGGGTGGGCGTGCTGGTCGAGGAGAAATCAGTCATGGTGAGGGCTCCGTCGTCAAAGTGCATCGGGGGGAAGCGGTGGGGTCATTGTCTGCTGCCGATTCGGCGCGGTCAAGGCGGGCATCCGGGTCTTCGTTGAGAAAGACCCGTTTGTAGCTTCGCCCGTCGGGGAGTTCGACGGTTCGGCCGGCGAGCTTGCCGCGGCTCAGCTTCAGGTAGATCGCCTGGGCGGTGACCCCCAGCTGCGCAGCAGCCTCGGACACGGACAGCCCAGGCAGATCGGTGGGCACGGCGCTGGGACGTGCGGACCGCTTGCGTCCGGCCGCCTGCCGGGCGGCGATCTCCGAATCGGTGCCGCTCCAGCGCCACTTCGCGGCGGCCGGTTTCAAACCGGCGGCGTCGGCGATCTCGTCCCAGTCCGCTCCCCCGCTGAGGGCGTCGCGCACACCTACCAGGGTGGCTGGGTCGGCGTCGAGCTCGAAGAGCAGGGAACGGATGGCCCGCAACCGCTCGAGCGGCGCCGAGCCCGGGGCCGTGTCGAGGGTCACCAGGCGCGACAGGGCAACCCGGGTGGATGGTGCGAGAAAGTAGCCCATGGCGTCTGGGGGACTCAGACCCGGTGCAGGGATGATGGGAGGTGTGCCTCCGGGCCGGCTTCGCCGCCGATTGCCGCGGCGAGGCGTTCGCGGGCACGGGCGAGGTGTTCGTCGAGCAACTCGGCAGCCGCGGCGCCATCGCCCTCCCCGATCAGCTCGAGCAGGCGCTGGTGTTCGGCCTGGATCAACGCGGTGTCGAGCAGGTTCAGCGACTGCACCCGCACCATGCAGAGGCGTACCTCGCTAACCAGGGAACGGTACATCCTGCTGATCCGCTCGTTGCCGACGGCGTCGATCAGACTGGTGTGGAAACGCATATCGGGTTCCACGACGTCGAGGGCGGAGCCGCCAGCCACGGCCGCGATGTCGAGGTTGGCCTGCACGGCCTCCTCGGGGACGGTGCAGGTGAGGGCCAGGCGGCGCAGCACCTCGCTTTCGAGGTAGGCGCGGGCCTGGTAGATGTCGCGCACGGAGTCCGGTCCGAGCTCGGCGACGCGGGCGCTCTTGTGCGCCCCGCGCACCAGCAGTCCCTCAGCGACGAGTTTCTCGATCGCCGCCTTCGCCGTGGGGCGGGCGACGTCGTAGCTCGCGGCCATATCGGTCTCGGTCAGGGCCGTGGCGGAGGTCAATTCCCCTTCAAGGATTCGGGTTCGCAGGTCGTTCGCGATGGCATCCACGATCGACGTTGCCGTTACGCGCGCTGTCACGGGACCTGCCTTTCCTAAATTGTGTTCTCATCTTGACAGACAAAAACACAATATATATTGACTTACTTGCATACTTGCTATACAACTGATGAAGTGTCACGACGGCGTGACCACGACCTCAGTGTGGAGACCCAATCTTTCAACAGATACTCGATCCGATTCTTGGATCCCTCGTCCTGTCGGCCATCTGCGCCGCATTGCCGCTGATTCTCCTGTTCGTCCTTCTCGGCGTGTTCCGGGTCAAGGCGCACAAGGCGGCGCTGGTCAGCCTGCTCCTCTCGGTCGTGCTCGCCGTCGTCGGCTGGCAGATGCCGGTCGGCCAAGCGCTGAGCGCCACGGCCGCCGGCGTCTTCTACGGCCTCTTCCCGATTCTCTGGATTCTGGTCAACGCGTTGTGGATCTACAAGCTCACCGTGGCCACCCCCTGGTTCGAGGTGCTGGGCCGCACCATCCGCTCCATCTCCAACGACCTGCGTATCCTGGCCATCCTGATCGCCTTCTGCTTCGGCGCACTACTCGAGTCCCTCGCCGGATTCGGCGCCCCGGTTGCCATTTCCGCCGCCATGCTGATGGCCGCGGGCATGAAACCCCTCAAATCCGCCATGGTGTCGCTGCTGGCCAACACGGCCCCGGTGGCGTTCGGTGCCATGGCCGCCCCGATCATCGCCCTCAACGGCGTCACCGGCCTGCCGATCCAGGACCTCGCGTCGATGGCCGGCCGCCAGACGCCGTTCATCGCCGTGATCGTTCCGCTGATCCTCGTTTTCATCGTCGACGGCAAGCGCGGCGTCAAGCAGACCTGGCCGGTGGCCGTGGTCGCCGGACTCGTCTTCGGACTGGCCCAGTTCGTCACCGCCAACTTCTTCGCCGTCGAGCTGACGGATGTCGTGGCCGCCGTCGCCACCGTGGCCGCCGTCCTGGTCATGCTGCGCTTCTGGCAGCCGGCCGAATCCATGGGACTGAACGACGACGTCGAACTGTCCGGTGCCGAGAACCTGGTGAGCACGACCGTGGGCGCCGCGGTCCCCGCATCCGCCATGCGCAGCACCCCCACCACCGCGCTCAAGTCGGCGCGACGCTCTGCCGACAGCCCTGACCTGAACGACAACACCCGCCCGGAACCGCGCCAGGTGTGGAAGGCCATCGCCCCGTACCTGATCATCATGGGCATCTTCTCGATCGCGCAGATCCCGGCCATCAAGGCCTGGCTCAGCGTCGTGGGCAGCGTCACCTTCGCCTGGCCCGGACTGAACGTGACCGACGCCGCCGGCGACCCGGTTCCGGCCACGATGTTCAAGCTCGACCACTTCAAGGCCACCGGCACCCTGCTGCTTTTCTCCGGCCTGCTCACCATGGCGCTCTACAAGGTCTCGTTCCGCCAGGGCCTCAAGATCTACGGCGACACCCTCGTGCAGCTGCGCTGGACCATCGTCACCGTTACCGCCGTGCTCGCCCTCTCGTTCGTGATGAACCTGTCCGGCCAGACCGCCTCCCTCGGCGCCTACCTGGCCACCGCCGGCGTATTCTTCGCCGTGATCTCCCCCCTGATCGGATGGATCGGCGTGGCCCTGACCGGCTCCGACACCTCGTCAAACGCGCTCTTCGGGCAGCTGCAGGTCACCGCCGCCAACGCGACCGGCCTGTCGCCTGTGCTGATGGCCGCCGCCAACTCGTCGGCCGGTGTGCTCGGCAAGATGCTCTCGCTGCAGAACCTGGCCGTGGCGGCCGCCGCCGTCGGCCTGGTGGGTGCGGAGAGCCTGCTCTTCCGCAAGCTCGTCGGATGGAGCCTGGGGCTCCTCGTGCTGATCACGGTCCTGATCGTGCTGCAGTCCACCCCGGTCCTCGGCTGGATGGTGCCGTAATGGCCCGCCGCGGCACGGTGGTCACCCCCTCGGCGACCGTCTCCGGTCCCACAGCGGTGCCTGCATCCGCCGGGATGCTGGGTGCCCTCCGGGCCGCGGTGTCCGACCCGGCCCAGGTGAAGACCCGGGCGATCGACCTGCACGCCAACGCCCACGACGCCTCGCACTTCCTGCTGGTGCCGCAGGCGGTCGTCGTGGCCGCCAACGCGGACGAGGTCGGCAAGCTGCTGCGCGCCAGTCGGGCGCAGGGTGTGCCGCTCACGTTCCGCTCCGGCGGTACCAGCCTGAGCGGCCAGGCACTCACCGACGGCGTGCTCGTCGACGTGCGCCGCAACTTCAAACAGATCGAGGTGCAGGACAACGGCGCCCGGGTGCGGGTTCAGCCCGGCGTCACCGTGCGCGCCCTGAACGCCCGCCTGGCGCAGTACGGCCGCAAATTCGGCCCGGACCCGGCGAGCGAATCCGCCTGCACCATCGGCGGCGTCGTGGCCAACAACTCCTCCGGTATGGCCTGCGGCACCGTCGACAACGCCTACCAGACCCTGGAATCGATCACGGTGGTGCTGCCCAGCGGCACCGTCGTCGACACCGGGGCGGCGGATGCCGACGCGCGCCTCCGCGCCCTCGAACCCGAGCTGCACGAGGGCCTGCTGCGCCTCGCCAAGCGGGTTGCCGGCAACCCGGCCTCCGTCTCGACCATCCGTCACCAGTTCTCGATGAAAAACACCATGGGCTACGGCCTGAACTCCCTGCTGGACTTCGACCGGCCCGTCGACATCCTGGCGCACCTGATCGTGGGCAGCGAGGGCACCCTCGGGTTCGTCGCGGAGGCGGTCTTCCGCACCGTCCCGCGGCCGACCCACACGGTCACCGGCCTGCTGGTCTTCCCGGACCTGGAGACCGCCAACGCGGCCCTGCCTGCCCTGGTGGGCACCGGGGCGGCCACCCTGGAGCTGATGGACGCCCTGTCGCTCAAGGTCGGCCAGGGCCTGGACGACGTACCCCCGGTCGTGCGCGACCTCGCGGTGCGCGACCACGCCGCCCTCCTGATGGAGTACCAGACCGACAACCCCGAATCGCTGCAGGAGCTCCAGCGCGCGGGCCTGACCATTATGCCGGGGCTCGGGCTCAGCGCCCCGGTGAAGTTCAGCGCGGACTCTGCGACCCGTGCCCAGCTGTGGCATCTGCGGAAGGGGCTCTACGCATCCGTCGCCGGCGCCCGCCCGCAGGGCACCACGGCGCTGCTCGAGGACGTCGTCGTGCCGGTGGCCGCGCTCGGCCGCACCTGCGTGGAGCTGATCCGTCTGTTCGACAAGTACAGCTACCGCAACAGCGTGATCTTCGGCCATGCCAAGGACGGCAACATCCACTTCATGCTCACCGACGGGTTCACCGGCACAACCGAGCTAGAGCGCTACAGCGCCTTCACCGAGGACATGGTGGACCTGGTGCTCGGCGAGGGCGGCTCGCTCAAGGCCGAGCACGGCACCGGCCGGGTGATGGCTCCGTATGTGCGGCGCCAGTACGGCGACGAGCTCTACGAAGTCATGCGGCAGCTCAAGGTGCTGTTCGACCCCGCCGGGATGCTCAACCCCGGCGTGCTGATGAATGACGACCCTGAGGTTCACCTTCGTGACATCAAGCTGGTGCCGCCCGTCGCCGAGGTGGTCGACAGCTGCGTCTCCTGCGGCTACTGCGAACCCGTCTGCCCCAGCCGGGACCTGACCCTGACCCCCCGCCAGCGGATCGTCACCCTGCGCGCCATCGAACAGGCCCGCCGGAGCGGCGACCTGGCTCTGGCCGCCGAGCTGGAGAAGGACTTCGTCTACGACGGCGTGGAGACCTGCGCGGTCGACGGCATGTGCCAGACCGCCTGCCCGGTCAACATCAACACCGGCACCATGATGAAGCAGATCCGGCGCGGCGAGACCGGACCGCTGATCAACGGCGTCTGGAACACCGCGGCCAAGAACTGGGGTGCGGTCACCCGCGGCGCCGGGCTGGCCCTCACTGTGGTGCGCAAGATCCCGGCCCCGGTACTGATGGTGCCCAACAAGCTCGGCCGAGCCGTGCTCGGCACCGACACGCTGCCGCTCTACTCGAGCGAGCTGCCTGGCGGCGGCGGCGGACGCTCCCGCCCGGTGCCGGCCCTGGCGCCGGAAGCCGTCTACTTCCCGGCCTGCGTGCAGACCATGTTCGGTCCGGCCACCGCGGGCACGCCCGGGGTGCAGGTCAGCTTCGAGCAGCTCTGCGACCGGGCCGGCATCACCCTCGTCGTGCCCGCGGGCATCGACGGGCTCTGCTGCGGCACGCCGTGGTCGTCGAAGGGGCTGAAGACCGGCGAAGCGACCATGCGGGCCAAAACCCTCGCGGCGCTGCGCACGGCGACCCGGAACGGCGAGCTCGCCATCATCTGCGACGCCTCCTCCTGCACCGAGGGGCTGCGGACGACCATCGAGGGTGACCAGAACGAGCCGCGCCTGCGGGTGGTCGACGCCGTGCAGTTCGCGGCCGAACGCATCCTGCCGTCACTGCCCGAGTACCAGAAGATCGATTCGCTCGCGCTGCACCCCACGTGTTCTTCCACTCGGATGGGCATCAACGACTCCCTGCAGACCCTGGCCGGCGGGGTGGCCGAGAGGGTGCAGGTGCCGGATAACTGGGGCTGCTGCGGCTTCGCCGGGGACCGCGGCATGCTGCATCCCGAGCTGACAGAATCCGCCACCCGGGCGCAGGCGGCCGATGTCGCGACGATGGACGCCACGGCATTCGCGTCGTGCAACCGCACCTGTGAGCTCGGGCTGACCCGGGCCACCGGCAAGGAATACCGCCACGTGCTCGAGCTGCTGGAAGAGGTGACGCGGCCCGACGCCGACGATCCGGACGCCGCCGCATCCCACCTGGCATAGTCGGGCGCCGTCTGAGCTCTGCCCACTCGCGGCGCAGGTTGGAGAAACTGGCGCACGGTGTAACGTGCGCCAGTTTCCGTAGGGTGCGCCGCGAGGCACGAGGCCCCGAGGACCGTTGACTGCGGGCTACTCGGAGGCGCCGAACACGGCGACGGAGTGCGGTGCGAGGGTGACCGCGGTGGGCGTGCGAGACTGGACCGCGTCGCCGACGGCGGCGAAGGATGCCAGTAGCGCCGGGGCATCCGTCGGCACGTCACGAGCCTCCGTGCCCAGGTTGACCAGGATTTCGGTGTCGCCGCGGCAGAGCCGCAGCCACCGCTCGTTATCGTCGACGTCGACCGCGACCCGGCCGAAGCGCGGGTCCGTGATGTCCGGACGGGAACGCCGCAGCCAGCCCAGAGCCCGGTAGAAATCGAGCAGGCGCGCGTGGGCCGGTTGGGACACCTCAGCCCAGTCCAGCACCGACCGCTCGAACGTGGCCGGGTCCTGCGGGTCGGGCACCACGGCCGGGTCCCAGCCCATGCGCGCGAACTCGCCGATCCGGCCCGTGCGGACGGCCTCGCCGAGTTCGGGTTCCGGATGCGACGTGAAGAACTGCCAGGGTGTGCTCGCCCCCCACTCCTCGCCCATGAACAGCATGGGCGTGAACGGGCCGAGCAGGGTCAGGGTGGCGGCGATCGCCAGCTGCCCGGCGTCGAGGGTCGCACTGAGGCGGTCGCCCGTGGCCCGGTTGCCGATCTGGTCGTGGTTCTGGTTGTTGACGACGAGGCGCCAGGCCGGCATCCGTGCGGTGTCGATCGGCCGACCGTGGGTGCGCCCGCGGAAGCTGGAGAAGGTGCCGTCGTGGAAGAACCCGTGGGTGAGCACCTTCGCGAGGGCGCTGAGCGGCTCGAAGTCGGCGTAGTAGCCGGTGGTCTCGCCGGTGACCGCCACGTGCACGGCGTGGTGGAAGTCGTCGCTCCACTGGCCGGTGAGCCCGTAGCCGCCGGCGTCTCGCGGCGTGATCAGACGCGGGTCGTTGAGGTCCGATTCGGCGATCAGGGTGAGCGGACGCCCGCGGGTGGCGCTCAACACATCGACGTCGGCGGCGAGTTCCTCGAGCAGGTGCAGGGCGTGGTCGTCCCGCAGGGCGTGCACCGCATCCAGCCTGAGTCCGTCGACGTGGTAGTCGCCCAGCCACATCAGGGCGTTGTCGATGATGTAGCGGCGCACCGGGTCGGAGTCGGCGCCGTCGAGGTTGAGAGAGGAGCCCCAGCCCGTGTCGCCCCTCTCGTTCAGGTACGGACCGAACTGCGGCAGGTAGTTGCCGCTCGGGCCGAGGTGGTTGTAGACCACGTCCTGGATGACGCCGATTCCGGCCTGGTGACAGGCGTCCACGAACCGTTGGTAGGCAGCCGGTCCGCCGTAGCCCTCGTGCACGGCGTACCAGAGCACCCCGTCGTAGCCCCAGTTGTGGGTGCCGTTGAAGGCATTGACCGGGAGCAGCTCCACGAAGTCGACGCCGATCGAGGCCAGGTGGGCCAGTCGGCCCGCCGCGGCGTCGAGGGTGCCCTCCGTAGTGAAGGTGCCGAGGTGCAGCTCATAGATCGTGCTGCCGGCCAGCTGGCGGCCGGTCCAGGCGCTGTCCTGCCAGACGTGCGCGCCGGGATCGAACGTGCGGCTCTTCGCGTGCACGCCGTTCGGCTGGTGCCGGGAGCAGGGGTCGGGGAAGGGCCCCTGACCGTCGATCAAAAAGCCGTAGTCGACGGGCTGATCGGCACGGCCCTCGGCGGGCTCGGTCAGCGGACGGGGTGCGTGCCACCATCCGTCGCCCCGCGGGGTCATCGGCACGGTCTGGTCGGCGAGTTCGACCGCCAGGGCCGATGCGTTGGGAGCCCAGACTTTGAATTCAGCGGGCATGGTCGGCACCTTCCAGGTCGGTCGTGCGAGTCGGGTCGGCGTCGTCGGCCGGCACCAGCAGGGCCACCGGGTAGCGCCCCAGCAGGGCGGCCACGCTGACGGATGCGCCGGGGTGGCGTTCCCCGGTCAGCAGATCGACGACCGGCCCGCCGGCCAAGACCACGATCGTATCTCCCCAGCCGCCCGCGGCCGCGAGCCCGAGCGGCAGCCGGGTGGCGATGGTGACCGCGCCGCCGCGGTCGAAAGCGATCACGTGGTCGGCGGCGGCGCCGAACGCGGGGACCGGACTGTGCCGGTAGAAACGTTCGGGCTGGTCGCGGCGCAGCCGGAGGGCGCGCGTGGTGACCAGAAGTTTCGCGGCGCCGGTCTCGTCGACGGGCGGCAGCCAGCCGTCCTGCACCCGGGCCAGGTAGCCGCGCCGCAGGTCGTAGTCGACCGGGCGGCGGTTGTCGGGGTCGACGAGGGAGGTGTCCCATAGCTCGCTGCCCTGGTAGACGTCGGGCACTCCGGGGGCCGTCAGCTGCACGAGCTTGTTCGAGAGCGCGTTGCTCCAGCCCGCCTGGCGCACCCGGTCGACGAACGCGGTGAGCGTCTGCGTGACTGCCGGGTCGTTGAAGGAGGCGGTCACGAGGCCGCGCATCGCCGTCTCGAACTCCGCGTTCTGGCTGGTCCAGGTGGTCGACGTTCCGGCTTCCCGAGCCGCCTTCTCCGCGTAGGCGATGAGGCGTTCCGATGTGGCCGGCCACGATCCGACGATGGCCTGCCAGAGCAGGTTCTCGAACGGGGCGTCGCCGAGGGGCGCGGTCGCGCGCAGGGTGCGCAGGGTGCTCTCCCATTCGGCCGGGATCTCGGCCAGCACCGAGATCCGGGCGCGCACATCCTCACTGCGCTTGGTGTCGTGGGTGGAAAGGGTCGTCAACGAGGCCGGAAAGGTGGCCTGACGGGTCTGCTGGCGACGGTGGAACTCGGCCAGGTCGACCGCGAACTCCCCCGGGTCGGCGCCGACCTCGTTCAGCGAGGTGAGCCGGCTGAAGCGGTAGTACGCGGTGTCCTCGACACCCTTGGCCATCACCATGCCCGAGGTCTGCTGGAAGCGCACGGCCAGCGGATGCCCCGGGTCGCCGAGCAACGGGAGCAGAGCCTCGATCGCGGGGCCGAGGTCGGGCCGGTGGCGAGCCGCCTCGACGCCAGCGTGGCGCAGCTCGTCGATGCCCACCGGGAGGTAGGAGCGGTAGACCGGGAAGCAGGCCAGGAGTTCGGTCAGGGCGTCGACCGTGGTCAGTTCGGTGGTGGCGTCGCCGCCGGGGACCAGTCGGGCCAGGCGCACGACCTCGGCCTGGAGGGTGCGGTCCGCGATGACGCGCTTCCGCGCGTGCACCAGGTCGGCCCAGTCCGCCGGCGGCGCGTCACCGGTCAGCGCCGCGGCCTCGGCCTGCAGCCGGGCCTCGAGTGCGTCGAGCGCGCCCTGCCCGGCCGGGTCGACGAGCAGCCGGTCGAAGTCGGCGAGGGCGTCGTACCCGGTCGTGCCGGCGGTGGCCCAGCTGGTCGGCAACTGTTCGTCGCCCTCGAGGATCTTCTCGACGAGCACGTAGGCTCCGTCGGTGGCATCCCGCAACCGGTCGAGGTAGCCGCCCGGGTCGGCGAGACCGTCGGGGTGGTCGACCCGCAGCCCGTGCACGAGGCCGTCCTGCACCCAGCGCACGATCTCCCGGTGGGATTCGTCGAAGACCCACGGCACCTCGACCCGGAGGCCGGCCAGCGTGTTCACGGAGAAGAACCGACGGTAGTTCAGCTGCGCGTCCGCGCGGCGCCAGTTGACGAGTTCGTAGTGCTGCCGGGCGTGCACGACGCGGGCGTCCGCGCCGCCGTCGGCGCTGCCCGGGGCGAGCGGGAACCGGTTGTCGTAGTAGTGCAGCTCGTCGCCGACCACCTGGAGGCGGTCGAGTTCGCTCATTCCGTCCGCGTCGTCGCCGAGCACGGGCAGCAGGATTCGGTCGCCGTTCGCGGCCCAGTCCACGTCGAAGGCCTCCGCGTAGCGCGAAGCGGGGCCGTGCTGGAGCAGGTTCCACCACCAGAGGTTGCGGTGCGGGGTCGCGACGCCCATGTGGTTGGGCACGATGTCCACCAAGATGCCGCGCCCGGCATCCGTCGCGGCCGCCGCCAAGCGGGTGAGCGCCTCGGCTCCGCCCCGCACCGGGTCGATGCGTGAGTGGTCGACGACGTCGTAGCCGTGGTCGGAGCCCTCTTCCGCAGCGAGCAGCGGGGACAGGTAGAGCCAGTCCGCTCCCAACTCGGTCAGGTAGTCGAGCACCCCTTCCGCGGCCGCCAGGTCGAACGCGGCCGTGATCTGCAGACGGTAGGTGGTGAGCGGAATTTTCACGGCTGGACCAGGTGCGCCGGGTCGATCACGGGGATCGTCCCCGTCATCAGCCCGGCCAGGGAGGCCGCGACGGAGTGGTCCGGCGTGGTTTCCGGAGCGTGATACGCCCGCAGCACGACGAGGGAACGCGACGTCACCGTGTGCAGGGACCCGGCGGGCCGCGGAACCGCGTCGGCGCCTTCGCCCGCCGTGTCGACGACGATCTCCCACGCCGGGGCGTATTCGGCCGGGGGCAGGGTGAACTCGACATCCTCGGCGTCTGCGTTGAAGCAGACCAGGAAATTCACGTCGGTCACCATTTGGCCACGGACGTCGCGCTCCCGGATGCCGTCGCCGCTGAGGAACATGGCGACCGTGCGCGTCAGGTGCTCGTCCCAGTCCTGGGGCTGCATTTCCTGCCCGTCGGGGGTCAGCCAGACAAGGTCGCTCATCGGGTCGCCCGCGGCGCGGTGACCGGGGTGGCCGTTGAAGAAGCTGCTGCGGCGGAACGTCGGGTGTTCGCGGCGCAGCCGGGAAACGGCAGCCGTGAACTCGATCAGCGGCTGGTCCGCCTCCGACCAGTGGATCCAGCTCAGTTCATTGTCCTGGGCGTAGGTGTTGTTGTTGCCGTTCTGCGTTCGGCCGAGCTCATCGCCGTGCAGGATCATCGGCACACCCTGCGACAGGAGCAGGGTGGCAACGTAGTTGCGTTGCTGCCGGGCCCGTAATGCCAGGACCTCCGGGTCATCCGTCGGCCCCTCGACCCCGGAGTTCCAGGACCGGTTGTGCGATTCGCCGTCCTGGCCGTTCTCGCCGTTGGCGTCGTTGTGCTTCTCGTTGTAAGAGACCAGGTCGGAGAGGCTGAACCCGTCGTGCGCGGTGACGAAGTTGATCGAGGCGACGGGGCGGCGGCCCGAGTGCTCGTAGAGGTCGGCGGAACCGGTGATTCGCGACGCGAACTCGCCCAGCGTCGACGGTTCGCCGCGCCAGAAGTCACGCACGGTGTCGCGGTACTTTCCGTTCCATTCCGTCCACTGAGCCGGGAAGTTGCCGACCTGGTACCCACCGGGGCCGACGTCCCACGGCTCGGCGATGAGCTTGACCTGGGACACCACCGGGTCCTGCTGCACCAGTTCAAAAAAGGTGGAGAGCTTGTCGACGTCGTAGAGGTCCCGGGCCAGAGCCGAGGCCAGGTCGAACCGGAAGCCGTCGACGTGCATCTCGAGAACCCAGTAGCGCAGCGAGTCCATGATCAGCTGCAGCGAGTGCGGGTGACGAACGTTCAGGGTGTTGCCGGTGCCCGTGTAGTCCATGTAGTACCGCTTGTCGTCGTCCATGAGCCGGTAGTACGCCTCATTGTCGATGCCCTTGAACGAGATCGTCGGGCCGAGGTGGTTGCCCTCCGCGGTGTGGTTATAGACCACGTCGAGGATGACCTCGATACCAGCGTCGTGCAGAGAACGAACCATCCCCTTGAATTCCTGCACCTGGTTGCCGAGGTCACCGGAGGAGGAATACGCGTTGTGCGGGGCGAAGAACCCGATGGTGTTGTAACCCCAGTAGTTGTTCAGACCCTTTTCCTCGAGGGTGCCGTCGTTGACGAACTGGTGCACCGGCATCAGCTCGATCGCGGTCACGCCGAGTTTCTGCAGGTGGTCAATGACCGACGGATGCGCCACGCCGGCGTACGTGCCGCGCTGGCTCTCCGGTACCGCATCCTGCAGCTTGGTGAGGCCCTTCACGTGGGCCTCGTAGATCAGGGAGGCGCTGTAGGGCGTACGCAGGGGCCGGTCTCCCACCCAGTCGAAGAACGGGTTGACGACGACGCCGAGCATCATGTGCGGGGCGGAGTCCTCGTCGTTACGCGAATCCGGGTCACCGAAGTTGTAGGAGAACAGGGACTGGTCCCAGTCGATCGTGCCGCAGGTGGCCTTGGCATAGGGGTCGAGCAGGAGCTTGTTGGGGTTCGCCCTGCTGCCCGCGGCGGGGTTGTAGTCGCCGTGCACGCGGTAGCCGTAGCGCTGTCCCGGTTGGATCAGGGGCAGGTAGCAGTGCCAGATGAACGCGCTGGATTCGACCACGTCGATGCGGGTCTCCACGCCCTGTTCGTCGAAAAGGCAGAGCTCAACGCGGTGGGCGGCTCCGCTGAACAGGGCAAAGTTCGTGCCGCTGCCGTCGTACGTTGCTCCGAGCGGGTACGCAGTACCGGGCCAGGTTTCCAAAGGGGTGCTCCTCGTGCTACGGGTCTCGTGCTGTCGACACACCGATCGCGCCGGTATGCCCACAAGTACGCTACAGTCTGCCGGGCCCCGTCGACGCCCGATCCGTTTTCGCGGGTGACCGCTCTGGGTATCAAGCCGCTGTGAATGCGGTCGTGGTCTTCGCTCCGTCCCCGGTTCTCACGGTCACCGTCGAGGGCCGCGAGGACGCCACCGATGTGCCTCTGCACGCCGGTGGCCAGGGAGTTTTGCAGGCCCGGATGGTTCAGGCTCGCGGTGCGACGCCCCGGCCGAGGTACTGCGTACCTGCACGCTCGGCGTGGCGGCGAACGCGTACATCTCGCCGAGGCTCAGGGCGATGTGTTGTCCCGGCACGATCTCGACGAGCTCTACGACCTCACCCTCCGGGCCGGCCTGGGGACAGACGTCATCATCCTCAGCGCACTGGCCGGCGAAGACGTGGTGCCGGCGGATGTCTACCGCAGCCTCGAGCAGCTCGTCCCCGCCAGGTACGCCCTGCAGGAGGAGGGCGCCGGCACGGTGGCCGAGCTCTAGAGGCGGAGCACCGTGCCCGGTGTCGAACCAATTCGACGGAGATTTTGGCACAAGAGCGGGTTTCCGGAGTATTTCGAGCCGTATTGTGCAAAATCTCCGTCGAATTCGTTCCGTGCGCTGTGACGGGCCTCGTATTCTGGCGTTCCGCGATCACCCGCTCACGTCGTCGGCGCGGTCGGCAGCCACCAGCTCGCGCACGAGCGGTGCCACCTCAGTGCCGTAAAGCTCGATGCTGGTCATCAGTTTCTCGTGGGAGAGCGTGCCGAGGCTGTATTTGAGGTCGAAGCGGGCGAGCCCCAGCCTCACCGCCGTGGCGGCGATCTTCGTGGCCACGGTCTCGGGTGAGCCCACGAACAGGGCGCCGTCCGGGCCGGCGTCGTGTTCGAAGCGCTCCCGGGTGACCGGACCCCAACCGCGCTCACGGCCGATCCGGTCCTGCATGGCGGCATAGTGCGGCCACATTTCCTCGCGCGCCCGGGCATCCGTCACGGCCACATACCCCGGGGAGTGCTCGCCGATCGGGCGGGTCGGCTTCTCGAACTGGGCCAGCGCACGGTGATAGAGCTGAACCAGTGGCACGAAGGCCAGCGGCGAGCCGCCGATGATGGCCAGCATCAGCGGCAGGCCGTAGTGCGCGGCGCGTACGACGGACTGGGGGCTGCCGCCCACGCCGATCCAGGTGGTGAGGGATCCGGATTCGGTGGGCGGGAACACCCGCTGGTTACGCAGGCCGGCACGGGTTTCGCCCGACCAGGTGATGGGCTCCTCCTTGAGCAGCTCGGTGAAGAGGTTGAGCTTTTCCTCGAACAGAAGCTCATATTGCTCCAGCTCCAGGCCGAAAAGCGGGAACGACTCGGTGAAGGAGCCGCGACCCAGGATGACCTCGGCACGCCCGCAGGAGACCGCGTCGAGGGTGGAGAAGCGCTGGAAGACGCGCACCGGGTCGTCGGAGCTGAGAACGGTGACCGCCGACCCGAGACGGATGCTGGTGGTCTGTCCGGCGATCGCGGCCAGAACAACCTCGGGGGCGGAAACGGCGAAATCTTCCCGGTGGTGCTCACCGATCCCGAAAAAGTCCAGGCCGACCTGATCGGCCAGCACACCCTCGGCCACCACGTCGCGCAGCGTCGCCGCCTGGGACAACCGGGCCCCGAAGGCGTCAAAGGTAACGTCACCGAAGGTATCCAGCCCGAGTTCGAACTTCTTTTTCATCTGGTGCGTGCTCCTCGCCGTGGTCGGTACGTTCGACAAACTCTATGCAAATGCATTCAAAGGAAAAAACCGCGGCCGTCCCGAGAATATTCCGAGCCCGACCTGAGGTTCGGGGCGCTCCGCTAGGGATGGGGGCCGCCGGCGAGCCGGCGCGAGGGGGCAGAATGGGGTCAGGCGCCACCATCCGGTCGCCCCGGCGACAGGAGATTTCCCATGACCGAACACGAACTCATTTCGCTCTGGACCCGGGCCCGCTGGCATATCATCGTGTCCCAGTTCGCTCCGACCTTCCTGCTCACGGCGCTCGTGGCCTTCCTGTCCCTCGGCCTTGCGGAGGCCGAGCTGAGCGTGCGCATCGCGGCCGCGGGCATCCTGCTGGCCTCAGGCATTCTCGGCGCGCTCGCTCAAATCGCGTCCGCGAACGAAGGGCTCGCCATCGTGGCTGACCTATGCGCGCTGCCCGCGAGCAGCGCCCTCGGGCGCGGCGTCATCGCCTCCGCGCCGTGGATCAACGTCGTGCGCTTCCTGACCCCCGCAGTCTTCGTGGTCGTCTATATCGCCATTTTGGCGGCCCTGTTCCGACCGTTCGCTTAGCCACTCACCACCACATGTCGTCAGTATCGGAATGTGGACCCCAAGATGTGGTGACGTTGAGGCACCGGGTGTGAGGTCGAATGCACAAACCCGAAATTTCGGGCCATCACGCGCACTGGCGCTAACGCTCCTTCCGACGCAGTGCGGATCCGTGCCGCCGTCTCCAGCGCCGAGATCGGCAAGGCGCACCGCGAGGGCGAGCTACACATCCACGACCTCGACATGCTGGCCGGCTATTGCGCCGGCTGGTCGCTCCGGGTGTTCCTCGACGAGGGACTGATTGGCTTTCTCGACAAGGTCGAGTCCACTCCCCGAGGCATTTCTCCTCGGCCATCGCGCAGATCGTCAATTTCCTCGGCACCATGCAGAACGAGTGGGCCGGAGCGCAGGAGTGCAGCTCCTTCGACTCCTACAGGGCGCCGTTCACCAACCTCACGTTCGATTGGGTCTGCCTGGAGGACCTGCGCGAGCAGGTGACCGTGATCGGCGAGGTCGAGCAGGACTTCAACCACGGCGACCTGGCCGAGGAGATGGCCGTGATCAAGCGGGCGTCTATCGACGTGATGACCGCGGTGTTTGGCACTCCTTATTTCCAGAACTTCATTCCAGGAGACCACCGGAAACATGTACAACCTGGAGGCCACACCGGCGGCACCGTGCTGCACCTGTACATGTCGGAGAAGCTCTGCACGGCCGCGGCCTGCCGCGAGCTCGTCCAGCGCTCCCTGACGACGCACCGGCTGCCGTACATCACGGTTACGCCGTCGGTCTCAATCTGCCCCCGACCACGGCTACCTGGCCGGCGAGCACCCGACCTGCACGGTCTGCGGCTGCGTCTGTGAGGTGTGGACCATCGTGATGGGCCACTTCCGCCCGGTCAGCTCGTTCAGCATCGGCAAGAAGGGCGAGCGCGCACGATCTGCAGATCGCGGGACTTGTGGCACTGTCCACCTGCGACTGGCTGCTGGCCAAGCGTCACGGCCTGCTCGACGGCGTGGTCTTTTCGGGTGGGGAGCCCACCCGGCACGCACGACCGTCGACCCGATGATCATGCCCCCCGGAGACATCAGGGGCTCAGCGCCACGCTCACCGCCCTGGGCGTGCGGGAACACGTGCTGCAGACTGTGCGGGCCGAAGGTGCCCGCCCCGCGTTCGCGGCGCGGCTGAAAGCCCACCTGGAGCAGCTGGGCTAGACGGCGTCCCGGTAGACCCACCGGCGGTTCAGGCGCACGAACCGGCTGATCTCGTGCTGCTGCGAGGAGACGCCGCCGGACCGGATGTGCGCCGTGAACTCCACCACCCCTTCGGTGTCGAACGGGCCGCCCTGCGCGGTCCGTTCGATCTCGAGGCGGAGCCAACGCACGTCGGCGTCGAGTTCCAGCACCTCCGGGCGGGTGAGCGGATGCCACGTCGTGAGCAGGTAGTCCGGCTCCCCCACCGCGAAGGCCGCGTACCGGGACCGCATCAGCGCCTCCGCGGTGGGCGCAAACGCGTCCCCGCGGTGGAACCGACCACAGCACGCGGAATAGAGGTTGCCGCTCAGGCAGGGGCACGGTCGAGGGCGCTGCGGGCGCTCTGCAGGAATCGAAGTCTCGGGCACCCCTCCAGTATCGGGCAGCGTTCGGGCCGCCGGAACCCGGTCGGCTCGGTCTCGTACTCGCGTTCTGCCGACCTGTTCGATCGCAGCGTCGCGGTCACCTCCTCCCGTGCCGGGTTCGTTCTGTGGCTCCCGTCGCTCGGGTGTCGGCCGGACTCGGAGCGATACTCGCGGTGCGGGCAACCGGTGGCGGGACGGTCTGGGCGAGGTGGTCGGCGACCCGGTCCCGGGCCAGGTCGGCGGCCGCCGCCAGGGTTTCGGCTCCTCGAACAGGTGTGTGGCGCCGGGCAACAGGGTACGGCCCGGTACCTGCCGGTCCGGCTCGGGTGGGGAGATGACGGTTTGGGAATGTCGGGCGAAGGAGCCTAGAGTCAGCCCACCATGAATGACATTGCGATCGGCAGATACAAGCACTACAAAGGTCACCTCTACGAGGTTCTCGGCGTGGCCCGGCACTCGGAGACCGAGGAACAGCTGGTGGTCTACACCCCCCTGTACGGAGAACGCGGGCTGTGGGTGCGCCCCCTGGCCATGTTCACGGGAACCGTCCGCGTCGACGGCGCAGACGTTCCACGCTTCGCCCTGATCGACGGCGCGTGATCACCAGCCCCCGCAGTCGCGTCAGAGGGCCTCCGCGAGGATCCATCTGATCGATACATTTCATGCGAAAATTGATGAGCTTTTCTGCCCCACATAACCAGAACAGGCCCCGACCGAAGTCGAGGCCTGTTCCATATTTTCGGTACGTTGTGCTACTCGGTGGATCCGAGGGGATTCGAACCCCTGACCCCCTGCATGCCATGCAGGTGCGCTACCAGCTGCGCCACGGACCCAGAATGTGTTTCGCAACTTGCCCGAAACAACTTCTCTAGGCTACTACATGATTAGCCTGCTGCTGACCACCGCTACTCGGCGGCCTTGTGGGCAGGCAGTGCGATGGGAATGACGGGGCAGTCTTTCCACAGACGTTCGAGCGAGTAGTACACGCGCTCTTCCTCGTGGAAAATGTGCACGACGAGATCGCCGAAGTCGACGAGGACCCAGCGCCCCTCGGCACGGCCTTCGCGACGCAACGGTTTGTGGCCGGCCTCGGTCATCTTGTCCTCGATCTCACCGGCGATGGCCACCACGTTGCGCTCGGAGCGGCCCGTGACGATCAGGAAGATGTCGGTGAGAGGCAGGGGATTGGATACGTCGATTGCGACGAGGTCCTCCCCCGCTTTCGAGTCTGCGGCGGCGGCGGCCACCTGGAGGAACTCGAGAGCATGGGCAGAAGCGGTCATCGAATGAATCCCTGAGTTAGTGAAGGCGAAATGGATGGCATTAGAAAATCTTGAGGACGTAGCCGGCCACGATCAGGGCCAGCACGCCGAAAGCGAGCACGCCTGCGGTAACGGTCAGGACGGCCGGGACGGTCAACCCGCGCTTTCTCGGTGGAGCCATGACTCCCCGGGTCGAAGCGTGCGTGCTGACGGCGCGGCTCGCACTGACCGGGGCGACGTCGCTATGGTGTCCACCCTCGTCGAGCTGGTCGAGCATCTGGTCCATGTCCGACGAGTCGAAGACGTTCGGCAGGGTTCCGGTGGAACCGAGGCTGCGGGGTAGGTCGATCGACCCGGTGACCATAATCTCGCCGGTGCGCATGAGCGGGCCCGACGAAGACTCGTGGTGCGGGATGGAAGGCAGGATCAGGGCGTTGGTCGTGGTCGGAATGCCGCCGGCGCTGATGCCGCGAGCCACGATCTGGTCGAACGGTTCGAGCTGTGTCACGCCGGGAACGTGGTCGTCAACCTCGTCGCGGGCCAGCGACCAGTGTCCGACCGGCGGGTGGAGCACTCCGGGTCGGGACTTGACCTTCGTGCGCGGGGAGGCCTCAATCAGGAACTCGACGGGCGGCGCCACCTTGGCGGGGGCCACCGGAACGTGCAGCGCGTCGATGGCGAAGGGGTGCGCAGCCGTCTCGGGGACAGGTGCGGGTGCGATCGGGGCAGCGGGGAGCGCCGACTCGGTGTGGGAGTTGTGTTTCAGCAGGAATTCGCCGAAATCGCCGGTCTGCGCGGTCTGAAGCGCGCGCAGCTCACGACGGGTCAGGGTGTTGTGGTCCTGTGCGTGGAGAACGCTGCGCGTGCCGTCGACGGCGCGAGGCGCGAACGCGGTCGGTGCGGCGGGATACTCCTGGGCGGCATGCTGCTTTGCGGAAAGGGCATCCGTCGAAGGAACCGGTGCCTGATCCACCGGTGCCGGTTCGAGCGGAGCCGGAGGCGCAGGAACGGCGGATTCGCCGACGACGACCTGCTCGTTCCGACTAGCCAATTCGCGGGCTTGTCGCCGCGTCAGTGGCTGTGGGTCATTACCCAACGTCATGCCACACTCCGATACAGATGATGCTTTGAGATGTACTGGACAACCCCATCGGGGACCAGATACCAGACCGGGAATCCCCGATTCACACGTTCCCGGCAGTCCGTGGACGAGATGGCCAGAGCCGGAACCTCCAATAAGCTTACGTCCTGGTTGGGCAATCCCGAAATACTGAGCTCGTGTCCCGGACGACTCACAGCCACGAAATGGGCCAGGTCCCAGAGCTCCTGAACATCTTTCCAGCCCAGGATCTGCCCCATCGCGTCGGCACCCGTGATGAAGAAGAGCTCCGCGTCCGGGCGTTCGGCGTGCAGATCCCGCAGGGTGTCGATCGTGTACGTGGGCCCGGTTCGGTCGATGTCGACCCGGCTGACGGTGAACCGGGGATTGGAGGCGGTGGCGATGACCGTCATGAGATACCGATGCTCGCTCTCGGTCACATCTGCCTTCTGCCACGGCTGACCGGTGGGAACGAAAATGACCGTATCGAGGTCGAAGCTCTGAGCCACCTCGCTGGCGGCCACAAGGTGCCCGTGGTGAATGGGGTCGAACGTGCCGCCCATCACGCCGATGCGCGGTGGGCGGGCCCCGGGATTATGGATGGTGACGCTTCCGATTAGTGGTCGCTGCGCGCGCCGCCGTGGGCGTCGGAGTAAGCCTTCGCCTTGGCCTGGTGGCGGTTGGCGACATCCCGGTAGGACCAGACGACGAAGCCGAGCGCGGCGAAGACCACGAGGGCGATCACTCCGTAGAGGAAGATCGGCATCGGCAAATCGACGAGCCCGGCCTCAGCCAGCACAACGGTCAGGAACGACATGGGATTCTCCATTCAGGGACTCACAAGGCACAGCGGTACGCCATGGCCAACAGTCTAGCGGGGGCTATGCGCGCACCTGGCCGGAGCCACGCACGATCCACTTGGTGCTGGTGAGCTCGGGCAGACCCATCGGCCCGCGAGCGTGCAGTTTCTGAGTGGAAATGCCCACCTCGGCTCCGAAACCGAACTCGCCGCCATCGGTGAACCGGGTCGAGGCATTGACCATGACCGCCGCGGAATCCACTTCTCCGAGGAACCGGTCGGCGTTCACGATGTCGTTTGTGATGATCGACTCCGTGTGCCCGGTCGAGTAGCGACGGATGTGCGCAATGGCGTCGTCGAGGGAGTCGACGACCGCCACGGCCAGTTCGAGGCCCATGTACTCGGTGGACCAGTCCTCCTCCGTGGCCGGCACCGCCGCGGGGAAGATCTCGCGCACGCGGTCGTCGCCGTGCAGGGTCACGCCGGACTCCGTCAGCTTCGCCAGAACGGCCGGCAGGAGCCGCGCAGCCGCGGCCTCGTGCACGAGCAGAGTCTCGAGGGCGTTGCAGACACTGGGCCGGTGCACCTTCGAGTTGTGCACGATGTCGACCGCCCACTCCGGATTCGCCGACTCGTCGACGAAGATGTGCACGACGCCTGCCCCGGTCTCGATCACGGGCACGGTCGACTGGGTGACGACGGCCCGAATCAGGCCGGCGCTCCCCCGCGGGATCAGCACGTCGACAAGGCCGCGGGCCTGCATCAGTTCGGTGGCACCGGTACGGCCGAACGGGTCGATGGTCTGCACGCATGCCTCGGGCAGGCCGACCTGCCTGATCGCCGCCTGGAGTAGGGTGACGAGCACCCGGTTGGTGTTCTCGGCGGCCGATCCGCCCCGCAGGACGACGGCGTTGCCACTCTTCAGAGCGATGGCGGCTATGTCCACGGTGACGTTCGGGCGGGCCTCGTAGATGACGCCGACGACACCGAAGGGTACACGCACCTGGCTGATTCGTACGCCGTTGGGCAGGCTGGAGCCGCGCACAACCTCCCCAACGGGATCGGTGAGCAGGCTGATCTCGAGCACGGCGTCGGCGAGGGCGTTAATGCGCGCCTCGTCGAGGCTGAGGCGGTCGAGCATGCCCTCGGAGAGGCCATTGTGCGTGCCGGCGGCCAGATCCAGGGTGTTGGCGGCCAGAATCTCCGCAGCGCTCCCCCGCAGGGCGGCGGCGATCCCGTGCAACGCCTGGTTCTTCAACCCTGTCGACGTCGTGGCCAGAGTTCGGGCGGCGGTTCGGGCGGCTTCGAGGATCGGAGTGATCTGAGGTGAGTCGGTCTGCAGCATCCCGGTAGTTTAGGCCAGAGCGGGTTCGAACCAGGTTCCGACCGGGTCGCCGCGGAGTGCCTCGGCAACCAGACCAGTCGATGTGAGCAGCACGGCAGTGCCGGCCTCCGCCGCGATCCGTGCGGCCGACACCTTGGTGTCGGCACCCCCGGTACCCACGCCGGAGCGGCTGCCGCTGAGCTCGACACCGAGCATGGGATCGCCGCAAGGGACGTGATCGATGCGTTCCGCGCCCGGCAGGTGCGGCGCGCGCGTGTAGAGGGCGTCGACGTCGCTGAGCAGGACCAGCAGGTCGGCGTGGATGAGCGTGGCGACCAGGGCGGCCAACCGGTCGTTGTCGCCGAACCGGATCTCGTGGGTGGCGACCGTGTCGTTCTCGTTGACGATCGGCAGGATGCGCAGACCGAGCAGGCGATCCATCGCCCGGTGCGCGTTTCCTCGATGCGAGGGGTTTTCCAGGTCACCGGCAGTGAGCAGCACCTGGCCGGCGACGATGTCGTACCGGTCGAGGCTGTCCTGGTAGCGGAAGATGAGCAGGTTCTGGCCCACGGATGCCGCGGCCTGCTGGGTGGCCAGGTCGGTGGGGCGCTCGTCGAGTTGCAGGTAGGGCATGCCGGTGGCGATGGCCCCGGAGGAGACGAGGACGATCTCCACTCCGCGCCCGTGCGCTTCGGCAAGGGCATCGACGAGCGGGATGATCTGTGCGATGTTCGCGCCGCTGATCGAGGAGGAGCCGACCTTCACAACGATGCGCGCGGCCGACGCGACCTCGTGTCGGCCGAGTGCGCTCACAGAAGCGCTCGGCCGGGCGCGGTGGGCATCGGCTCGAACCAGGTGCCACAGGAGCCGCCGCGGAGGGCCTCTGCGGCCAGGCTCGTCTCAGTGACGAGAACGGCCGTTCCGGCGGAGGCGGCCAGGCGGGCCGCCTTCACCTTGGTGTCCGCCCCGCCGGTGCCCACGGTGCCGGCACCCTTGTTCGCCCCGAACTCCATGCCGTCCAGTTCCTGGTCGAACCCGATAAAGTCGATCGGTTCCGCACCGGGCAGGTGCGGGGGCTTGGTGTAGAGCGCGTCGACGTCGCTGAGCAAGAGCAGTAGGTCGGCGCGGATGAGCACCGAGAGCATGGCGGCGAGCCTGTCGTTGTCGCCGAATCGCAGCCCGTAGGTCGCGACCGTGTCGTTCTCGTTCACGACGGGCATGATGCGCAGGTCCAGCAGCCGGTTCACCGCGCGGCGGGTATTGCTGCGGTGCGGCTCGTTGAGTAGGTCACCCTCTGTCAGCAGCACCTGCCCCGCGGCAATGCCATAGCTGTCCAGAGTCTCCTGGTAACGGGCCGTGAGCACGTTCTGACCCACGGATGCCGCGGCCTGCTGGGTGGCTAGGTCGGCCGGCCGCTCGTCGAGGTTGAGGTAGTCCATGCCGCTGGCGACGGCGCCGCTCGACACCAGGACGACCTCCACGCCGCGATTGTGGGCCTGGGCCAGGACCTCGATCAGAGGTGCGATCTGCTCGGAGTTGTCGCCGCTGATCGACGAGGAGCCGACCTTCACGACGATGCGCCGGGCGGCGGCTACCTGGGCGCGGGAGCGGTGACTCATTCGGCCCCGCTCTCCTTACGGGGCGACACCGGGACTGAACCGTCGCCCGTGAGAGTGTCGCCGTTGTACTCTTCCTCGCCGGTCGACCACATGCCGGCCTCGCGCTCTCGGATCAGTTCGGCGCGTGCGGCTGCCTTGGCGTCCATCCGGCCGAAGTACTCCTCTCGGCGCTCGTTGCTGGTGCGTCGCTTGGAGTCGTCAAGGCGGGTGTCGGTGCCACGCGGTGCCGTGATCAGTTCGGCCGTGGAGGTGAGGGTGGGCTCCCAGTCGAAGACCACGCCGTTGCCGGGTCCGATGATGACCGTCGAGCCGGCGATCGCGCCGGCCTTGAACAGTTCGTTCTCGATGCCGAGCTTGGCCAGGCGGTCGGCCAGGAAGCCGACGGCCTCGTCGTTCTTGAAGTCCGTCTGCTGCACCCAGCGCTCGGGCTTGGTGCCGATGATGCGGTAGATGTTGCCGAACGACCCACCCTCGACCTTGACGACGAAGCCGCTGTCGTCGACGGCCTTCGGGCGGATCACGATGCGCGGCTTGACGGCCTGCGCCGCGGCGGCCTCGACCCGGCCGGCCTCGACGGTCTCGGCCAGCGCGTAGTTGAGCTGCTTGAGACCCTCATGGCTGACGGTCGAGATCTCGAACACGCGGTAACCGCGTGCCTCGAGGTCGGGCTTGACGAACTCCGCGAGCTCCCGGCCCTCGGGAACGTCGATCTTGTTCAGGGCGATCAGCTGGGGGCGGTCGAGGAGCGGCTTCTGGCCGTCGGGCACCGGGTAGGCGGCCAGTTCGCCGAGAATGACGTCGAGGTCGCTGAGCGGGTCACGGTCAGGGTCGAGTGTGGCGCAGTCGAGGATGTGCAGCAACGCAGTACACCGTTCCACGTGACGAAGGAATTCGAGGCCGAGGCCCTTTCCCTCGCTGGCGCCCTCGATCAGTCCGGGCACGTCGGCGACGGTGTAGTGCACCTCGCCGGCATCCACGACGCCGAGGTTGGGGTGCAGGGTCGTGAACGGGTAATCCGCGATCTTGGGCCGGGCCGCCGAGATGGCCGCGATCAGGCTGGACTTGCCGGCCGAGGGGTAGCCGACAAGCGCGACATCCGCCACGGTCTTGAGTTCAAGCTGGATGTCGCCTTCCCAGCCGTAGGTGCCGAGCAGGGCGAAGCCGGGGGCTTTGCGTTTGAGCGAGGCCAGGGCCGCGTTGCCGAGCCCGCCCTGACCGCCAGGCGCCACGACGATGCGGAAGCCCGGCTCGGTCATGTCGGCGAGTTCGTTGCCCTCGGCGTCTTTGACCACGGTGCCGAGCGGAACGGCCAGCTCCATCAGCTCGCTGCCGAAGCCGGCGCGGTGGTCACCCATGCCGGGGCCGCCGTTCGCGGAACTGCGGTGCGGGGACCGATGGTAACCGAGGAGGGTCGTCACGTTCGGGTCAGCGACGAGCACGATGTCACCACCGCTTCCGCCGTTGCCGCCGTCAGGGCCGGCGAGCGGCTTGAACTTCTCACGCTTGACGGAGACACAGCCGTTCCCTCCGATGCCTGCTCGCAGGTGGAGAGTGACGTGGTCAACAAACGTGGCCATGGGGGTGCCCCTTCCAGGTGGCAAAAAGCTCAGTGGTGCGTAAATCATTGGTGCTATGCATCTTGTCGTGCGGGTGCCGTGAAACACGCAAAGGGCGAGCCGAAGCCCGCCCTCACGCTTACCGATGTGAAATGCCTAAGCGGCAGCCACCACGATGTTGACGACCTTGCGGCCGCCCTTGGCGCCGAACTCAACCGAGCCGGGCTCGAGAGCGAAGAGCGTGTCGTCGCCACCACGGCCGACGTTGACGCCGGGGTGGAAGTGGGTGCCGCGCTGACGGACGATGATCTCGCCCGCGCTGACAACCTGACCGCCGAAGCGCTTCACGCCGAGGCGCTGGGCGTTGGAGTCGCGACCGTTGCGAGTGGAACTCGCGCCTTTTTTATGTGCCATCTGTTCTGCTCCTCAGGGCCTAGGCGATGCCGGTAACCTGAACGCGAGTGAGCTCCTGACGGTGCCCCTGACGCTTCTTGTACCCGGTCTTGTTCTTGAACTTCTGGATGACGATCTTCGGACCGCGGAGATCGTTCAAAACCTCGGCCGTGACCGTTATCTTGGCCAGTGACTGGGAGTCAGAGGTGATCGTGTCGCCGTCGACGAGAAGCACTGCGGCCAGCTCGACGTTGCCGTCCTTATTGGCTTTGATTCGGTCCATCGTGACGATGGTCCCGACCTCTACCTTTTCCTGCCGCCCACCGGCGCGCACAACTGCGTAAACCACGTTACGTACCTATCTCTGGGGAGCCGTGAGGCCCCGTGATGGAAAGTTACTGCCTTAAACACGCCAAGTCGGCCCGTCGCTCTCAGAAAACCACGGTGATCGCGGGGGCAAAGGCCCGTCGCACACCAAAAGTCAACGTTAGCCGATCCTGCTGCGACGGTCAAACCGAGGCCGGATCATAGAATCGGGTAATGACCGTCTTGATCGACAAGCCGATGTGGCCCGCGCATGGCACCGTCTGGTCCCATCTTGTCAGCGATTCGTCACTGGCCGAACTGCACGCTTTCGCGGCCCGCAACGGAATCCCCCGCCGCGGCTTCGACCTGGACCACTACGACGTACCCGCCCACCGCTATGACGCCCTCGTGGCCTCGGGGGCGCATCCGGTGGACAATCGGGAACTGGTTCTCCGGCTCCGCGCAAGCGGCCTGCGTGTGCGCGGGCGGGACCGATCGGGCAGCGGCTCTCTCCCAGAGTCCTGATCGGGGCCCGAAGCGCTGCCTCGCCGGTTGAAAGAGATCGGGAGACCGGCGACGCCCAGCCCCGTGGGCTGTGCGCCGCCGGTCTCCCGATCGACTCGATTCGTTCCTGCAGGGATTCTCGTTACTGCTGGGAATCCGGGGCCGTGGTCATGATCGGCTGGGCCGACCCGGTGGATCCGCCGGCCGTCGTCACCCGCCGGCTGCGCGAACGCCCCTGGCCCGGCTGCTTGGGCTCGGGCAGGGCGTCCAGCACCGAGTCCAGCAGCTGGTCGGTGACCTGCTTGCTGACCGTGCGGCGGCTACGGGAGGACTTCTTGACCGGGATGTCCAGGATGGCGACGGGCTCGTCGTCGTCGGGCGCTGCGGCCTCGTGCGCGGCAGGCGCCTCGACCGGGGTCTGCTGCGCGTCCTGCACCGGGGTTTCCGGGGTCACGATGGGCGCTGCGTCCCGCTGGCGGGGCGTGGAGGACGCCCTACGGCTGCGGCGTGCCGACGGTGCAGACGTCTCGGCCGCGACTGCCTCATTCACGGCCTCCTCGATCGGGTTGGCCTCGTCGGCCGGGTTGACTGATGCGGCGGTCGCCGCGTCGACAGATGACCCGTCGGCTGAGGCCGCGGGGGCGGCCGCCTTCTCCGCGGGAACCGATTCCGGCATCGCCTCAGGCGGGGCAATGATCGGGATCGAGCCGGTCAGGGCGCGCGGGATGGTGCGGGCGGCGATCAGGGCGAGGGCGTGCTTGGCATCCTCGGTGATGCCGTGGGTGCCGTGTCCGGACTTGCCGGCATCGGCCTGAGACGCGTGCACGGCTGCGGAGTTGGTACCGTTTCCGTTTCCGTTTCCGTTTCCGCCGCGGTGCCCGTTGTCGCCGCCGGAATTGGTGCCCGACTTGCTGCGCGGGCGACGCTCCATGGCCGGCTGAGCCGTCTGGCGGTGCTTGAGCACCGGGTCGTGGTGGATGACGATGCCTCGGCCGGCGCAGGCTTCACAGTTCTCGCTAAATGATTCCAGGAGTCCGAGACCGAGCTTTTTGCGGGTCATCTGCACAAGCCCGAGCGAGGTGACCTCGGCGACCTGATGCTTGGTGCGGTCGCGGCTCAGGCATTCGAGCATGCGGCGCAGCACGAGGTCGCGGTTGGTTTCGAGGACCATGTCAATGAAGTCGACGACGATGATGCCGCCGATGTCGCGCAGACGCAGCTGGCGAACGATCTCTTCGGCAGCCTCGAGGTTGTTCTTCGTGACGGTCTCCTCGAGGTTTCCACCAGAGCCGACGAACTTGCCGGTGTTGACATCGACGACGGTCATGGCCTCGGTGCGGTCGATCACGAGGGAGCCACCGGACGGTAGCCAGACCTTGCGGTCGAGGGCCTTCTCGATCTGCTCCGAAATGCGGTGCTCGTCGAAGGCGTCGTTCTCGCCCTCGTAGCGCTCCACGCGCTCCACCAGGTCCGGTGCGACCTGGCGCAGGTAGGCCTCGATGACCTCCCGGGATTCCTCGCCGGAGATGACCATCTTCTGAAAGTCCTCGTTGAAGACATCCCGCACGATCTTGATCAGAAGGTCCGGTTCGCTGTGCAGCAGGGCCGGTGCCTGCACCGTGTCGACCTGCTTGGCGATGGACGCCCACTGCGAGGTGAGCCGGTTGACGTCGAGCGTGAGCTGCTCGTCGGTGGCACCCTCGGCCGCGGTGCGCACGATGACTCCCACGTTCTCGGGCAGAACCTCCTTGAGGATCTTCTTCAAGCGCGCCCGCTCGGTGTCGGGCAACTTGCGGCTGATCCCGTTCATCGAGCCGTTCGGCACGTAGACGAGGTAGCGGCCGGGCAGTGACACCTGGCTGGTGAGTCGCGCACCCTTGTGCCCGATCGGGTCCTTCGTGACCTGCACGAGCACCTTGTCGCCCGGCTTGAGCGCGAGCTCGATGCGCCGAGCCTGGCTGCTGTTGCCGGAGTTCTCGGCGGCAGCCTCCCAGTCGACCTCACCCGAGTACAGCACGGCGTTGCGGCCGCGTCCGATGTCGACGAAGGCTGCTTCCATGCTCGGCAGCACGTTCTGCACCTTGCCCAGGTAGACGTTTCCGATCAGCGAGGCATCCTGATTCTTGGCGACGTAGTGCTCGACCAGCACACCGTCTTCCAGCACCCCGATCTGAATCTTGTTCTGCTTGGCCCGCACGACCATGACCCGGTCGACGGATTCGCGGCGGGCGAGGAACTCGGCCTCGGTGATCACCGGGCGACGGCGCCCGGCATCGCGGCCGTCACGGCGGCGCTGCTTCTTGGCCTCGAGGCGGGTCGACCCCTTGATCCGCTGGGGTTCGGTGATGAGTTCGGGTTCGCGGGGCGTACGCACGCGAACAACGGTGTTCGCGGGGTCGTCGGATCCGGACCGGTTCTCGTCGCCGGTGCGCCGACGGGCGCGACGACGAACGGTCGACGACTCGTCGCCCTCGTCGTCATGGTCCTGACGGATGTCCTGGCCGGTGTCCTGGCGCTGGTCCTGGCGCGCGGTGTCGCGGCGCGCTCCGGTGCGGGCCGGTTGCGGCACGATGACCGGGGCCTGGAACACCAGCGAGGTGGACGGGCGGCGAACCACATCGGCGGTCGGGGTGGGCGGCGGCGTCGGTTCCACGGCAGCGTCCTGTTCTGAGTCGGGGGTTTCGCCGAACGGAGCGGCGGCTGCCGGCTCGGTCACGGCGTCGTCGGTGTGGACGCGGGGTGTCTGCGCTGCTGAAAGCGGCTCGCGCGTCGCCGCAGCGACGTTCTGTGCGGCGTCATTGTGCTGCGCACTGTTGTTCTCAGGCGCGGCCTCCGGAACGGCCACCGGGGTGGCAGCCCTCCGCGAGGTGCGGCGGGTGCCGAATAAACCCTTGCGTTTTTTGATGTTTTCGTTGTCTTCCACCATCACTGGCGCGCTCCTTGACCAGTGTGGGCGACCGCGCCACCCATCCGGCTACTCTCTCGTGCGAGGATCACGCTTGCGCGAAACCCTCGGAAATCCTCGTCGTTCGCAACCGGCTCTTGGCTCTGGCTGCTAATACCTTTGGTCGTGGGACCAATGAATCTGGGCCTTTACGGCCCATTAAGACTTGTATGGCGTCAACTTGAGCGCGGCCCAAGCGACTGTTCCGATTATCGCATGCATTCTCAGGAACACATGCGAGGCACATGACATAATCCAAACGTGCCCCACAACCCGCCCGTCAAGCGCCCCATCGGGCTCGCCATCTTCTTCATCATCGGTGGTTTGATCGCCCTCACCGCGGCTTTCCTCCTGACCGTCGACAAGTTCGCGATCCTCGAGGACCCGCAGGCCCAGCTTTCCTGCAACTTCAGTGTGCTGGTGGGCTGCAGCACCAACCTGGGATCGTGGCAGGGTGCCATCCTCGGTTTCCCCAACCCGGTGATCGGCTTGATGGCCTGGCCGGTCGTCATCGCGATCGGCGCCGCGATCCTGGCCGGGGCGCGGTTAGCCCGCTGGTTCTGGATCGCGCTGAACGTGGGCGTCACCGGCGCCCTCGCGTTCGTGATCTGGCTGATGGCGCAGAGCTTCTTCGAGCTCGACGTGCTCTGCCCGTGGTGCATGGTGACCTGGACGGTCACGATCCCAATGTTCCTAGCCGTGACGCTGCACAACCTCACGTCGGGCAACCTCCCAGCGGGGCCGCGCGTGCGGCGCCTGGCATCCGTCGCCTCCTCCTGGATCATTGTGATCACGATCGTCTGCTATCTGATCGCCGCCGTCATCGCCCAGGTCGAGATGGACTTCCTGAACCGCCTGTAATGGCGACCCTGCCCCCGTCCGGTTGAGACCCGGTGGTCGAGCTCCGGTGACGTGGCGGCCGGAGGTTGCCGCTCCGGGCATCCGTTGCGGTTGCTAACCTCGGAAATTTTTGCGACACGCCGCTCACGGCGCCACAACCGGCGTTTCCCGAAAATCTCCGCTTTTATGCGACGACGGATGCGTGCTGCGCGCCCCGCGACGGCTGTTCCCTTTCCACCACAATACGCGTTTGATCAGGTTATCCACAGGGCGCTGACAGGTGCCGATCTGGGGCATGGAATGTCAGTGGCTGCCCGTAGCGTTTGTCTCATGAAGTCCTCATACAGTGAGCAGCTAGAACGCCTGGGTCGTCACTTCGACGCCATCCGGGAGACCCAGGCGGACGCCGCCCTGGGTCGACGCCCACCTGGCCGAACAGGTCGATCAGGCCCGCCGGTTCGCCGAAGCCCTGGCCCGCGACGCGGCCCAGGCAGCCGTAGACAAGGCCAGGGAGGGACCCCGGCCGAGGGGGGAAGGGGGGGTACACAACCACCGGGTTTCGACCGGCAGAGCCATCGGCCGGCTCAGCCAGCACCGCGGCTCAGCGCGTGGTTACGGTTCCGCCGAGAGAGGCGACCGCCCGCAGCAGTCGGGGACCCTCGGCGACCCAGGCCACGAGCATCACGACCAGGGATGCGGCGAAGATCCAGAATCCGGTCCAGCCGTCGTCGCTCTGCGCCGCGTACATGTGGTTCAGGTTGCGCAGGGCACCGGTGGCGAACACCAGCGTGACGTGGATCACGATGAATGCAAGGAAAAAGACCATCACGCCCACGTGCACGGCCCTGGTCGGGCGCAGCGGGATCAGTTCTCCAAGCCGGCGCGACGTGCAGAGCGGTGACAGACGGATGCCCGAGACCAAGGCGAGCGGCGCGGCCACGAACACGATGCTGAAGTAGCTCAGAGTTTGTAGCGCGTTGTAGTTCACCCAGCCGTCGGTGATCGGCCAGTCCAGTGAGGCGTACTGGAGGGCGGCCGAGAGTGCGTTCGGAATGATGTCCCAGCTGACCGGCACGATGCGCACCCACTGACCGGTGACGAACAGCAGCACGTAGAAGACGATCCCGTTGAGTACCCAAAGGGCATCCACCGCGAGGTGCAGCCAGAGGTTGATGCCCAACCGGCGGGGGGCACGTCGGGTTCGAAAAAGGCCGGTGTTGCGCCGGGTCCAGAACATGCTCGGGCGCCCGGCCGTGCGGATCTGCCAACCCGAACGCACGATGAAGAGCAGGAAGAAAACATTCAGGCCGTGCTGCCACGCCAGCCACGCGGGGAAGCCGACGGGGGCCCACGACGGCAACGGCGAGGCCCCCGGGAAGTCGACCAGGAACTCCTGCGCCATCGGCAGGGAACGGATGCCCCGGGCGGCGAGCACGACGGCGACCAGCAGGATGATCGCCAGCGGGATTGCCCAGACCAGATTGAACCAGGGGTTCCGGGCATGCGGCATGGTGAGGCTTTCTAGTCAGACGAATCAAAGAGGATGTCGGCACATGCTCAGCGGGGCTCTGCCATCATCGGCCATTCTGCGACAGCGGTGCGCTTGGTGCACAAAGCAACGACATCTGGTACCGACGAGAACAGCCGCCTCCAAGCATCCGGTCAGTGGCTGTTCCCCGGTCGGTACGGGTCAGTCGAACCAGAGGGCCAGTTCGCGGTCGGCCGACTCGGGCGAGTCGGAGCCGTGCACGAGGTTCTGCTGCTCCTTGGTGCCCCAGTCTCGGCCGAAGTCGCCGCGGATGGTGCCGGGAGCCGCGGTGGTCGGGTCGGTTGTGCCGGCCAGGGAGCGGAAGCCCTCGATCACGCGTTCGCCGGCGATGCGCAGCACGAGGATCGGACCGCTTTCCATGAACTCCACGAGAGGTTCGAAGAACGGCTTGCCCTGGTGCTCGGCGTAATGCTCGGCCAGCAGGGACCTGTCGGCCTGCACGAGCTTCGCGTCGACGAGGGAGTACCCCTTCTGCTCAATGCGACGCAGGATCTCGCCGGAGAGGTTGCGGGCAACGCCATCCGGTTTGACCAATACGAGCGTTTCCTGGACCTGGGTGCTCATGAGTTCTCCTTCTCGTTGTTCTCGTTGTTGGGAAAGTTCTGGTTCTGGTTGTCGATCCGGGAGCCGGCGATCATGCAGTACGTCCACATGGCGGCGAACATGCCGCCGACGAAGAACATGGCCGGATTGAGGAAGCCGGCGGCCACCATGATCAGCTGGAGGATCCAGCCGACCACGTAGGCCCACTCGTAACGGAGCAGCGCGAGCACGGCGACCATGGCCAGCCCCAGCACGGCTCCGCCGCCGAGGGCGAGCCACGGCGGCAACGCCTGCAGACCGAAGATCACCAGGGCGGCGAGGGCAACCACGATGACCTCGAAGCCGAGCACGATCGTCGCGAGCGTGCGCTTCACCGAGCGGGGAGCGGACGTCATTTCGCCAGCCATTCCCGTGCGTCGGCCAGAATGATGGCTTCGCCGACGAGGGTGATCGACCCGGTCACGATCACAGCCCGCTTGGGCGACTCGAGGGCCCAGTCCCTGGCGGAGTCGAGGGCCTGCGCGAGGTCGTCGAACCGGACGGTTGTCTCCTCGCTGCCGAGGTCGGCGATCAGATCGGCGAGGTCGTCGACGCCGATCGCGCGCTCGGACTGCGACTGTGTGACGTGGAACCGCACCACCTTGGACTGCAGCGCGGTGATGATGCCGGTCGCATCCTTGTCGGTGAGGATGCCCACCACGGCCACAATCTCGTCGAAGTCGAAGTAGTCGGCCAGTGCAGTGCTGAGGGCGGCCGCTCCGTGCGGATTGTGCGCGGCATCCACCAGGACGGTCGGTGCGATTCCGATCAGTTGCAGGCGTCCGGGCGAGGTGACCTGCGCGAGGCCCTCCTCGACCAGGTCATGCGAGAGCGCCGTGGTGCCGGCCCCGAGGAAGGACTCGACGGCGGCGATCGCGACGGCCGCATTCTGCGCCTGGTGCGTGCCGTACAGCGGCAGGAACAGGTCCGAGTAGGTGCCGGCGAGGCCGCGCACCGAGATGAGCTGCCCGCCCACGGCGACCTGGTTTTTGAGCAGGACGAAATCCTCGCCCTCACTGGCCAGGGTCGATTCGGTCAGCTCGGCGGCCCGCTCGAGTTCGGCCTGCGCCGCCTCGCCCTGCCGGGCGGAGACCACGGCGGCGGACGGCTTGATGATGCCGGCCTTGGTGCGGGCGATCTCGGCGATCGTGTTGCCGAGGCGGAGCGTGTGGTCGAGGGCGATGGGCGTGAACACGGCCACCTGCCCGTCGGCGACGTTGGTGGAATCCCACTCGCCGCCCATGCCGACCTCGATCACGGCGACGTCGACGGGGGCGTCGGCGAAGCAGGCGAAGGCCAGCACGGTGAGCGCCTCGAAGAAGGTGAGCACGTCGTCGCCTGCCGCCTCGAGCTCCGCGTCGACCATGGCCAGGAAGGGTTCGATGTCGGCCCAGTTCGCGGCCAGGGCCTCATCGGTGATGAACTCCCCGTCGATCACGATGCGCTCGTTGAGCCGCACCAGGTGCGGGCTCGTCATCAGTCCGGTGCGCAGCCCGTAGGCGCGCACGATGCTCTCGGTGATGCGGCTCGTGCTGGTCTTGCCGTTGGTGCCGGTGATATGGATCACCGGGTAGACGGTCTGAGGGTCACCCAGCAGTTCGAGCGCCCGCCGGGTCGGGGCCAGACGCGGCTTCGGCGCACCCTCGCCCACGCGGGCGAGGAGGGCGGCGAAGACGGCGTCCCCGGCCTCACGGCCGGCGTCGGAGGACTGGCGCGGCCTCTTCGATCCGGGCTCCTTCGATCCGGGCTTCTTCGATCCGGGCTTCTTGGGTTCAGACATGGACGAGTCCGTTCTCTCGGGCGACGGCGACCAGGACGGTCCCCCGGTTGGCATAGTGACCAGCCTCGTAAAGCACGTAGTGCTCGACGGGGAAGCCGACCAGGCTCTGCAGCCATTCGGACGGCAGACCGTGCGCCAGGCTGTCATCGGACACCTCGGTGGCCACATGGGTGGCGAACCGGAGGGTCAGGGTCTCCGCAGCGACGTCGACGCCGGCCGCAAGGGCGAAGGTCGCGGCGTCCTCGGCGGAGTAGAAGACGAGGTCGAGACGGATGCGGTCGCTCACTTCGAATCCGGCCGACTTGCGGGTGTCCTGCACGGCGCGGATCAGGTCGCGGGCGAAGCCCTCCGCCTCGAGTTCCGGGGTGGTCTGCGTCTCCAGCAGCACGAAACCGCCGCCCGCCAGGAGCGCCAGAGCCGGGGCATCCGCCGCCGTGTCGTCAGCGACGGCGGAACCGTCGGCCGGACCGGTCTGCAGCACGAGTTCGTACTCCCCCGCGGCGAGCGGGGTACCGCCGGCGGTGACTACGCCGTCGGTTTCGCTCCAGTCGCCGGCGCGGGCGGCCTTGATGACCTGCTGCACCTGCTTGCCGAGTCGCGGGCCGGCTGCCCGGGCGTTCACGGTGAGCCGGGAGGTGATGCCGTAGGCGCTCGCGCTGTCGTCGGCCAGTTCGACCAAACGCACGCTCTTCACATTCAGCTCGTCGCGCAGGATGCCCTCGAACGGGGCCAGGGCCGCCGTGTCGGTGGTGACCACGGTCAGAGTGGCCAGCGGCAGACGCACGCGCAGCCCGGACTGCTTGCGCAGTGACAGCACGGTGGAGCTGATGGTGCGCACCTGGTCCATCGCGGTGACGAGAACGGCATCGGCCGGGAACAATTCGGCGTCGGGCCAGTCGGTCAGGTGCACGCTGCGACCGCCGGTGAGGCCCTGCCAGATACGCTCGGTGACGAGCGGGAGCATCGGGGCGGCCACCCGCGTCACCGTTTCGAGCACGGTGTAGAGCGTGTCGAAAGCCTCGTTTCCGGTGGATGAGACCGTCGAGACCGAGACAGAGGCCCCGGCGCCGGCCCAGAACCGGTCGCGCGAGCGGCGAACGTACCAGTTGGTGAGCACGTCGGCGAAGTCCCGGATTCGAGCGGTCGCCTGGGTGCTGTCGAGGTTCTCGAGGTCGGCAGTGACCTCCACGATCAGATCGCGGGTCTTGGCCAGCAGGTAGCGGTCGAGCACGTCGGTCGAGTCGGTGCGCCAGGTGGCGTCGTAGCCGTTCTCGCCGGACGCGTTGGCGTAGAGGGAGAAGAAGTACCAGGTGCTCCAGAGCGGGAGCATAACCTGGCGGGTACCCTCGCGGATGCCCTCCTCGGTGACGATCAGGTTGCCACCGCGCAGCACGGAGGAGCTCATCAGGAACCAACGCATGGCATCCGAGCCGTCCCGGTCGAACACCTCGTTCACGTCGGGATAGTTGCGCAGCGACTTGGACATCTTCTGGCCGTCGTTGCCGAGCACGATGCCGTGGCTGACCACGTTCTTGAAGGCCGGACGGTCGAACAGGGCGGTGGAGAGCGTGTGCAGCATGTAGAACCAGCCGCGGGTCTGGCCGATGTACTCCACGATGAAGTCGGCCGGGTTGTGGCTGTCGAACCAGTCGGCGTTCTCGAACGGGTAGTGCACCTGCGCGAACGGCATCGAGCCGGAGTCGAACCAGACGTCGAGCACATCCGTGATGCGCCGCATGGTGGACCGCCCGGTGGGGTCGTCGGGGTTGGGTCGGGTGAGCGCGTCGATATAGGGGCGGTGAAGGTCGGTGGGGCGCACGCCGAAGTCCGCCTCGAGCTCGTCGAGCGAGCCGTAGACGTCGACGCGCGGATAGTCGGGATTGTCGCTCTTCCAGACTGGGATGGGCGAACCCCAGTACCGGTTGCGGCTGATCGACCAGTCGCGGGCGTTGCCGATCCACTTGCCGAACTGGCCGTCCTTGACGTTCTCCGGCACCCAATTGATGTCCTGGTTCAGGTCCACCAGACGCTCGCGGAAGTCCGTGACGCGCACGAACCAGCTCGACACGGCCTTGTAGATCAGCGGGTTGCGGCAGCGCCAGCAGTGCGGGTAGGAGTGCTCGTAGCTGGCCTGGCGCAGCAGGCGCCCCTCATTCTTGATCAGCTGGGTGAGCGGCTTGTTCGCGTCGCTCCAGAGCTGGCCGGCGACCTCGGGCACGTCGGAGAGGAACTTGCCGCCCGCGTCGAGGGAGATGATCACCGGGATGCCGGCGGCCATGGAGATCTTCTGGTCCTCCTCGCCGTAGGCGGGCGCCTGGTGCACGATGCCGGTTCCGTCGGCGGTGGTGACGTAGTCGGCCACGACGACGGTCCAGGCGTTCTCGGTGCCCCAGACCGCGGTGTCGGCGTAGTAGTCGAAGAGGCGGTCGTAGCTGACGCCCTCCAGGGCGCTGCCGAGAACCGTGCGGGAGATCGCCGCGGTCGCCTCTGCCGCCGAGTCGTAGCCGAGGTCCTTGGCGTAGTTGCCGACCAGGTCGATCGCGATCAGGTATTCGGCGCCGAAAACCTCGGTGGTTGCGACGCATGCCGCGGCATCCGCCCCGGAAACGGCCTCCCGCAGCACGGTGGCGTCCGGGGTGCCGTTCGGCCCGGCCGGCACGACGGCATAGACGATCTCCGGGCCCACGGCGAGCGCCAGGTTCGTCGGGAGGGTCCAGGGGGTGGTCGTCCAGGCCAGGGCGCGCACGGCGGTCAGCCCGAGGGCTTCGGCCTTGGCGCCGACCAGCGGGAAGGTGACCGTGACGGTCTGGTCCTGGCGCATCTTGTAGACGTCGTCGTCCATGCGCAGTTCGTGGTTGGACAGCGGTGTCTGGTCGCGCCAACAGTACGGCAGCACCCGGTAGCCCTCGTAGGCCAGGCCCTTGTCGTGCAGGCGCTTAAAGGCCCAGATCACGGACTCCATGAAGGTGATGTCGAGCGTCTTGTAGTCGTTCTCGAAGTCGACCCAGCGCGCCTGGCGGGTGACGTACTCCTCCCACACCTTGGTGTACTTGAGCACGGAGCTGCGGGCGACGGCGTTGAAGGCCCCGATGCCCATCTTCTCGATCTCGCTCTTGTCGGTGATGCCGAGCTCGCGTTCGGCTTCGAGCTCGGCCGGCAAGCCGTGCGTGTCCCAGCCGAACCGGCGGTGCACCTGCTTGCCGCGCATGGTCTGGAAGCGCGGGAAGAGGTCCTTCGCGTACCCGGTCAGCAGGTGGCCGTAGTGCGGCAGCCCGTTGGCGAACGGCGGGCCGTCATAGAAGACCCACTCGGGGGCATCCGCACGGTTGTCGATCGACGCCTGGAAGGTGCCGTCGGCTTTCCAGAACGCGAGCACCTCGGTTTCGATCTGGGGAAAGTTCGGTGAGGGCACGATGCCGCCGGGTTGGGCGGGAGAAGCGGACTGCTGGCCTTTGGGGTACGTCATGTCTCTCCTGGACGAGTCGGGCAGGTTGTGTCATTCACAGATCTGCCCCTGTTCCACGAGGACGCCGACTCCGAACGGGATTCGCCGCGGTACCACCTCGCTTGTCTCCCGGAGCCGAGGCTTCGGAAAACCGCTTGTTCTGAGGCTGTGACGGGCCCGACCCGTTCGGTTCTACTGAGAACCACCGCGAGGGTGGTTGCCGTTCTTCCGAAGACTCACCGGTGATAGCCGGATCACAGTCCTACTTGAAAAGTCTACCCTGCGCCTACCCCCGGGTGTACAGCGCGCGGTGCCCGCACACGTCTGCTCAGCGAACAGCTCTCCTGTGTTCTACGATGGTCGTCAATCATTTTATTTGTGGACCCCGTCCAACACGTGCCCGAGGCCCCTAATCTTGCGGGTCCAGCAGGTGCACACTCGGCCCATCGGGCGCCGCGGAAAGAGACCCATAATGCACACTTCGGGGTACACCCATCGCACAGCGCGCACCCTGACCGGGCTGGTCGGCCTCGCCGCCACCGGCATCCTGCTCACCGGCTGCGCCACCGCTGAGTCCCCCGAAGCCACCCGGCCTCTCACCGGCGGCACGTTGACCTACGCATCCGGCGACGCCGAGCCCACCTGCCTGGACCCGCACGTGGGCGGCAACTACCCGCAGGCCCTGGTCAGCACGCAGTACCTTGAGTCGCTTGTGTCCCGCAACGCGGACGGTGAGATCATCCCCTGGCTGGCAGATTCGTGGACCGAGAGCGCCGACGGGCTGGCCTGGGACTTCACGCTCGCCGCCGGCGTGAGTTTCACCGACGGCACCCCGCTCGACGCCGCCGCCGTGCAGGCGAATATCGCGCACATCCAAGACCCGGAAACGGCCTCGTCGACCGGCTACCTCGCTCTGGGGAAGGTCACCGGCACCGACGCGGTCTCCACCAACGTTGTGCGCCTTACGCTCAGCGAACCCGACAGCGCCCTGCTCGAATCCCTGTCACAGCCGTGGCTGGCGATCGAATCGCCCACCGCGCTGGCCCGGAGCCAGGACGAGAACTGCGCCTCCCCGGTCGGCACCGGCCCCTTCCAGGTCGAGAAGTGGGTACAGCAGGAATCGATCACCCTGGTGCGGAACGAGAAGTACAACTCCCCGCCCGCGGATGCCGCGCACACCGGGCCTGCCTACCTCGACTCCATCGTCTGGCGCTTCATCCCCGACTCCGCGTCCCGCTACGCGGCTCTGCAGTCCGGCGACGCCGACGTGATCGACAACGCCCAGCCCGACACCATCGTGCAGGCCGAGAAGAGCGACACCATCGTGCACCTCGACGCCCCTCGCCCGGGTGCCTCGAACCGAATCGAACTGAACTCCGGCCGCGCGCCCTTCAACGACCCGCTCGTGCGGGAGGCGTTCATCCGCTCGGCGAATGTCGACGACGCCGTCACCAGCCTCTTCCGGGGCACGGCCGAGCGCTCCTACTCCGCCCTCTCCAGCGTCGAACCCCTCGCCGTGTCGGGCCCGGACCTGTTCGCGTACGACCCTGAGGCTGCCTCGGACCTCCTCGATTCCGCCGGCTGGACCGAGCGTGATTCCAACGGTTACCGGGTGAAAGACGGCGTGCGCCTCACGGTCGACTTCCCGGTGAGTACGAACCAGTCCATTCCGGCGGAGCAGTCCCTGTTCGAGCAGATCCAGGCCACCGCGAAGAAGACCGGCTTCGAGGTTCTGCTCAGCCCGATGGACCTCTCCAGTTGGTACACCGCGCTGGGCGAGAACGACTACGACGCCGTCAGCGCGCCGTACACGAAGGTCGGACCCGACGTTCTGCGCATCCTCTTCCACTCCGACGGGATCACCCCGGCACCCAGCGGCTACTTCGCCAATCACGCCCAGGTGAACGACCCGGCCATCGACGCCCTACTCACCCAGGCCGGCCAGGTGACGGATGCCGATGAACGCGCCGCCCTCTACGCCGACGCGCAGAACCAGGTGCTCGCGGGCTTCTACATCCTGCCGCTCTTCGACCAGCAGAACCACTACCTGCTCGGCACCGATGTGGTGGGCGCGCGGGCGCTGCCGACCGTGTCGACGCCCACGTTCTACGATGCGTGGCTGAAGTAGCGCGGGCAGCCCGGGTCGTCCTGGCCCGCCTGGGAGGGGCGGTGCTGGTGCTCTGGATGGTGGCCACGCTCACCTTTTTCGCCATCCGTCTGATTCCCGGAGACCCGGCCGAGGCCATCCTGGGTGGCCCCGGCTCGCAGACCTCCCCGGAGGCGCTCGCCGCGGTGCGGGCGGAATACGGGCTCGACCAGCCCGTGCTCGTGCAGTACCTGGCACAGTTGGCTCGCCTGGCCACCGGGGATCTTGGCCGCTCCTACTCACTGGACCAGGACGTCGCCCCGCTCCTGGTCGGCCAGCTCGGCGGCACCCTGCTGCTGGCCGTGCTCGCCCTCGCTGTGGCCTGGCTGCTCGCCCTCGGGCTGGCCACCTGGTCGACCCGCGGCGGGCGCGTCGCCTGGTACCTGGGCTCCGGTCTGGAGATCGTGGCTGCCGCGCTCCCTCACTTCTGGCTCGCGACAGCGCTGATCGTGTTGTTCAGCGTCTGGCTGGGCTGGCTGCCGCCGATCAGTACCTCCGGGGTTTCCGGGCTGGTGCTGCCGGTGCTCACCCTCGCCGTGCCGCTGGCCGGGTTCCTTGGCCAGATCATGCGGGAGTCCCTGCTCACCGCGCTGGAATCCCCATTCGTGCTCTCCGCCCGCGCCCGGGGCGAGAGCGAACGCGGGGTGCGCTGGGTGCACGTGATCCGGCACGCGTCACTGCCAGCGATCAGCCTCTCCGGCTGGGCATTCGGCTCCCTGATCAGCGGGGCAGTGGTGGTCGAGACCATCTTCGCCCGGCCGGGCCTCGGCCGCACGCTTCTGAACGCGGTGACCGTGCGCGACGTGCCGGTCGTGGTTGGTGCTGTGCTGATCGTGGCCGTCGGGTACATCCTGATGACCCTGTTCACCGATTTGGCCCAGCGCATCGCCGACCCGAGGCTGCGGGCACGATGAGCGACCTCGAGATCCAGGCCGGGCTGGGCCGGTCGCCGCGCACCGGCGCGCCCCAGTCGCCGCGCGCGCCCCGCATTCGCCGGTTCGGCGTGGCCGAGGTCCTGGCGGGCCTGTTCGCGCTGTTCCTGGTCACGGCGGCATTGTTCCCCGCGCTCGTAGCGCCCGGCGACCCGCTCGGGATCGACCCGCTGTCCGCGTTTCAGACCCCCTCACCCGCGCACTGGTTCGGCACCGACGAGTCCGGCCGGGACATCTATACCCGGGTCAGCCACGGCACCGGCAGCTCCCTGCTGATCGGCACCCTCGCCACCGTGATCGGCCTCGGCCTGGGCCTCGTGCTCGGCACCCTGGCCGGTATGCTCGGCCCGGTCGTGGACTTCACCGTGAACCGGTTCCTCGAGGTGCTGTTCGCGTTCCCCGGCCTGCTGCTGGCCCTGCTCTTCATCCTGATCTTCGGGCCGGGCGTTGCCACGGCGACCATCGCCGTGGGCCTGGCGACCGCTCCCGGCTACGCCCGCATCATCCGCGGCCAGCTCTTGTCGGTGCGGTCATCGGCCTTCGTCGAGGCGGCGACCGTGCTCGGGCGCAGCCCCGTCCAGATCCTGATGCGCCACATCCTGCCGAACACGCTCGCGCCGCTGTTCGTGCTCGGCACCCTCGGCATCGGTCAGGCCATCGTCTGGGCGTCGGCGCTGAGCTACCTCGGCCTGGGCTCGGCGCCGCCCGCCGCGGAGTGGGGCGCGATGCTCTCCGCCGGGCGCACCTACATCGGCTCGGCCTGGTGGATGAGCTTCTTCCCCGGGCTGTTCATCGTGCTGACGGCGGTGTCTGCCACGGCGCTCGGTCGCGGCATCGAGCGACGGGTGAGGCGCGCGTGAGTGACGAGAGCGGCGTGGGCGCTTCGGTGGGCGCGCCAGGCGAGGGTGACGGCGGGGTTGCCCCGGCCGTGCGGGTGCAGAACCTCGTCGTGGGCTTCGGACCGCAAAATGATACCGACCCGGTGCTGAACGGCGTCTCGTTCGAGGTGGCCCCCGGGGAATGCCTGGCCCTGGTGGGAGAGTCAGGCTCGGGCAAGAGCGTCACCGCGCGCAGCCTGCTCGGCCTGGCCGGCGACAACGCCTGGGTGCGCGCCGACGAGCTGAGCCTCGCAGGCAACGACGTGCGCGGACTCTCCGAGCAGAGCTGGCGCCGGCGGCGCGGCCGCGACGTGGGCCTGGTGCTGCAGGATGCCTTGGTGTCGCTGGACCCGCTGCGCCCGGTGGGCCGGGAGATCGCCGACTCGCTGCGACTGCACACCCGCCTCGGTGCAGCGGCGCGCCACGCCCGGGTGCTCGAGGTGCTGGCCCGGGTGGGCCTGTCCGACGCCGGCAACTCTGTGCGGAAGCGCGCGGGCGAACTCTCCGGCGGCCAGCGCCAGCGCGCCCTGATCGCGGCCGCGATCGCCCTGGACCCGCCACTGCTGATCGCCGACGAGCCCACGACGGCGCTCGACGTCACGGTGCAGGCACAAATCCTGGAGCTGCTGACGGGTCTGAAACGCGCCGGCACCGGCATCCTGCTGATCAGCCACGACCTGGCCGTCGTCGGCCGCATCGCCGACCGGATCGCTGTGCTGAGCGAGGGACGGATCGTGGAACAGGGACCGGCGCACGCGATTCTGACCCGGCCGGAGCATCCGGTCACCCGGCAGATGCTCGCCGCGATCCCGGTCGACAAGCCGCGCGGGCTGCGCCTCAGCCCGCGGGCCGCGGCCCCGGTGTCGCCCGCCGCCGCGCCCTTTCTCGCTCTCTCAGATCGTGCCGACCCTGTCGCTCCCCGCAACACGGTGCTGGAGGCCACCGGCCTGGTCAAGCGCTTCACCCGGCCCGACGGCACCGAGCAGCTCGCGGTCGACGGGGTCTCGTTCCGGCTCGAACGCGGCACGACGCTCGGCATCGTCGGCGAGTCCGGCTCCGGCAAAACAACGACGGCCCGCCTCGCGCTGGCGCTGACCCGGCCGGACGCCGGCGAGGTGCGGGTGCTCGGGCAGCCGTTCAGCGCCGCCTCGGAGAAGGAACGGCGGCTCCTGCGGCCCCGGCTTGGTGCGGTCTATCAGGATGCGCTCAGCTCCTTCGACCCGCGGCTGAGCGTCGAGCAGGTGCTCCGGGACGCGGTCGGCGGCGGGCGCACCGGGCGCGGCGCGGCATCCGCCTCGGCTGCCACTGCTGCCACTGCCGCCACTGCCGCCACTGCGGCCACTGCCTCGGCTGCCGACCGGCTGCGCGTGCTGGCGCTGCTCGACGCGGTGGGTCTGCCGCAGGGGCTGCTTGGCCGGCGGCCGCTGTCCCTCTCCGGCGGGCAGCGGCAGCGGGTGAGCATCGCCCGGGCGCTGGCGTCGGGGCCGCAGATCCTGATCTGCGACGAGCCCGTGTCGTCCCTCGACGTGACCGTGCAGGCCCAGGTGCTCGACCTCCTCGACGAGCTGCAGCGGAACCTGGGCCTCAGCCTGCTGTTCATCTCCCACGACCTCGGGGTGATCCAGCACGTCAGCGACCAGGTCGCCGTAATGCTGGACGGCCGTATCGTCGAAACCGGCGCAACGGCCCGGGTCTTCGCCGCGCCGGAGCATCCGTACACGCAGACCCTGCTCGGCGCGGTCCCCCGGATCAGGTTCTGACCCTCGAGCAACTCCGTACCGAACGAATTCGACGGAGATTTTGCCCGAAACGCCTTGTTTAAACCTGGCAACCGGCTCCCAGAGCAAAATCTCCGTCGAATTGGTTAGACCACCGCCTGATACGGGGGCTCACCCTTTTAGTTGACGTGCAGCACCACCGGCGGCTCTACCTCGCCGCGCCATGCCTCGATGCCCTCCTTGATCGCGAACCCGGCGATCACGAGGGCGGCGAGCGAGTCCGCCCAGGCCCAGCCGAGGAGCGCGTTGGCCGCCAGCCCGAGCAGCATCGACCCGGACAGCCACGCGCAGAGCAGCAGCTGCCGGGCGTCGGCGATCACGCTGGCACTGCCGAGCTCCGCGCCGGTCCGGCGCTCCACGCCTGCCACCCCGGGCATGATCACGAGGCTGAGGCACGCGATGACGATGCCCAGCGGGCTGGGCGCCGCCTCGACAACCCCGGCGAAGCTCAGGCCGGCGGCCAGGATCACGTACCCGGCGAGGGTGAAGAACGCGATCGCGATGGCGCGGAGGGCCGGTTTCTGCCAGCGCTCAGGATCGCGACGGGAGAACTGCCACGCGATGACCGCGGCGGAGAGCACCTCGATGACGGAGTCCAGGCCGAAGGCGATCAGGGCGGTCGAGGATGCCGCGGCGCCCGCCACGATCGAGGCGACGGCCTCGAGCACGTTGTAGCCGATCGTGAAACCCACGATCCAGCGCACCGTGCGGCGCAGCACCGTGCGACGGGCCTCGGACAGTGTTCCCGGGTCATCCATGGCACCCCTTCCCGCTCCAATACTGCCACTCACGGCGAGGCCCGGCCGGGCGCTGCAGGCGCTCCGGCAGCCTGGTGACGGCCGGAGTCGGCGGACGACGGGGCATCCGGTAAGTTGGATAAGGCCCAATACTCAGGCACTTCACCAACGACACGGTGCCGCACAGATCGAATCGGAGAAACATGACCGCCGCCAACGTTCCGGAAAAACCGGCCCTTGAAGGCCTCGAAACCAAGTGGGGCGGCTCGTGGGAAGAGACCGGCACCTACCGTTTCGACCGTGACTCGGCCACACGGGAAAGTATCTTCTCCATCGATACCCCGCCGCCGACCGCTTCCGGCTCCCTGCACATCGGCCACGTCTTCTCTTACACCCACACGGATGTCATCGCCCGCTTCCAGCGGATGCGCGGCAAGAGCGTCTTCTACCCGATGGGCTGGGATGACAACGGCCTGCCCACCGAGCGGCGCGTGCAAAACTACTACGGCGTGCGCTGCGATCCGTCGCTGCCCTACGCCACCGAGTTCACCGCCCCGTTCGAGGGCGGAGACGGCAAAAGCACCAAAGCCGCCGACCAGCTGCCGATCAGCCGCCGCAACTTCATCGAGCTGTGCGAGCGCCTCACCATCGAGGACGAGAAGCAGTTCGAGGCCGTTTGGCGCATGCTGGGCCTGAGCGTCGACTGGGCCCAGACCTACCGCACGATCGGCAATGACTCCCTGGTCACCTCCCAGTCCGCCTTCATCGGTAACGTCGAGCGCGGTGAGGCCTACCAGGCCATGGCCCCCACCCTCTGGGACGTCACCTTCCGCACCGCGGTCGCCCAGGCCGAGCTCGAAGACAAGGAGATGCCGGCGTTCTACCACCGGGTCGCCTTCGCCAAGCCCGATGGCGGCGCCATCGAGATCGAGACCACCCGCCCGGAACTGCTGCCGGCCTGTGTGGCGCTCGTGGCGCATCCGGACGACGAGCGCTACCAGGCGCTGTTCGGCACGACCGTGCGCACCCCCCTCTTCGACGTGGAAGTGCCGATCCTGGCCCACCACCTCGCGCAGAAGGACAAGGGCAGTGGCATCGCCATGATCTGCACGTTCGGCGACGTCACCGATGTGATCTGGTGGCGTGAACTCGACCTTCCGAACCGCGCCATCATGGGCTTTGACGGCCGCATCATCGCCGAGGCGCCCGAGGCGATCACAAGCGAGGCCGGACAGGCCGCGTACGCGCAGCTGGCCGGCAAGACCGTCTTCTCCGCCAAGGCAGCCGTGGTCGACTTGCTCCGCATCGACGGCGACCTGATCGGCGAGCCCCGCGCGATCGTGCACCCGGTCAAGTTCTTCGAGAAGGGCGACAAACCGCTCGAGATCGTGTCGACCCGTCAGTGGTATATCCGCAACGGCGCTCGGGACGAGGAGCTGCGCGCCCGCCTGTTCACGCACGGCACCGACCTGCAGTGGCACCCGGAGTTCATGCGTGTGCGCTACGAGAACTGGGTCAACGGCCTCACCGGCGACTGGCTCGTCTCCCGCCAGCGCTTCTTCGGCGTTCCGCTGCCGATCTGGTACCCGCTGGATGCCGACGCGAACCCGCTCTTCGACCAGCCCATCGTCGCCACCCGCGAGACGCTCCCGGTCGACCCGTCCTCCGACACCGCCCCGGGCTTTGCTGCCGAGCAGCGCGGCCAGGCGAACGGCTTCGTCGGCGAGGTCGACGTGATGGACACCTGGGCGACCTCCTCCCTGACCCCGCAGCTGGCGGGCGGCTGGGAGCGCGACCCCGCACTGTTCGATCTCGTCTACCCGTACTCGCTGCGCCCGCAGGGCCAGGACATCATCCGCACCTGGCTGTTCTCCACCCTGCTGCGCTCCGAGCTGGAACACGGCGTCTCGCCGTGGCAGCACGCAGCCCTGTCCGGCTTCATCGTCGACCCCGACCGTAAGAAGATGTCCAAGTCCAAGGGCAATGTGGTCACCCCGGCAGACATGCTCGAGCAGCACGGTTCGGATGCCGTGCGCTACTGGGCCGCGTCGTCGCGCCTCGGCACCGACGCCGCCTTCGACCCCAAGAACCCGACCCAGATCAAAATCGGGCGTCGCCTGGCGATCAAGATCCTGAACGCGTCAAAGTTCATCCTTGCCTTCGACGGCGCCGCCGACGCCCCCGTGACCGAGCCGCTCGACCAGAGCATGCTCGCTCGGCTCAGCGTCGTCGTCGGCCACGCCACCGCCGCGATCGAGGGCTACGACCACGCCCGTGCGCTGGAACTCACCGAGAGCTTCTTCTGGACGTTCTGCGACGACTACCTCGAACTGGTCAAAGAGCGCGCGTACGGCGAAGCGGGAGCCGGCCAGGCTTCGGCCGTCGCCGCCCTGCGCACCGCCCTGGCCACCCAGCTGCGCCTCTTCGCCCCGTTCGTGCCGTTCGCGACCGAGGAAGCCTGGTCCTGGTCCAACGAGGGGTCCATCCACCGTACCCCCTGGCCCGTTCAGACCGAGCTCGGCGGAGGGCAGGGCGGCAACGTGGCCCTGCTGGACCTGTGCAGCCGGGCGCTGACCGGCATCCGCCGCGCGAAAACGGATGCCAAGGCATCCCAGAAATCCGCCGTTGTTTCTGCTGTAATTAGCGGTACGGCGGCAGAGATTGCCCTGCTCAGGCAGGCTGCAGCCGATCTGAGGGCCGTTGGCCGCATCTCGGAGTTGGTTTTTATTGAGGGCAGCGAATTGGCTGTCACTGACATCGTGCTCGCCACGGTGCTGGAGAACTAGGAGAACCGAATGTCAATCAAGGTACGCGCGCTCGGCGACAAGGACTTCTTCTCATGGCTGGGACTCTTCGAGGGCTACAGCGAGTTCTACAAGAGCGAACTGACTGATCAGAAAGCGCTCCAGGTCTGGAGCTGGATCATCGACAAGAACGAGTCTCTCGCCGGTGCCGTGGCTGTCGACGAGGACGGCGAGTTCGTCGGCTTCGCCCATTACCGCGAGGTCCCGAGCACCCTGACCGCCACTCGCGGACTGTTCCTGGACGACCTGTTCGTGTCGCCGGACTCCCGCAGCACGGGCGTCGGCCGGGCCTTGATCGAGTTCGCCAAGGAGTGCGCCGCGGCGGACCGTCTCACGACCGTGCAGTGGCTGACCGCCGCCGACAACGAGACCGCGCAGCGCCTGTACGACGATGTGGCCACCCGCACGGACTGGGTCACCTACGAGATCGAGCTGTAAGTGAAGATGGGAACCCGCTGGCCTCTGGGTCACCCGGCGCCGGCCGGGCTGCCTCATGTGGTGGAAATCGCCATCCGTGCGGTCGAAGAGGACCTCACCGCGCTGGCGGAGGACTCCAGCGCCTGGCGCTGGACACTGACCTGGCTCGAGGGCAACCCCGTGCTCGAGCTCGACGACGGCACGATCATCCGCTATGACCCGGGCGAGGACAGTGCCACGATCACGCAGCCGTCGATCGTGCTCGACGACGAAGACGACTGGATCTAACCTCTGCTGACCGGCATTCCGGTACTCCGCGGGGCCACTCCGCACCCCGTGGTCGTGCGTCAGCGTGAGAGTCGTTCGACGCCTGCTGCCTCCGATGACAGGGACTGCTCCCAGCGGAACAGGGCGGCGACCCCCAGGCCGCCGGCGATGCTGACCGCCGCGAGGGCGGCGTCCCCCGGCGTTGCCGCGGCGCGACACTGCCGCAGCAGCCTCAGTACCAGCAGGGCTCCGCTGGCGCCGAACGGATGCCCGAGGGCCAGCGCTCCGCCCTCGCGGTTGGCGTGCTCCTCCGCAACGCCGAGCAGATCGAGGGATGCGAGCACCTGCGCCGCGAACGCCTCGTTGAACTCGATCCGAGCCAGGTCGGCCCCGGTCAGGCCCTGCCGGAGCAGCACGAGGCGCGCGGCCTCGGCGCCGGCGATGCCGAGGAAGTTCGGGTCCGTGCCGGTGACCGCGGCGTCGACGAAGGATAACCAGCCGGTCAGTCCGAGTTCGCGTGCCCGCCGGCGGCTGGTGACCAGGACCACGACGGCGCCATCGGCATCCGCGCAGGAGTTGCCGGCGGTGACCGTTCCTCCCGGCCGGAAGACCGGCGCGAACCGGGCCAGCAGGGCCTCAGTCAGACCCGGGCGGGGACCCTCGTCGACGAAAACCGGGCCGGCCTCTGTCGGCAGCGGCACGATCTCGGGGGCTGGCACGGCGGCAGCCGTGGCGGCCAGCCGGTGACTGCGGAGGGCGAAGGCGTCCTGCCGCTGCCGGGAGAAGCCGTAGCGGTCGGCCACGTTCTCGGCGGCGACGCCCATGTCGGGGTCGCCGATCGAATCGGGGGCGAAACGCACGCGATCGAAGAAGTCCGGCTGCCCGGCGCTCGAGGTGAGCCGGTGCGCACGCAGCGGGGCCGTGCTGCAACTCTCGACTCCCCCGGCAAGGTAGAGGTCGCCAGCGCCGGCGGCAACCAACCGGCAGGCCAGCACGATGGCCTCAAGGCCGGAGCCGCACTGCCGGTCGATCGTGAGGCCGGGAACGGAATCCGGCAGACCGGCCGTCAGCGCGGCGAGGCGGGCAACATTGCCGCCGCCGCCCGCCGCGTTGCCGATGATGACGTCGTCGATGGCAGCCGGGGACACCCCGCCGCCGGACACCACGGCGTTCAGCACGGGGGCCAGCAGGTCTTCGGCACGGGTGTGCGCGAACACCCCGTTGCGGCGGCCGAAGGCGGTGCGGCGGGCAAGAACGATCACGGGTTCCCGGGCAGCGTCGGTTGGCGGGCCGGCGTGCGAATCGACGGTGTCGGCGCTGGGAGCAGCGGAGCCGTCGGCACCGACCGCGTCCGGCCGGATTGGGTCAGCGGAGCGGGCGCACACGACGGTCACCCTCCTCGATCCAGCGGCGCAGCATCACCCGGCTGAGTTTACCGGCCGAGGTGAGCGGCAGCTCCGCCAGGGCGTAGTAGGCGCGGGGCCGGTGGGGCGCGGCGAGCAGAGCCGCGACGTATGACCGGATGCGCGCGGCATCCGTCTCGGAGCCCGCGATCACGGCGGCCACCACGCGGGTCCCGCGAACGGGGTCCGGCAGACCGGTGACGACGGCCGCCTCCACGCCGGGAAGGCCGCGCAAAGCCGCTTCGACCTGCTGCGGGTAGACGTTGTGCCCGGACGTGACGATGAAGTCGGCGCGGCGGCCGAGGTGGTGCAGCACGGCCGCCGGGTCGAGGAAGCCGATGTCGCCGACCGTGCACCAGTCGACCTCGCGGCGGAACGCCTCGCCGTCGTCGCCCCAGGCGTAACCGCCGCCCACCAGAAGGCTGCGCACGAAGATGGTGCCCGGGGTGCCGGTCGGCAGGGCGCGTCCCGCGTCGTCCTGGATGCGCACCTCCACGCCGGGCAGAGCCCGCCCGACGGCGGTCGCCGAGATCGGCGACACCTCGCCGGGACGCAGCACGGATGCCGTCACGAAGCTCAGTTCGGTCGCCCCGTAGTACTCGAACACGCTGGCGTCCGGCGCCCAGAGGCGCAGCATCGACAGGGTTCCCGGGTCGAGTTTGGCCCCCGCACTCACGATGCCGGTGAGCCCCCTGCCGGTGGGGGGCCTCCCGTCCGTGCCGACGGACAGCGCGTGCGCGGCGATCACACGCAGCACGGTCGGCGCCGCCACGATCCGGGTGATCTGCTCGACAGTGACACAGGCGACAGCGGCGGCGGCGGAGAAGCGGGGCAGAGCGAAGAAGGCGGAGCCGGTGTGCAGCGATTCGGCGAAAGCGTAGAGGCTGAGGCTGGCAGAGAGCGGGCCGGGCGCCAGTGTGCGGTCGTGCCGAGTCAGGCCGAAGAACTCGGTGCCCAGCGCGAACGAGCGCTGCCAGGAGGCTCGGCTGCGCGTGAATGCCTTGGGTACGGAGGTCGTGCCGGAGGTGAACCCGTAGAGGAAGTCCCTGTCGGGTGGACCGTCGCGCAGCTCCGTGCCGAGCAGGGGCGCGCCGGCGGCGACCCGTCCGTCCAACCCGGCGGTCCTCGCCAGGCGGCTCTCGACCACCCTGCGCTGCGCCTCCGGCCAGTCAGGGTTGAGAATCGCAGAGCAGCGGCCTTCGGCGACGCCCGCGGCGAAGGCAACGGCGAACGCGGTGCCGTGGGGCAGGCAGACGCTGGAGATCCGGGGCGTCGCGGGCAGGATCGCCGCCGCCGCATCGCGGAGCTCGGCGAAGCTGATTCGGTCGGCGCCGACTGCGACGGCGGTGGCGTCGGGCTGAACCTGGGCCCAGTGTTGGAGTCGGTCGAGGAACGGCACGGGCTACTTCCTGGCGACGATCTCGCCGTGTGGGATACCGCACCAGCCATCGGGGTCGCCGGCCCACTGCAGCCATGCGGCTTGCATCATCCGAAGGTCGGCGAGGTCGGCCGCGCCCACCTCGATGGCGTGTGCCGCGAAGTCGGACTCGATCACCCGCTCGGCCCAGGATTGCCCCCACCACTCGCGTTCGACATCCGAGGCGAAGCACCAAAGGGATGCCGAACTCGCCACGTCGGTGAACCCGGCCTTGCGCGCCCAGGCTTTGAGAGCGCGCCCGGCGTCGGGGTCGCCGCCGTTCCAGTACTGCACGTCGCGGAAGGCGCTCTCCCACAGCTGCAGGCCCTGAAGCTTCGGGTAGTACATCACTCCCCCGGAATCGACGTCGCGGGCGGCGAGGATTCCGCCCGGTCTCAGCACGCGCCGGAACTCCCGCAGCGCGGCGACGGGGTTGGCGAGGTGCTGGAGCACCTGGTGCGCGTGCACGATGTCGAAGCTCGCGTCGGCGAAGCCGAGCGCGTAGGCGTCACCCACCCGGAACGACACGTTCCGCACCCCCTCATCGAAGGCCAGCCCGGCTGCGCGCAGCACAATCTGCTCCGACGCATCGATGCCGGTGACCTGACCGGGATACAGCCGGCGTGCCAGGTCGACCGTGACCGTGCCCGGACCGCAGCCCACGTCGAGCAGGGTCAGCCCGGCATCCAGGTGTGGGATCAGGTAGGCCGCCGAGTTGGCCACCGTGCGCCAGGTATGCGAGCGCAGCACGCTCTCGTGATGCCCGTGCGTGTACTGCTCCCGGGGCGCGGTCTCGGGGCGTGCCGGCTCGTCGATCATGAACCGATCCTAGGCGTGCGGGGGAATACTCCGACAGACGAAATGTGGATGTGACAGGGTAAACAAATGAACCCCTTCGCCAGCATCAGCACGCTTCCGTTCGAGCTGCCCCCGTTCGCGCTGATTGCGGAGGAGCACTACCGGCCGGCGTTCCTGGACGGTATGTCCGAGCAGTTGGCCGAGATTGCGGCGATCTGCGCGAGCGCGGATGCCCCCACCTTCGACAACACGATGGTTCCGCTCGAGCGCAGCGGACCGTTGCTGACCCGGGTGGCCGAGGTGTTCTTCAACCGGAGTTCGTCGGACTCCAGCGACTTCACCAACGCCCTCGAGGAGGAACTGGCCCCGCTCCTCGCGGCGCACGCGGACGCCATCCGTCTGGACCCTGGCCTGTTCACCCGGATCGCCGCTCTGCAGGAGCAGCGGGACCGGTTGGACCTGGAGCCGGAGGAGCGCTACCTGATCGAGCGGTACTTCACCGAGTTCACGCTCGCGGGCGCGGGCCTCGGCGACGACGACAAGGCCCGGCTGCGTAACTACAATAAGCGGCTCTCCACGGTCACCACCCGGTTCGAGAAGAACCTGCTCGCCGACACCATCGATCTGGCACTCGTGCTCGACGACGTGAGCGAGCTGGATGGCCTCACCCCCGGTCAGATCTCCGCCGCGGCCGAGGCCGCCCACGAGCGCGGCCTGACCGGGCGTTACGTGATCACTCTGGTGCTGGCTACCTCGCACCCCTACTTGGCACAGCTGACGAACCGGGGTGTGCGGGAACGGCTGCTGGCCGCCTCACGGTCCCGGGGCATCCGTGGCGGGCAGTTCGACAACCGCGCCCTCGTGCTGGAGATCTCGCGGCTGCGTGCCGAGCGGGCCCGGCTGCTCGGATTCGACAGCCACGCGGCCGGCGTGACCGCGGACCAGACGGCGAAGACCCCGGAGGCGGTCGCCGACATGCTCGGGCGCCTCGCGCCGGCGGCAGCCCGGAATGCGCGCGTCGAGCAGGCCGACCTGCAGGAGCAGATCGATGCGGACGGCGGGGACTTCGAGCTCGCCGCCTGGGACTGGGCCTTCTACACGGAGAGGGTGCGGCGAGCCCGCTACGACGTGGACACCGCGGCCATGCGCCCCTACTTCGAGTTCGAACGGGTGCTGCAGGACGGCGTGTTCTACGCGGCCAATCGGCTCTACGGCGTCACCTTCACCGAGCGACCCGACCTCGTCGCCTGGCACCCCGGCGCGCGTGTGTTCGAGGTCGCCGAGGCCGACGGCTCGCCCGTGGGCCTGTACATCATCGACGTCTACACCCGCGACTCCAAGCGGGGCGGCGCCTGGATGAACGCCCTGGGCTCCCAGTCGACGCTTATAGGTACCCCCACGATCGTCTGCAACAACCTGAACGTTCCCCGGCCGGCGACGGGCGAGCCCACCCTGCTCAGTTTCGACGAGGTCGTCACCCTGTTCCACGAGTTCGGGCACGCCCTGCACGGCCTGTTCGCGCGGGTCACCTACCCGAAATTCGCCGGCACCAATGTGTACCGCGACTTTGTGGAGTTCCCCAGCCAGGTCAACGAGATGTGGATGCTGTGGCCCGACGTGCTCGCGAACTATGCTCGTCACCACGAGACCGGGGAGCCCATGCCCCAGGACCTCGTCGACCGCATCCACGCCTCGTCCACCTTCAACGAGGGCTTCTCCACCAGCGAGTACCTTGCGGCGGCCCTGCTCGACCAGGCCTGGCACCGCATCGAAGCCGACGACAGGGTGACGGATGTCGCCGCGTTCGAGGCATCCGCCCTCGCCGCCGTGGGGCTCGACAATCCTGCCGTGCCGACCCGCTATTCCAGCACCTACTTCGCGCACACCTTCGCCGGCGGCTACGACGCCGGCTACTACTCCTACATCTGGAGCGAGGTGCTGGACGCCGACACCGGCGAGTGGTTCGCAGAGAACGGCGGGCTCACCCGGGCCAACGGAGACCGTTTCCGGTCGCGGCTGCTGAGCGTGGGCGGCAGCACAGACCCGCTCGCCGCCTACCGCCATTTCCGCGGTCGTGACGCCGACATTCAGCCGCTGCTCGACCGTCGCGGCCTGAACTAGCACCGTCCGGCACTGCCCGGCCCTGCCCGGCCCTGCCCGGCCCTGCCCGGCGCCCTAACGCCCCGCCCCTGAACCAATTCGACGGAGATTTTACGGAAACCGGCCGCTTTCGGCCCGTGTGGGTCCGATTTCGGCAAAATCTCCGTCGAATTCGTTAGGGGGCAGCGACGGCAGTGGGTGAGAGCGGCCGGGGGGCATCCAGCCGAGCCAGAGCATGACCACGCCGCCGATGACCAGCCCCCGAACGCGGAGCCGATGCCCAACACCGAAACGCCCGACGCGGTGACCAGGACGAGGCAAGCCGCCCCGGAGGCAGCCGTGGCGATCCACCGCTTCGGGCCGTCAGGATGCGCGTCGGGGCCGGCCATCGGCGCGGTCGTGATTGCCGTCAGGGTGATGCCGAGCGCGCCGACGACCGATCCGACCGCGTTCGCCAGACCGGAGCCGACCAGATCGCGCAGGGCGGAGGCTGGTAGCCGAACGTCGATGATCGCGGCCACGGCCATGGTCGCCGGCACCATCCACGCGCGCGCCGGCTTGCCCGCGGCGAGCCAGACCAGAACAACCGGCACCGCGAGCAGCCGCTGCTGCACGGCTGCCGTCACCGGGGCCGGGCAGATCGGGAACAGGATGCCGGCAAGCATCGCACTGGCGATCGGCTTCGGGATACAGCACGCCGTCGATGCCGACCAGCAGGCAGGGCGCCAACAGCACGGATGCCGTCTGCGAATCGGTCGCGCCCACGACCTGCAGCCCGGCGATGACGAGCACGAATGAACCCGCGAATCCGGTGACCGCCGCAACGACGCCGACGAAAGCGGGCTGGTACACGGCGGCCCCCGGGCCCAGTTCGGTCGGGTGCCGAAGCGGGGTGAGGCCGGACGCTGAACCTAGGCGGACTTGTCGACGCGGCGGGCCTTGTGCAGCACGATCGTGGGCTCGGCGTTATCGAGCACGGCGGCCCGGGTGACCACGACGCGCGCCACCTCGGAGCTCGACGGCACCTCGAACATGATCGGTCCGAGCACTTCTTCCATGATCGCTCGCAGGCCACGCGCACCGGTCTTGCGCAGGACCGCGAGGTCGGCGATGGCCTCCAACGCCGGCTGTTCGAACTCGAGCTCGACGCCGTCGAGCTGGAACATGCGCTGGTACTGCCGCACGAGGGCGTTCTTCGGGACGGTCAAAATCTGCATCAGGGCCACCTGGTCGAGCTGGGTGACGGTGGTGACCACGGGCAGACGGCCGATGAACTCGGGGATCAGGCCGAATTTGTGCAGGTCTTCGGGGAGCACCTCACTGAACAGGTTGACGTCGTCACCCTTGCTGTGAAGCGGAGCGCCGAACCCGATGCCCTTCTTGCCGGCCCGGGTCGAAATGATGTCATCCAGGCCCGCGAACGCGCCGGCCACGATGAACAGTACATTCGTGGTGTCGATCTGAATGAATTCCTGGTGCGGATGCTTGCGCCCACCCTGCGGCGGAACCGAGGCCACAGTGCCCTCGAGAATCTTCAACAGGGCCTGCTGCACACCCTCGCCGGACACGTCGCGGGTGATCGAGGGATTCTCGGCCTTGCGCGCGATCTTGTCGATCTCGTCGATGTAGATGATGCCGGTCTCGGCGCGCTTGACGTCGTAGTCGGCGGCCTGGATCAACTTGAGGAGGATGTTCTCCACGTCTTCACCGACATAGCCGGCCTCGGTGAGGGCCGTCGCATCCGCCACGGCGAAGGGAACGTTGAGGCGTTTTGCCAGTGTCTGGGCGAGGTAGGTCTTGCCGCAGCCGGTAGGGCCGATCAACAGAATATTGGACTTGGCGATTTCCACGTCGTCGTGGATGGCGTCGGCGGCGGTGAGGGTGGCGCGGGAGCGTACGCGCTTGTAATGGTTGTAGACGGCAACGGCGAGGGCGCGCTTTGCGGCTTCCTGCCCGATGACGTATTCCTCGAGGAAGCCGAAGATCTCCTTCGGCTTGGGCAATTCGAATTCGCCGGCACCGTCTTCAGCGGTGGCTTCGGCCAAACGCTCCTCGATGATCTCGTTGCACAACTCGACGCACTCGTCGCAGATGTAGACACCGGGGCCCGCAATGAGCTGCTGCACCTGCTTCTGGCTCTTTCCGCAGAAAGAGCATTTCAACAGGTCAGCGCTTTCGCCTATTCGGGCCATCCGTCAGCCTCCTCCATTGACAACTGCATCGAGCCTAGCCTGTGCCTGTGCGGCACGGGTGCAGGCTGACCGCATCTGTCGAATAACGTTCAGGCACCGTTCTGCCCGAACTCTCCGATATGCGAAACGCGACGGATGCCCGGCTCCGTTGAGCCGGACATCCGTCGCGTTCACGGTTTCGCTCTTCTACTTGACGAGCGTGGGCACGTTTTTGCGGCTGGTCAGGATCTGGTCGATCAGGCCGTACTCGAGGGCCTCGGCCGAGCCGAGGATCTTGTCGCGGTCGATATCCTTGTGAACCTGCTCCGCGCTGCGGTTGGAGTGGTGAGCGATGGTGAATTCGAGCCACTCCCGCATCCGCTGAATCTCAGCTGCCTGGATCTCGATGTCGGAGGCCTGACCTCCGCCCTGTCCGCCGGCCGAGGGCTGGTGGATGAGGATGCGGGCGTTGGGAAGGGCGAGGCGCTTCCCGGGTGTGCCGCCGGCAAGCAGCACGGCCGCAGCGGATGCCGCCTGGCCGAGGCAGACCGTCTGGATGTGCGGACGAATGTACTGCATCGTGTCGTAGATCGCCGTCATCGCGGTGAAGGAGCCACCCGGTGAGTTGATGTACATCACGATGTCCCGGTCCGGGTCCTGGCTCTCGAGCACCAGGAGCTGGGCCATGACGTCATCGGCGGACGCGTCGTCCACCTGCACGCCGAGAAAGATGATGCGGTCCTCGAAGAGCTTCGCGTAGGGGTCCTGGCGCTTGTAGCCGTAGGCCGTGCGCTCTTCAAACGTGGGAAGGATGTATCGGGCCTCGGGAGCCTGCGAAGCGCGGCCCCCGGCCTGGTGACCAAAATTCGTGAATTCCATGTCGTCTCGCCCGTCCTACTTCTTGTTCACTGAGTCGTCGGTGCCGCCGCCGCCGACCACTTCCGACGCGGAGCCGCGCAGGTGGTCGACAAAACCATAGGCCACGGCCTCGTGAGCGGTGAACCAGTTGTCGCGGTCGTTGTCAATGAGGATCTGCTCGACCGACTTGCCGGTCTGCTCTGCCGTGAGTTCGGCCATCCGCTTCTTCATATCCAGGATGACCTTCGCCTGCGTCTGGATGTCGGCGGCCGTGCCACCGAATCCGCCGGACGGCTGGTGCAACAGGACCCGGGCGTTGGGTGTGATGTAGCGCTTGCCCTTGGTTCCAGAGGACAACAGGAACTGCCCCATCGAGGCAGCGAGTCCGATGCCGACGGTGACGATGTCGTTCGGAACGAACCTCATCGTGTCGTAAATGGCCATGCCCGCCGTGATTGAGCCGCCGGGCGAGTTGATGTACAGGAAGATATCCCGCTCCGAGTCCTCTGCGGCCAGCAGCAGGATTTTGGCACAAATCTCGTTGGCGTTCTCATCCCGGACCTCTGAACCCAGCCAGATGATGCGGTCTTTCAGCAGTCGGTCAAAAACGCCCGGTGTAGGTGTCATATCGGCCATGTCGCGCTCCGTTTCACTTGTCGCTTCAGATTGAATCTATAGGAGCCAACGCTCCGGAACGGCTGTGTTCGCCCTCGGCAGATAACGCGCCGCCCACGCATCAGTCGCTCCGAACCAATTCGACGGAGATTCTGCTCTCCTGGCCCCGAAAATCGTGCATAACGGCCCTTAACCCGAAAATCTCCGTCGAATTGGTCCAGTGCGGGAGAGCTGAGGGCAAGGGACGAGAGCGGGGGCGGCAAGGCAGAAACGCGGAACGGGTCGGATGTCTGTGACATCCGACCCGAACGCCCGCGTGAGCGGTCGTCGTGCTACTTCTTGGCGGCGGCCTTCTTCTTCGCCGCGGTGGCCTTGGCCTTGGCTGCCTTCGCTGCCGTGGCCTTGGCGGCCTTGATGGCCTCGACCTCGGCGTCGACCTCGGCCTCGACCTCGGCGGCGTCGGAGTCGTCCTCCTCGATCTCTTCTTCCTCGTCCTCGCCGGACGCCTCGTCGGCGACCGCGACGAACTCGGACAGGTCGACGGCGTTACCGTTGGAGTCAACGACCTCGGCCTTGCCCAGCGCGATGGCGAGGGCCTTGTTGCGGGCAACCTCGGCCACCATCGACGGGATCTGACCGTTGCCGCTCAGCGCCTGGACGAATTCGCTCGGGTCCATGCCGTACTGGGCTGCGCCCTGGATCAGGTACTGAGTGAGCTCGTCCTGGCTGACCTGGACCTTCTCGGCCTCGGCGATGGTGTCGAGCAGGATCTGCTGACGGAAGGTCTTCTCGCTGGCCTCGGTGACCTCGGCGCGGTGCTCGGCGTCTTCGAGGCGGTTCTCGCCCTCGAGGTGGCGACGCACCTCGTCCTCGATGATCGCGGTCGGAATCGGAACCTCGACCGACTCGAGCAGCTGCTCGACGAGCTTCTCGCGGGCCTGGGTGCCTTGGCCGAAGACCTTGGAGCGCTCGACCTGGCCCTTGAGGCTCTCGGTCAGTTCGGCGATGGTGTCGAACTCGCTGGCGATCTGCGCGAAGTCGTCGTCGGCGGTGGGAAGCTCGCGCTCCTTGACGGCGCCGACGGTGACGGTGATCTCGGCGGTCTCGCCCTCGTGGTCCCCACCCATGAGGTTGGAATTGAAGGTGGTGGTCTCACCGGCGCTGAGAGAGTCGAGCGCCTCGTCGATGCCGTCGATGAGGTCGCCGGATCCGACCTCGTAGGAGATGCCGGTGGCGTTGTCGACCTCGACGCTGTTGATGGCGGCGATCAGGTCGATCTGCACGAAGTCGCCCGTGGTGGCGGGACGATCGACGGTGACGAGAGTGCCGAAGCGGCTGCGCAGGTTGTCGAGTTCCTCGGTGACCTCTTCATCGGACACCTCGACGGCGTCGACAGTGAGCTTCAGCCCGGAGTAGTTCGGCAGGTCGATCTCGGGGCGCACGTCGACCTCGATGGCCAGTTCCAGGTCTCCGGAGAAGTCCTTGTCGCTGGGCCAGGCGACGATGTCTGCCTCGGGGCGGCCCAAAGGGCGCAGCTTGTGCTCGGTCACGGCCGAGCGGTAGAAACCGTCGAGGCTCTCGTTGACCGCATGCTCGAGCACGGCGGACTTGCCGACACGCTGGTCGATGATGGCCGGCGGGACCTTGCCCTTGCGGAAGCCGGGGATGTTGATGTCCTCGGCGATGTGGCCGTAGGCGTGGGTGATGCTGGGCTTCAGCTCCTCGGGAGCCACCGAGATGGTGACCTTCGCGCGAGTGGGGCTCAGTTGTTCTACCGTGGACTTCACGTGGCAATCTCCTGTGTTCGACCGATGTATTTAGGGGGTGTTGGTCGGGGCGACAGGATTCGAACCTGCGACCTCTCGGCCCCAAACCGAGCGCTCTACCAAGCTGAGCTACGCCCCGGACAATTTCTCAACCCGGTGATGGCATCCGCTTGGGGCGCAGAGTTCGCGCAATTCGCGGAATGACCTCGATAAGTCTACTGCACGGTCCGGATGCCGCGGGTCGAGGCGTGCAGCTGGCGACCGTCGACGTGTACTACGCTGGGTGTGTGCGCGGGGAACTGCGCCCGGGGGATGTAGCTCAATGGTAGAGCCTCAGTTTTCCAAACTGATGGCGCGGGTTCGATTCCCGTCATCCCCTCCACCCAACATCCTGGACGGATCGTCTCACACGGCTCAGTCGAGTCCGAGCCCGTTCAGCGTCGTGCGCAACGTCGCCGCCGAGTGCTCGAACAGCTCCTGCTCCTTCTCGCTGAAGGGAACCTCGATCACGCGCGAGACGCCCTCGGCGTTGATCACGCTCGGCACCGACAGCGCCACGTCGCTGACGCCCCGGTAGTCGGTGAGCACCGAGCTGACCGGAAGCACGGCGCCCTCGTCGCGCAGCACGGCCTCGACGATCCGGGCGCCCGAAAGCCCGATCGCGTAGTTCGTGGCGCCCTTGCCGGCGATGACCGTGTACGCCGCGGTCTTCACGCTCTCGGTGATCGCGTCGAATTCCGCCTCCGAGAACGGCACCAGACCCTTAGGCGAGATGTCGTCCTGCACCCACTCGGCCAGGGAGATCGGGCCGATCCGGGCCTGGGACCAGAGCGGGAACTCCGAGTCGCCGTGCTCTCCGACGATCACGGCGTGCACATTGGCGATCGCGACGCCGACCCGGTGCGCGAGCATCCAGCGCAGCCGGGAGGAGTCGAGCACCGTGCCCGACCCGAAGACGCGCGTGGCCGGCAGCCCGCTGAACTGGCGGGCAGCATAGGCAAGCACGTCGCAGGGGTTGGTGACGAGCATATAGACGGCGTCCGGGGCTCGCTCGACCAGCTGGGGCATCAGCTCCCGCAGGATCCCGACATTGACGCCGGCCATCTCGAGCCGGGACTGACCGGGGTGCTGTCTGGCCCCGGCCGTGATCACGACCATGTTCGCCCCCGCGATGGCGTCGAGGTCGCTGCCGCCGGCCACGCAGGAAGCACCCGTGAACTGGGTGCCGTGGGCCAGGTCGAGAACCTCGGCCTCCACCTTGGGCCCGTTGATGTCGTAGAGCACGACTTCCCGCGCGGACTGCCGGATCAGTGCGGCGTAGGCCAGGGACGACCCGACGGCCCCGGCTCCGATGATGGCCAGCTTGGAATTCGCGATCTCGCTCATAAGCTCATTCTGCACCCCTGACCGGGCCGGATCCGAGTATCCGGATATCCGTGGCTGAGTCAGTGCCGCAGGGTCAGTGCCGCAGGTAGGTGAGCACGGCCAGCACCCGGCGGTGGTCGGAGCCCGAGTCGTCGAGGCCGAGCTTCTGGAAGATCGAGGTGACGTTCTTCTCGACCGCGCCGACGCCGATCACGAGCTTCGCGGCGATGCCGGCGTTGGTGCGCCCCTCCGCCATCAGCCCGAGCACGTCACGCTCACGCGGGGTGAGGGCCGCGACCGGGTCGGTGCGGCGGGCCAGCAACTCGCGCACGACCTGCGGGTCGAGCACGGTGCCGCCCGCGCTGATCCGGGTCACGGCGTCCCGCAGCTCGTCGAGCGACGCCACCCGGTCCTTGAGCAGGTAGCCCAGTCCCCCGTTGCCGGCGGCGAGAAGTTCATGCGCGTAGGTGCCCTCCACATACTGGCTGAGCAGCAGGATGCCCACCGACGGCAGCCTGCGGCGCAGTTCCAGCGCGGCGCGCACGCCCTCGTCCCGGAAGGTGGGCGGCATCCGCACATCCAGCACGGCGATGTCGGGCCGCAGCGCGTCTACCTCGGCCAGGAGGGAATCCGCGTCGCCGTAGGACGCGACGGTCACAAACCCGGCCTCGTCGAACAGGCGGATCAGGCCCTCTCTGAGCAGCACCGAGTCCTCGGCCAGCACGAGCCTCAGGGGTGGGGCGGAGGGAGCGGCGAGAATGGCTGAAGCGAGGTCGGTCATCCGTTCAGGATACGGCGACCGCTCGCGCCGGCCGGGCCGCGGGCAGTGGGATGTGTGCCCCGATCGCGGTCGGGCCACCCTCGGGGCTCCGCACCGACAACACCCCGCGAAGGCCGTGCAGGCGTTCGTCGAGTCCGTGCAGGCCATGGGCATCGGTCAGCCGGGCCCCGCCGATGCCGTCGTCGATCACCCAGAGGTCGAGCCAGATGACGCCGGCGGCCCCCGTGCTGGCAGGGCTGCCGGTGCTCCCATCGTCGGGGACGGCGCGCAGGGCCAGGTGCAGACGGATGTCCGTGGCCCGCGAGTGCTTGGCGGCGTTGGTGAGCAACTCCGCGCCGACGAAATACGCGCTCCGCTCGATTTCGCTGGGCAGCCGCAGCGCCGGGTCGACCTGCAGCTCGAGCCGCACAGGGATGGTGCTACGGGCGGCCAGGGACTCGAGGCCGGCGAGGAGACCGCGGTCCTGCAGGAGGGGCGGCACCAAACCGCGGGACAGCGCCCGCAGCTCCTCGAGGGTGTCGTGAGCCTGCTCCCGGGCCTCCACGATCAGGGTGCGCGCGGCATCCGGGTCGGTATCGAGCTTGCGCTCGGCGCTGGCGAGGTCCATCTGCAGGCGCACCAGGCGCTGCTGCGGACCATCGTGGATGTCCCGTTCCAGGCGCCGCAGGGACTGGTCTTCCGCGGCGACGGCCGCCCCGCGCGACGCGCTGAGGTCGGCGACCTCACGCTGCAGGGCCTCGGACCGCCAGGCGCCCAGCATGCCGCGGGCCGCGAACTGGTGCAGCCGGGTGAACGCGTGGGTGATGTACGGCAGAGTCAGCAGAAAGAGGATGCCCAGGACGAGCTGGAGGAGGCTTTCGGCCAGGAGCGGGTCGATCGGGAGCGTGGTGCCCGGCAGAATCCAGTTCAGGATGATCGCGTGCAGGTCGTCGTTCCGGTCCTCGGGGAGGAAGCGGCCCCAGATCCAGTAGCTGACGCCGCCGAGGCCCACCGACAGCCAGACTACGGTGACGATCCAGCTGACAAGCCCGACCACGAAGTTCACGACCATGCCGTGCAGCAGGTAGAGCCAGTAGTGCCCGTTGACGAGCGGGCCGAGCAGGGCGCGGAGGGTGGTGGCCGGCTCCCCCGGCGTCGCCCACCGCGGCGGGGTGATGGCAGGCTGGCCGGCCCAGCGCAGGCGGGCGAGTTCGACCAGACCGATGCCGCGGGCGAGGTAGAGGGACGCCACGACGACGACGATCCCAACGACGGCGGCGAGCAGGCCGATGCCGGTGAAGAATACGGTGCTCAGAACGGTGAGGGCGATCACGACCACCGGCAGGGTCAGCAGTAGAAAGAGCAGCTCCTGCGGCACGCGCCGCCAGAGCGCGCGATAGCCGGCGCGTGCGGGGGTTTCGGTCGGTGCGGTCATGGTGTCCTCCAGTAAGTCTGTCGGTACTCAGCCTGATCGCTGGGTCGAGTTGACGACATCCCGCTGCCAACCGGATCTCGCCGGGGGTAACCCCCCAGGTCAGAGGGTGGTGTGGGTGAAGCGGCCGGCGAGCAGGGTGGCGGCCACGGGCATCCGTCGCAGGTCGGGCACTGAGGCGACGAACGGGTCGATCTCGCACACCGCGAGGTCGGCGACGTCTCCCGCCAGAACGCGGTGCCGGCCGCGCGCGGACGCGGCGAGCGCGGCCTGCCGGGAGATGGCTTGCTCGGCGTGCCAGGGTTCGCGGCTGCCGCGAGTGCGCCCGACGGCGGCGGCGATGCTCACCCACGGGTCCAGCGGAGCGACCGGGGCGTCGGACCCGAGCGCGAGCGTGACCCCGGCGTTCAGCAGGCTCTTCAGCACGAAGGCCCGGTCGGTGCGTCCCACCCAGTAGCGGTCGGCGACGTCCCGGTCGTCGAGGGCGTGCTCGGGCTGCACGCTCGCTACCACGCCGAGCCGGGCGAAACGGGCGACGTCCTCCCTCGTGAGCAGCTGCGCGTGCTCGATGCTGCCGGCGCAGCCGAGCTGCTCGAAGGCGTCGAGGGCCAGCGCGTTGGCCCGGTCGCCGATGGCGTGCACGGCGGGGCGGATGCCCGCGGCCACGGCCCGGCCCAGGTGCGCGAGCAGCTCCTCCGGCGGCACGGTGAGCATCCCGCGTGACCCGGGCTGGCCCTCCAGGCCGGGGTACTCGTCGACGCAGTACGCGGTGCGGGTGTTCAGCGAGCCGTCGGTGATCACCTTGCAGGATCCCACCGTGAGCAGCCCGCCGGTGCCGTCGATGCCGGCCCCACTCCGCAGACCGAGTGCGATGGCGCGCTCCAAATGCTGGGTGTAGATACCGAACTCCACCCGCAGCGAGTCGGTGCCGCCCTGGATGCGCCGCAGCCAGGTGGCGAGGTTCCAGTCCATCTCCATGTCGACGATGCCCACGACCCCGCGAGCCGCCGCGGTCCGGGCCGCGCTGTCGGCCCAGCCGTCCATCACGACATCGGGCACCTCGGCGAGCGTGCGCACCACGGCGAAGCAGTCCTCCTCACGGAGCAGCCCGGTCGGGTGCTCCGTGTGGCCGTGGCGGGCGAGCGCGGCCGAGTTCAGCCAGCATGAGTGTAGGTCACCGCTGATCAACACGGTCGGAACGGTGCCGGCGGCGGCGTCCAGCAGGGGCCGGCTCGGGGCATCCGGCCACAGAGCGTCGCGAAACCCGAACCCGACCAGGGTCTCCCCCCTCGAAACGCCGGGCACCCGTTCGGCCACCAGGTCGGCCGCGGCGGCGGCACTGTCGGTGCCGGACAGATCCAGCCGCTGATTCGTCTGCGCCCACTGGCTGAAGTGCACGTGGTTGTCCCAGAGGCCCGGAATCAGCCAGCGTTCTTCCAGATCGACCGAACGGATGCCCGCAGCCGACTGACTCAGATACCCGAGCCGGCGCACCCGGCCGTCGACGATCAGCGTGTCGACGATCTCGTCGCTTCCCGGCAGCCGGCCGTTCCGCAAGACGAGCGGAGGGGCCGACGCTGTTGCCGGAGCGGGCGTGGACACGCTCACCGGTCGACCCCGTGCACCCGGCGCATTTCGGCTGCCAGGCCCGGGCTCGCATAGGGACCGTCTCCCTCGAGTTCACCCAGAATGCGCGCCACGGTCTCGGCCGGCTTGTTCTGGCTGAGCTTGCTCTTGGCGGTGAGGCGGTTCACCCTGAGCCGGAAGCCGACCGTACCGGCCGCAATACGGGCGGCGTAGGCGGCGTTGGCCTCGGTGCCGGACAGGCGACGCGGTTCAGGCATCCGCTCCTCGAAGTGGTCGACCAGGCGGTCCAGCACCCGCAGGTTCTCCTCGTCGCTGAGTAGTTCGGGTGTGCCGTTCAGGTGCGCGGCGACGAAGTTCCAGGTGGGAACGGCGGGCGCCGCGTCGTACCAGCCGGGCGAGATGTAGCCGTGGGGTCCCTGGATGATCACCAGCAGCTCGTGCCGGCCGAGTTCGTGCAGGGCCTCGTCGGGGCGTCCGACGTGGCTGACCAGCACGATTCCGTCGGTCTCGTCGGCCTCCTCGTCGAGCAGTACCGGGTAGTGCGAGGCCACCAGACCGGACTCGGTGTGGCTGATCAGCGTGGCCCGTGGGTTCTCCCGGATGAGACGGCGGATCTCGGCCGGGTCGCCCTGCTCAAAAATGGGGTTGTGTCTCATCGGTGTCCCGTTCTGGTCGTGGGTTCAGATCAGGTGAAGCAGATCAGGGCGAGCAGGTCAGGCCTGGCATTTCGGGCACCAGTAGAGCTTGCGTGCGGCCATCTCCTCAACGGTGATGTGGGTGCCGCAGACCCGGCAGGGCAGCCCCTCGCGCTTGTACACCCAGTGCCGGTCGGCCCGTCGCCTCAGGGCTCGCCCATAAGCCGCGTCGCCGAGGCCGTCCATGGTCATCATCTGCCCGGTCGACACGCCGATCTTCAGCAGGTGCGCCCAGTCTCGCCAGAGCGCACGGGACTGCTCGTCGCTGAGCGACTTGCCCGGCGCATACGGGTTCAGGCGCGCACGGAAGAGCAACTCGGCCCGGTAGACGTTGCCGATGCCGCTGACCACCAACTGGTCCATCAAAAGGCGCCCGATCGGGGTGGGCTTCTTCCGCACCACCGTGACGAAGCGGTCCTCGGCGGCGCGGCTGTCGTCGAGCATCGGGTCCGGCCCGAGACGGTCCATCGCCACGTGCACCTCCTGAGAGTCGAGCACCACGCAAGCCGTGGGCCCGCGCAGGTCCGCAACGACGTCGTCGGCCAGCAGACGCACCCGCACCTGGCCGATGGGTGCGGGCGGGAAGCCGTCGGGCTCGACGCTGACCTTCTCGTCTTCCGCCATCCGCAGCCGGGTCAGCCGGGGCGCGCCGATGCTCTGCAGCGAGTCCTCCCCCGCCAGGCCCTGCATGACGTCACCCGCGTCGCGCCTGACGGTCCGGCGCCTGCGACCCTTGATGGCGGCGTCCGTACCGTGCGCTTGGATGTCCCCGGCAAAGTCCCAGGCGCCGTAGAGCCCCAGGTGCACGCGCAGCCAGAGCCCGTTGTCGAATTCGAGGAACATCTGCTTGCCGACGGCACGGGCATCCGTCATGATGTGGCCGTCGAGCATCGCCGCGCCGTCCACGAAGCGGCCCTGCGGCGACGACAGTCGGATGCTTTTACCCACGAAGTTGCGGGCGAACTGGCGCGCAATGCGGTGGACGGAATGACCCTCAGGCACGGCTAGTCGGCGAGACGCGTGCCGTTGATGGTGCAGTGCGCCTCGTACTCCGCCAGCTGCAGGATGCGGCGGCAGTGGCGTTCGTCGCCGGGGAACGGCTCCGAGATAAAGGCGTCGATGAAGTCGATGGCGTCCTCGATGCTGTGCTGCCTGGCACCGATGGAGATGACGTTCGCGTCGTTGTGCTCGCGGGCGAGCCTGGCGGTACTGAGGCTCCAGACCAGCGCGGCGCGCACGCCCTTCACTTTGTTAGCGGCCATCTGCTCGCCGTTGCCCGAGCCGCCGAAGACGACGCCGAGCGCGTCGACGCCGACGGACAGGTCGGCGACGACGGCCTCGGCCGCCCGGATGCAGAAACCGGGGTAGTCGTCGAGGGCGTCGTAGACCTCCGGCCCGTGGTCCACGACTTCGTGACCGGCAAGGGCGAGGTGCGTGACCAGCTGGTGGCTGAAGTCGAGGCCGGCGTGGTCAGTGGCGATGTGGATGCGCATGCAACCGATTATATTTACTCGGCTTACTCGGCTGGTACCGTCGCAGCCGCGGCGAAGATCGGCTCGCGGGTGCGGGAGCGCTTCAGCTCGAAGAAACCGTCGTACCCGGCAACGGCCACCACACCGTCCCAAAGCTTGAGCGCCGCATCTCCGCTCGGCGCGGGCGAGATGACCGGGCCGAAGAAGGCCACGTCGTTCACGGCGATGACGGGGGTGCCGACATCCTGGCCCACCCGCTCCATGGCGTCGAAGTGGCTGGCGCGCATCTGCACGTCGTAGTGGTCGCTGTCGGCCCACTCCGCGAACGATGCCGGCAGGCCCACCTCGGCGAGCGCGGCGGGAATGACCTCGTCGGGGTTTGTGCTGCCACCGAGGTGGATGCGGGCGCCCAGGGCATCGTAGAGCGCCTTGACCGTTTTCTGGCCGTGCAGTTCCTGTGCGGCAGCAACCAGGCGGGTGTACTTGAGAGCCCGGGGGAAGAACGCGCGGTACTCCTCGGACACGTCCTGGTCCTCGTTCAGGACGGCGAGGCTCATCACCTTCCACTCGACGTCGAAACCGCGCAGGGCGGAGACCTCCTCCACCCAGCGGGAGGTCATCCAGGCCCAGGGGCAGGAGGGGTCGAACCAGAACTTCACAGAGTCAGCCATGGGGCCCAGCCTAAGTGTCTCCCGGCTGGGAAAGCGCCGACGGAGACCGAACGTAAACCCCTGTCCAGAGAGGGTATCCTCGGCAAAATGTCTGGTTGTTGCCCATTTCCGACTAAAATTGTTCGTTATGCCCGAAAGCGGGCCCCTTTTTTTCGCAGCAACATGATCTCTACGAGAGAAGTTCCCATGCCCAGAACCAGCTCACTTTCCGGTGCCGACGGCACGGCGGTGAAGACCAAGAATCCGCTCCTGCAGCGCCGCTTGAAGGTGTCGCACGTGAACGTGGTCGATCAGTCAAGGCTGAAGAAAGCCCTCGGCGGAACCATCGTGGGAAACACGATGGAGTGGTACGACGTCGGCGTGTTCGGCTACCTCATCACGACCATGGGTCCGGTGTTCCTGCCCGAGTCCGACCCGACCGTGCAGACCCTGTTCCTGCTCGGCACCTTCGCCGCGACGTTCATCGCCCGTCCGCTGGGTGGTGTGTTCTTCGGCTGGCTCGGGGACAAGATCGGCCGCCAGAAGGTGCTGTCGATGACCCTGATCCTGATGGCGGCATCCACTTTCGCCGTGGGCCTGCTGCCCGGCTACGCCCAGGTGGGCATGCTCGCCGCCGCGCTGCTGGTCTTCACCAAACTCGTGCAGGGCTTCTCCACCGGCGGTGAGTACGCCGGTGCGACCACCTTCGTGAGCGAGCACTCGCCCGACAAGCACCGCGGCTTCTTCGCCAGCCTGCTCGATATGGGCAGCTACCTCGGCTTCGCCATCGGCGCCGCGCTCGTGTCCATCCTGCAGGTCACCCTCGGGCAGCCCGTCATGGAAGACTGGGGTTGGCGCATCCCATTCCTGATCGCCGGACCGCTCGGCCTGATCGCCATCTGGTTCCGTCTGAAGATCGAGGAATCCCCCACCTTCCAGGCCACCCTGGACGCGAAGGAACTGGCCGCGACCGACCCGTCGTTCTCCGACGAGTCCGCCCCGTCCAACAGCCCGGTCAGCATTTTCAAGAACCACTGGCGCGGCATCATCGTCGCCATGATCCTCGTCGCCGCGGCCAACACGCTCGGCTACGCGCTCACCTCATACATGCCGACCTACCTCACCGCCACCAAGGGCTACGACGAGCTGCACGGGACACTGCTCACCATCCCGATCCTCGTTATCATGGCGCTCTGCATCCCCCTGGCCGGCCGCCTGTCCGACAAGATCGGTCGTCGTCCCGTGCTCTGGATGGGTTCGCTCAGCGCCGTAGTGCTCTCCATCCCCGCCTTCATGCTGATCGGCGTCGGCGAGATCTGGACGACGCTGCTCGGCCTGGCTCTGATCGCCCTGCCCGTCACGTTCTACGTCTCCAACCTCGCCTCGGCCCTGCCGGCGCTGTTCCCGACCGAAAGCCGTTACGGTGCCATGGGCATCGCATACAACTTCTCGGTGGCCATCTTCGGTGGCACGACGCCTTTCATCATCGCGGCGCTGATCGCCACGACCGAGAACGACATGATGCCGGCTTACTACCTGATGGGGACATCCGTCATCGGTGGAATCGCGATCTTCTTCCTGCGCGAGTCTGCCGGGCGTCCGCTGATCGGCTCGATGCCCAGCGTGGACTCGGTTTTCGAGGCCCGTGAACTGGTAGCCACGCAGGATGACAACCCTGCCCTGGACACCGACGAGATGCCGTTCGACGAGACCTATGAGCCGCCGACCTCGTCGATGGATCTCTCATCGCTCGCGACGGAGCCGGAAACCGAGCCGGAGCCGCTGAAGGTCTAGCGACACCCTGCTGCATCGACCGGTGGCCCGGCGTGCGGAGACCCTGGTCTCGGCGCGCCGGGCCACCGGTCTGTGTGCTGTGTGCACCGGGCCGGGCCATCGCGGGGGCCATCGTAGAATTGTTCGATGACCACGACGCCTCCGACCGAGCCCGCTCCCGGGGCCGTGTCCACCCTCAGCATCGACCCTGCCGAGATGGCGATCGCCCTGCGCGTGCTCGCCTCGCTCAGCGAGATCGACCCCGAAGACCCCGATTTCGTCACCGTGCGGCAGGCCACCGCCAAGATGTTCAAGTCCGTCAAGATGGTGCGACGCGGCGAGAAGCGGCAGGCGATTGCGGATGCCGACCGGGAGGTCATCGCCGCGACCGCGACCGGCGCCGCCACCCGCATCGACGACGAGACCATTGGCGCCCAGCTGCGCCTGGGCACCGACCGGGCGTCGGCCGGCGAGTTGCTCGTGCCGCGGGCCTGCTACATCTGCAAACAGAAGTACACCCTCGTCGACGCCTTCTACCACCAGCTCTGCCCTGCCTGCGCGGCGATGAGCCATGAGAAGCGGGATGCCCGCACCGACCTGACCGGCAGGCGCGCCCTACTCACGGGCGGCCGCGCCAAGATCGGCATGTACATCGCCCTGCGCCTGCTGCGCGACGGCGCCCACACCACCATCACCACCCGGTTCCCGCGCGACGCGGTGCGCCGCTTCAGCGCCATGCCGGACTCGGCCGACTGGTTGCACCGTCTCCGCATCGTCGGGATCGACCTGCGCGACCCGGCCCAGGTGATCGGCCTGGCCGACTCCGTCGCCGCGGCCGGGCCGCTGGACATCCTGATCAACAACGCCGCCCAGACCGTGCGCCGCTCCCCCGGCTCCTACTCGATGCTGGTCGAGGCCGAGCAGTCGCCGCTGCCGGAGGGCGTCATCCCGGAGATCGTCACGTTCGGGCACACCAGTGACGCGCACCCGACCGCGCTCGCGGCATCCGTCACCAGCCACCCGATCCTGGCCGCAGCAGCCGGAGCGAGTGGCGCACTCACGGCCGACGACCTGACCGCCCTGGCGCTCGCACCGGGCTCCTCGTCTCTCGCGCGTCTCGCCGCCGGCACCGCGATCGACGCCGGCGGGCTCGTGCCCGACCTGCACTCCCGAAACAGCTGGACCGCGAACGTGGAAGACGTCGACCCGCTGGAGATGCTGGAGGTGCAGCTGTGCAACACCACGGCCCCGTTCCTGCTGGTGAGCCGTCTGCGTGGCTCGCTCGCGGCATCCGACGCCCGCCGCACCTACATTGTGAACGTGTCGGCGATGGAGGGCGTGTTCGGCCGCGGCTACAAGGGGCCCGGCCACCCGCACACGAACATGGCCAAAGCCGCGCTGAACATGCTCACCCGCACGAGCGCGAAGGAAATGCTGTCCGACGGCATCCTGATGACCAGCGTCGACACCGGCTGGATCACCGACGAGCGGCCGCACCCCACCAAGATCCGCCTCGCCGAGGAGGGCTTCCACGCCCCACTCGACCTGGTCGACGGCGCGGCGAGGGTCTACGACCCGATTGTGCGCGGCGAGGGCGGCGAGGACCTCTGCGGCGTCTTCCTCAAGGACTACAAGCCCGGCGCCTGGTAGCCGGGGCAGGTCGTCGGCGGGGTCGGCCTGCGAGTCGGCGGGTCAAGTCGGCGGGGTCGGCCTGCAAGTCGGCGGGTCGAGTCGGCGAGTCGAGTCGGCGAGTCGGCGGGTCGAGTCGGCGAGTCGGCGGGTCGGCGGGTCGAGTCGGCGAGTCGAGTCGGCGAGTCACGTCGGCGCGCTGGACAGGCAGCAGGACAGCCGGCAGGCCCCTCACCAATTCGACGGAGATTTTGAGGTTTGCGCACCCGGGCGGCCGGTTGCGGCCTGGTTTCGGCAGAATCTCCGTCGAATTGGTTCGGGCGGGCGACATGGTGCGGGCCATTTTGGTGCGGCGAGCGGATGCCGCTGGGTGCCGGCACCGGGATCGCGCCCCGCCGAACCGCACCTCAGTCAGGAGCCGGCGGGGTCCAGACCCAGGGGGTCGTCGTCGTGATGGCCTGAAAGCCCAGCCGCAGCAGGATCGGTTTGCTATCGTCGGAGGCATCCACTTGCAGGTAGCGCACACCGCGTTGGTGCGCGAGCCGCGCGCGGTATGCCACCAGCGCCCGGTAGATGCCGCGGCCCCGCCAGGCGGCCAGGGTCGACCCACCCCAGAGTCCCGCGAAATCAGTGCCGCGGGTGAACTCGAGCCGGCACGAGGAGACGAGCTCGCCGCCGTGCACGCCGCCGGCCTCGGCGACGAACACGAGCACGTCGCCCGGGGCATCACGCACACCGGCCTCCAGCTGGTCGGCCAGCCAGGCGTAGTCCTCGTCCCAGACCTGCGACTGCAGCGCGGCGATGCGCTCGAAGTCGGCCCGGGTGTCGACCTGCCTGATCGTGACGCCGACCGGCAGCACCGGCACGGCGTTCAGGCGTTCGGTCTCGGCGACGACGACCGTCTCCAGCTCCTCGGCCACGAAGCCGGCCGCAAGCAGGCGGTCCGGCAGATCGGCTGGCAGGTCGTGGCCGCGGGTCTTCCACTCGAAGGCCTCGCCGCGGGCAGCGAAGAAATCGCGGTGCTCCGCGATCAGGGCGTCGAGCGCCGCGCCGGTCGCACCCACGTCGCGAGCGGTCTCGACGAGCCCCTGGTGCCGTCCCAAGATCCGCAGAACCGGGCCCGACAGTTCGTAACGGATGCCCGTGGGCCGGTCGGTCGGAACCCAGAGCCGAAGCTGTGCGTCGTAGGCATCACGGAGCGCGTCTCGGGTTGTCATTGTGGATAACCCTAGAGCCGCCCAGAACGAATTCGACGGAGATTTTGCGCGAAACGGCTCCACGGAGGCCTTAATCCGCCCTTTTCCGCAGAATCTCCGTCGAATTGACTCCACGCCCGACACCGGACGCGGGACACCAGACACCGGATGACGGGTGAGCGCACGCGCACGACCGGGCGACGCCTCCGCTCACCTGCCGGGGCGACGGTCCCTGCTCACCGCCAGTGCAGCGCCCGCCTATGCGGCCGGGGGACTGCGAGGAGTTCGGCATCGGGCGCGAGCACGAAGCCGTTTCAGAGCCGAGAACCGGCGATCGGAGCGGAGGTCGCCGGGTCATCCGACACTTTGTGCGCCCACGCCTCTTAGCAGGCGCTCATGCCGCGCGCTCCCACGTCAGCAAACTCACGGTACCGGTCGTCCGTCGCGGCCCACGGGTCGGTGCTTACCCTCGTGCAGACACCATATTCCTTGGCTAGGCTGATTGTCGGTGCGCGGCGCCACAAGCGTCGGCGCGCGTGCAGACCGCGAAACCGAGATGGAGAAACCGTTGCCCGGAGAGAACCTCACCAGGATCGAAGCCCAGGAGCGCGCCGCGCTCATCACCGTTCAGAGCTACGAGGTCACCCTCGACCTCACGACCGGACCGGAAACGTTCGGCAGCGAGACCACGGTGCACTTCACCGCGACGCCCGGCGCGTCCACCTTCATCGACGCGATCACCCGCACCGTGCACTCGGTGACGCTGAACGGCGCCGCGCTCGACCCCTCACTCGTCAGTGACGGCATCCGGATTCAGCTCGACGGCCTAGCCGCCGAGAATACGCTCACCGTCGTCGCCGACGCCGAGTACACGAACACCGGCGAGGGCCTGCACCGCTTCGTCGACCCGGTCGACAACGAGGTCTACCTGTACAGCCAGTTCGAGGTGCCCGACTCCCGCCGCGTCTTCGCCGTGTTCGAGCAGCCCGACCTCAAGGCCACGTTCGCCTTCACCGTCACCGCCCCCGGCGCCTGGGAAGTCATCTCCAACTCCGTCACGCCCGAGCCGACGGATGCCGGCAGCGGCCACAAGACCTGGGCGTTCGCCCCCACCCACACCATCTCCAGCTACATCACTGCCCTCGTCGCCGGCCCTTACGCAGTCGTGCGCAGCGAGCTGACCTCCAACGACGCCCGCGTCATCCCGCTCGGGCTCTTCTGCCGTAAAAGCCTGTTCGAGTTCCTCGACGCGGATTACCTGTTCGAGAAGACCCGCCAGGGCTTCGCATACTTCGAGGGCAAGTTCAACTACCCGTACCCGTTCGACAAGTACGACCAGATGTTCGTGCCGGAATTCAACGCGGGCGCCATGGAGAACGCCGGCGCGGTCACCTTCACGGAGACGTACGTGTTCCGGTCCAAGGTCACCGACGCCATCAAGGAACGCCGCGTCGTCACCGTGCTGCACGAACTGGCGCACATGTGGTTCGGCGACCTCGTCACCATGAAGTGGTGGAACGACCTGTGGCTGAACGAGTCGTTCGCCGAGTGGGCGTCGACCATGGCAACCGCCGAGGCCACCGAGTGGACCGAAGCGTGGACCACCTTCGCCGTGATGGAGAAGAGCTGGGCCTACAAGCAGGACCAGCTGCCCTCCACCCACCCGATCACCGCCACGATCAACGACCTCGAAGACGTGCAGGTCAACTTCGATGGCATCACCTACGCCAAGGGCGGCTCCGTGCTCAAGCAGCTCGTGGCCTGGGTCGGCCGCGATGAATTCTTCGCCGGCGTCGCCGCGTACTTCCAGAAGCACCAGTGGGGCAACACCGAGCTGACCGACCTGATGGCCCTGCTCGAAGCCTCCAGCGGCCGCGATCTCACCGAGTGGACGAAGCTGTGGCTCGAGACCGCGGGCGTGAACACGCTGCGTCCCGAGATCGTCGTGGACAAGTCCGGCGCCATCACCGGCTTCACGGTGCTGCAGACCGCCGCGGCCGACTACCCCACCATCCGCCCGCACCGCCTCGCCATCGGCTTTTACGACCGGGTGGACGGCGCCCTGGTGCGCACTCACCGGATCGAGATCGACGTCGACGGCGAGCAGACGGATGTCCCGTCACTGCTCGGCCGCCAACAACCCGACCTCGTTCTGCTCAATGACGATGACCTGGCCTACGCCAAGATCCGCCTCGACCCGGAATCGCAGGAGGTGGCCCTCGAGAACCTCTCCGCGATCGAGAGCCCCCTCGCCCGCGCCATCATCTGGGGCGCGGTCTGGGACGCCACCCGCGACGCCGAGACCTCGGCGCGCGACTTCATCACGCTTGTGCTCGGCAACGTCGCGACGGAATCCGAGTCCACCACGCTGCGCACCGTGCTCGGCCAGGTTGTGCTCGCCGCCTCGTACTACGTCGCCGAGGAATTCCGTACGAGTACAGTCAAGGAGGTCGGTGACGCGCTCTGGTCCCTCGCCCGCCACGCCGACGCCGGCAGCGACGAGCAGTTCCAGTTCGTGAAGTTCTTCGCCGCCATCGCGACCACCGACAGCCAGCTGGCATCCGTTGCCGCGCTGCGTGGTGGCACGGCGCCGCTCGACGGCCTCGAGATCGACACCGACCTCTCCTGGGAGCTGCTCATCGCCCTCGTAGCCGGCGGCAAGGCCGACGCGGTCGAGATCGACGCAGCACTGGCCGCGGACAACACCGCGACCGGCGCTCAGTCGGCCGCGCAGGCCCGCGCCGCCATCCCCACCCTGGAGGGCAAGCAGTCCGCCTGGTCGTCTCTGATCGACGTGGACACCGCGCCGAACACCATCGTGCGGGTCACGGCAGCCGGTTTCCTACGGGCCAACGACACCACGTTGCTGGAGCCGTTCGTCGAGCAGTACTTCGCCATGTTGCAGCCGGTTTGGGCCGCCCGCAGCTTCTCCATCGCGGAAAAGCTGGTGCTCGGCCTATACCCGGCGCCGTTGGCTGACCGGGCGCTCGTCACCGCGACGCGAAAGTGGCTCGACGCCAACCCGGAGCCGCTCGCACTGCGTCGCCTGGTGATCGAGAACCTGGCCGGGGTCGAACGCGCCCTCGCCGCCCAGGCGCGCGACGCGGAGTAGCCGCGCCGAGGCATCCGCCCGCCCGCGCCGTTCGTGCCCCACGCCGCATCCGCCCTCGCCCTCGCCCCCGTCCCCACCCCCGCTCTCGCTCTCGCTCCCACCCTCGCCCTCGCCCCTAATAAATTCGACAAAGATTCTGCTCCCCGAGCCGCACAAAACCGGTTCAGCTCGTCACCTGGGTAGAAATCTCCGTCGAATTCGTTCGGGCGGGTGGCAGGGGTCAACAGGGTGCGGCTGGGTGCGGAGCCGCGGACTCAGGACTTGGACAGGACGCGGCTCTGTAGACTCGGATCGTTATGGACTTTGACGCAATCTGGCTTGAACTGATTCAATTTTTCAAAATCGACCTGTGGCTCAGGGTCATCAATATCGTCGTCATCATTGTGGCCGCGCTGGTCATCCGGTGGGTGTTGCGCTTCGTGATCGACCGCGTCGTGCAACAGATCGTCACGGGGGTCAAGAAGACACAGAACGTGGAGGACACGCAGGCGCTGAGCGTTTCGCCGCTAGCCGCCGTGCGCGTCGTGCAGCGCACCCGCACCCTCGGTTCGGTGCTCTCGAATATCATCAACGTGACCCTGTTGATCGTGACTATCCTGCTGATCGTCAACATCATCAACAATGAAATCCTGGGCTCTTTCGCCCTGCTGACGGCCGCGCTCGGCGCCGGTCTCGGTTTCGGCGCGCAGAACATCGTCAAGGACATCCTGAACGGGCTGTTCATGGTCGTGGAGGACCAGATCGGCGTGGGCGACATCGTCGACGTGGGCTTCGCTTCCGGGGTCGTGGAGACCGTCGGCATCCGTGTCACCCAGGTGCGTGACATCGACGGCACTCTGTGGTTCGTGCGCAACGGTGAGATCCTGCGCGTCGGCAACATGTCCCAGGGCTGGGCGCGCGTGATCATCGACCTCGCCATCCCCTACTCGTCCGATGTCGAGGCGGTGCAGAACGAGTTGCTGCGCGTCGCGAAGGCGCTCGCCTCCAGCCGCAAGTGGCGGTCGGTGATATTGGAGAAGCCGGAGATCTGGGGACTCGAGTCGATCTCCGCCGAGGCCCTCGTCGTGCGCCTCGTCGTCAAGACCCGGGTGGCGGCGAAGTGGGACTTCGCCCGCGACCTGCGCCTGCACCTGAAGAAGGCGCTGGACGGGCTCGGCATCGGTCTGACTCCGCTCAACAGCGTGGTCATGGCCGGCACGGATGGCACGGTCGCCGCCGGCTCCGACCCCGGCTCCGAGGGAACGCCCGACGCGGCCGCGGAAGCAGCCGCGGCCATGCCGGACCTCACCACCGGCCCGTTCACGGCCCCGATCCCGGTGCGGAAGAAAAAGGCTCCCCGCGCACCCCGCCGACCCAAGAACGCCGCGACCGCGCTGCCCCAGGAGGCCCACCCACGCGCAGCGTCAGCGGATGTTTCCGGTACAGACCCGGCTGTGCCCACGGCCCCGACACCCAAGACCGCGGCACCCAAGGCCCCGACACCCAAGACCGAGGCACCCACGCACACGGCACCAGATCCGGAGACTCACGATGACGAATGACGCCGGCGCCCCCACTCCTGCCACGCCCGGTGCGGTCCACCTGCGCGCGGGCGAGAACGGCACCGCGATCGGCGCCACGTTCTACGAGCAGGTCGGCGGTAGGCCGTTCTTCGAGAATCTGGTGAACGAGTTCTATCGCGGCGTCGCCACCGACCCGGTACTGAAGCCGATGTACCCCGAGGACGACCTGGCCCCGGCCGCCGAGCGTCTGACCATGTTCCTCGAGCAGTTCTGGGGTGGCCCGACCACCTACAGCGAGCAGCGCGGCCACCCGCGGCTGCGCCAACGGCACCAGCCCTTCAAGGTGAACCCGGATTCCCGCGACCGCTGGCTGAACCACATGCGCGCCGCCGTCGACAAGGCCGCTCTTGCACCGCTGCAGCGCGACCAGCTCTGGGACTACCTCGAGCGCGCGGCCTTCGCAATGCTCAATACCTTCGACGAGTAGCAGCGCACCCGCTCTCGGCGCACCCTTGGGACGCAGGCGCACGTTCTACCGTGCGCCCGCTTCTGCAATCTGCGCCGCGAGACACAGGCCGACCGAACCAGGCCGGCCGACGGATGCCGCCGCGCCTGCTTTACAAGTCGAGCTCGGCGACGATCTCCGCGGCCGTTGCGCGTCCCATCCGAATTGCGCCGTCGACGTGTTGGTAGCCCTTTCCGGCGAGGTCGCTGCAGGAGAACAGGATCGGGCCAACCGGTGTGCGCAGGTCCGCGCCGAAGCGAGCCAGCCCGCCCAGGTCGAAGCTCGCCGCGTAGGCGCCGCGGGTCCACTCTTCCGTGCCCCAGTCGCTCTCGTAGTAGACGACGGGCGTCAGTGCCTTCTGGCCGAAGTAGTGCGAGAGCGAGGTGAGGATGCGCTGCTTGCGCTCCTCCGCCGAGACGGTGAACACGCCATCGGCGGCCTCGTCGGAGACGAAGCCGACCAAAGTGCCGCGCGGGTCGTTGAAATTGGTGTTGTCGTAGGCCTCGTGGGAGAGCTCGTAGGGGCTGAAGGCCGTGCCGGAGAGGCCGTCCTCCCGCCAGAACGGGGTCTCGTAGACCGCGTGCACCTTGATCACGAAGCCCATCGAGAGGTGCTGGTGCATCATCTGCTGGCGGCGTGGCAGCGGCGGATCGAAGGAGATCCGGGTGTAGAGCACGGGAGGAACGGCAACGATCACGCGACGCGCACGCACCTCGAGGTCGTCGGTGAGCACACTCACGCCGGCGTCGCCCCAGCGCACGGTGCGGGCGGCCTGCCCGAGGAATACGTCGTCACCGAGGTTCTCGGCCAGCAGGATCGGCACCCGCTGCAGCCCGCCCACGACCCGTTCGTCGAGGATGAAGTCGGCGTCGACGAGGTTGCTGAAACTGCCGGCGCTGGCCGCCATCAGGAGGGCCTGCAGCGTGGAAAAAGCGTGCGCCGGCTTGGTCAGCATGGCCCCGGCGATGAAGAGGCTAATGTTGTCGCGGGCCTCCTGGTCGTCGGTCTCCTGCTCCAGCCAGCGCCGGAAGGAGATCTGGTCGAGCTCCACCGCACGCGGGTGTGCCCAGGGACGGTCGGGGTCCATCTGGTCCACGAGCTCGTCGAGAGTGGCGATCAGGGCCACCATCTCGCGCTCGGTGTCGGCCGAGACCGGGAAGATCTCGCCCTCGAACCGGGTTCGCTCCCCCGCGGCGTTGATGTAGACGCTTTCGCCCTCGCGGTACCGCGCAAAGGTCTCGAGGCCCAGCTCGGCGATGGTCTCCTTGAGTGCGTCCTGATCGGGCGAAACCCACTGGCCGCCGATCTCGAGCATGGCACCGTTGATGTCGTCGGTGTGGAGGCGGCCGCCGACGCGGTCTCGCGCTTCGAGCACGGCCACGGTGAGGCCGGCCTTCCGCAGCTCGGTCGCGGCGGTCAGGCCGGATGCCCCCGCGCCGATAATGACGATGTCACGTTCGATGATGCTCAAGAAGTGCTCCATTGCGTTCTGGTGGTGGGGAAGCAGGTGAAAAACAGGTACGTCGCCGGTCAGGAGACCGGGATGAGCGTGTACTTGGTGGACAGGTACTCCTGGATGCCCTCGAGCCCGCCTTCGCGGCCCAGACCGGATTGCTTGACACCGCCGAACGGTGCCGCCGCGTTGGAGACCAGGCCCGTGTTCAGACCCATCATTCCGGTTTCAAGCTTGGCGATCATCCGCTGCCCGCGGGCGAGGTCCTGGGTGTACACGTAGCTGATCAAGCCGTACTCGGTGGAGTTCGCCAGACGCACGCCCTCGGCCTCGTCGGCGAAGGTGACGATGCCAACGACCGGGCCGAAGATCTCCTCGGTCAGGAGGGCGCTGGCCGGGGCCACGTCCGTCAGCACGGTGGGCTCGTAGAAGGAGCCGGCGCCTTCGGGGCGCTTGCCGCCGGCGAGCAGGGTGGCGCCGTGGGCCAGCGCGTCCTGCACGAGGGCATCGGTGCCGGCGACGGCAGCCTCGCTGACGAGCGGGCCGATGGTGACGCCGGCTTCGGTGCCGCGGCCGATCTTCAGCGCGCCGACACGCTCGGTCAGGCGGCGGGCGAACTCGGCGGCGACGGACTCGTGCACGATGAAACGGTTGGCCGCGGTGCAGGCCTGCCCGATGTTGCGGAACTTGGCGAGCATCGCGCCCTCGACGGCCTTGTCCAGGTCGGCGTCTTCGAAGACGACGAACGGGGCGTTGCCGCCGAGCTCCATCGAGGTGCGCAGCACACCCTGGGCCGCCTGCTGAATGAGCTTGCGGCCCACGGGGGTCGACCCGGTGAAGCTGAGTTTCCGCAGCCTGGGGTCGGCGATGATCGGCCCGGCAACGGCGGAAGAGGTCGACGTGGTGATCACGTTGACGACGCCGGCCGGTACCCCGGCGTCTTCGAGCAGCTGCACGAAGAAGAGGGTGGTCAGCGGGGTCAGCTCGGCGGGCTTCACGACGACCGTGCAGCCGGCGGCGAGCGCGGGGGCGATCTTGCGGGTGGCCATGGCCAGCGGGAAGTTCCACGGAGTGATCAGCAGGCACGGTCCGACCGGATACTGAGAGACAACCATCGTGCCGGTTCCCTCCGGGTTCAGCCCGAAGCGACCGCTGATGCGCACGGCCTCCTCGCTGAACCAGCGCAGGAACTCGCCGCCGTAGGTGACCTCTCCATTAGCCTCGGCGAGAGGTTTGCCCATCTCCATGGTCATCAGCAGCGCAAAATCATCGCGGCGCTCCTGCAGCAGGTCGAAGGCCCGGCGCAGGATCTCGGCCCGCGTACGCGGCGCGGTAGCCGCCCACGACTCGGCCGCCTCGACGGCCGCATCGAGGGCACGGATGCCGTCGGCGGCATCCGCGTTCGCGATCCGTTTGAGCACAGCACCGGTCGCCGGGTCGGTGACCTCGATGGCCTTACCGCCACCCTGCTGCCAGGTGCCGTTGATGTAGAGGCCGTCCGGGACGCGGGCGAGCAGTTCGGTTTCACGAGTGGACACGATGAGACTCTTTCCGATGCGATACGGGAAATGCGAATGAAGTTTTGATCAGGGGTGGAGGCCGTGCAGAACGGGCGTTTCCGCCACCCTCCCCGCGGCGTTCCCCCAGTATGACTGATCGCCCTGTGCCCCCGTCGGCTTCGGGCAGGAGACCGCGGAGCCAGGGCTCATGCGGCGGCGAGCACGCTCACCAGCACCTGCAGGCCCTCGACGAGGAGGTCGTCGGAGATGCTCAGAGGCGGCAGGAAGCGGATCACGTTGCCGTAGGTGCCGCAGGTGAGCAGCACGACGCCCATGGCGTGGGCGGCAGCCACGACGCGGCCGGTGAGGGCGGCATCCGGGTCTCCGGTCACCGGGTCGACCAGTTCGATGGCGATCATGGCGCCGCGGCCGCGCACATCGCCCACACGCTTGTCGACGGCACGGATGGCGTTCAGCCGCTCGGTCAGGATGGCGCCGATTTCACGGGCGCGCTGGGCCAGGTTCTCGGTCTCATAGCTGCGCATGGTGGCCAGGGCCGCGGCGCAGGCGAGCGGGTTGCCGCCATAGGTGCCGCCGATGCCACCGACCTGCGGTGCGTCCATGATCTCGGCGCGGCCGGTGACGGCGGAGAGCGGCAGGCCGCCGGCGATGCCCTTGGCCATCACCATCAGGTCAGGCACGATGCCCTCGTGGTTGCTGGCGAAGAGGTCGCCGGTGCGGGCGAATCCGGTCTGCACCTCGTCGGCAATGAAGACGACCTCGTTCGCGCGGCACCAGTCCACCAGGGTGGGAAGGAAGCCGGGTGCGGGCACGATGAAGCCGCCCTCACCCTGGATCGGCTCAATGATCAGGGCGGCCAGGTTGTCGGCGCCGACCTGCTTCTCGATCTGGGAAATGGCGCGCCGGGCGGCCCCTACCCCGTCGAGTCCGGCGTCGCGGTAGGGGTACGACATGGGTGCCCGGTAGATCTCCGCGGCGAAGGGGCCGAAGCCATTCTTGTACGGCTGGTTCTTCGCGGTGAGGCCCATGGTCAGGGTGGTGCGGCCGTGGTAAGCGTGGTCGAAGGCGACGACGGCCTGCTTGCCGGTGTAGTGCCGGGCGATCTTGACGGCGTTCTCCACGGCCTCGGCGCCGGAGTTGAACAGGGCGCTGCGCTTGGCGTGGTCGCCCGGGGTGAGCCGGTTGAGCATCTCGGCTACCTCGATGTACGAGTCGTAGGGCGTCACGGTGAAGCACGTGTGCGTGAACTGGGCCAGCTGGGCGGCCACGGCGGCCACGACCTCGGGGGCGCTGTTTCCGATGCCGGTCACGGCGATGCCGCTGCCGAGGTCGATCAGGAAGTTGCCGTCGACGTCGACAAGCACACCGCCGCCGGCCGCGACGATATAGGCAGGCAGGGTCACTCCCACCCCGGCGGAGACGGCCTCGATCTTGCGACGTCCGAGCTCCTGGGACTTCGGGCCGGGGATGGCGGTGACGAGGCGGCGTTCCTGGGGAAGGGACGGCCCGCCGACCGGGATCACAGAAAGGGCGTCTACGAGGGTCATTGCTGCTCCAGTTCGCTGGCTGTTGCATCGGCGCGGGGCCGGCGACGATACCGATTCCAGAAGGCTACGCAGGGCGGCCACCCGCAACATCTGGCACCGTGTACAACGCGCGGGTGAACTTTCGCCACGTTGTACACTCGTCGCATGGCTCCGAACCTGGCCCCGCCGCTCCTGCCCACCGTGCGCCGCCTGCTGGCCCAGCCCGGCCTCCAGCTGCGCCTGCTCACGGCCGAGCCGCAGCTGCCGGCACACGCGCTCGACCAGCCCGTGGAGTGGGTGCACGGCTCCGACCTGGCCGACCCGACGCCGTTTCTCTCCGCCAGCCAGGTGCTCCTCACCACCGGCACCCAGTTCGCCGACCCGATGACGGATGCCTACTACCGCGACTACGTGCGCCGGCTCACGGCCCGCGGCATCGCCTGTCTCGGCTTCGGCACGGAGGTCGTGCGCGCCGGCACGCCGGAGGCCCTCGTTGCGGCCTGCCTTGCCGAGGGGCTGCCCCTGATCGAGGTGCCCTATGACACTCCGTTCATCGCGGTGGCCCGCGCGGCCGGCGACCTGGTCGCCGAGTTGCGCTATGCCCGCAACACCTGGGCGCTGGACGCCCAGCGGGCCATCTCGCACGCGGCCCTCCGACCCGACGGCCTGAGCAACATTCTTAGCGAGCTGTCCCGGCAGCTGGGCCACTGGGTCGCGCTCTTCGACGCGAGCGGCACGCTCGACCGGGTCTTCCCCCGCGACGCGTTCTCCGGTTCCGCCTCCTCCACCGCCCTGCCGCAGGTGCAGGCGGAGGCCGGCCGGCTGCTCCGCCGCGGGCAGCGGGCCGGCACCACCCTCGACGAGGGCGGCGAGACTTTGACCCTGCAGACCCTGGGGAGGCAGGGCCAGCTGCGCGGGGTGCTGGCCCTCGGGGGCGGCACCCTGCTCGACCAGGCCAGCCAGCAGGTGGTGACCAGCGTCATCGCCCTCGCCGGGCTCGCGCTCGAGCAGAACAGCGCCCAGGGTCGCGCCCGCGGCCACCTGCGGTCCGGGCTGCTGCAGGCGCTGCTCGGCGGCGACCTCCCGCTGGTGCAGAGCATCTCCCGGGAGCTCTGGGGTGCCCTCCCGGCCGAGCCGGTACGGGTCGCCGTCGTCTCCCCGCCGCCCGAACGCTTGGACGCTCTGGCCGAGCTGCTCGAACTGCGGGTCGAGGAACGCCCCGGGTACCTGTTCTTCGCCCGCGACGGCGGCCAGGTGCTGCTCATCCTCGATGTCGCCGCCGATCCGGTGCTCGCCGAGCTGGTGGGCCTCGGGCTGCACGTGGGCGTCTCCGACCGGAGCGCCTATCGTGCCCTGCCGCACGCGGCGGCCCAGGCCCGACAGGCGCTCGAGCGCGCCCACGAAGGCGCGGCGGGCATCGTCGAATTCGAGGTGATCTCACGGCAGGGCGTGCTCGCGTTCCTGGCCCGAACGGATGCCTCGGAGGTCGGCCGCGCCACCCTCCGGCCGCTCTCCGACCACGATGCCGCCCACGGCACGGCGCTGCTCCCCACCCTGCGGGTGTGGCTCGAGCGCAACGGCCAGTTCGGCCCGGCCGCGACGGAGCTCGGCGTGCACCGACACACCGTGCGCGGCCGGATCAGCCACGCCGAGCAGTTGCTCGGGCGGGACCTCGGCGCCTTCCACGCCCGCGCCGACCTCTGGGCGGCGCTGCTGGCGTCGGCGGGATAGGCCGGAAACACCGCACGCACGAGGCGGCTCGCACACTGTGACGCAAGCAACCACACACCGGAAAGAGACAATGTTCAGTCTGAAGGACCTTCGCATTCCGATCATCGCGGCACCCATGGCCGGTGGCGCGTCCACCCCAGCCCTGGTGCGCAGCCTCAGCGCGGGGGGCGGCCTCGGGTTCCTGGCCGCCGGGTACAAGACCCCGGATGCGCTGGCCCGGCAGATCGCCGACGTGCACCAGGGCTCGCGGCCGCCGTACGGCGTGAACGTATTCGTTCCCGGGCCACCACTGACCGACCAGGCCGGAGTCGATGCCTACCGCCGGAGCCTGGCAGCGACCGCGCTGGAACACGGCGTGGAATTGCCCCCGACACTGGCCGCGGACGATGACTGGTTCTCCGCCAAGGTGTCCCTTCTCATCGGGCACCGAGTCCCCGTGGTGTCGTTCACCTTCGGGTTACCGCCGGCCGAGGCCGTGGACGGTTTGCACGCCGTCGACGCGTGCGTGATCGCCACGGTCACCTCGGTTCGGGAGGCGGTTCTCGCGGAGGAACGCGGAGTCGATGTGCTCTGCGTGCAGGGCCCGGAAGCAGGCGGACACCGGGCGACCTTCACGACGGCCGAAGAACCGGAGACCACTCCCCTGATCGTACTGGTCCGCGCCATTTCGGACCTGGTGGTTCTGCCGCTCATCGCGGCCGGGGGCATCCACTCCGGTGCCGGGATCGCGACGCTCCTGGCGGCCGGCGCGGACGCCGTGCAACTGGGCACGGCGTTCCTCCGCACCGCGGAGTCCGGCGCCCAGCAGGCGCACAAGGACGCGCTCGTCGACCCGAACTTTGATCGCACCGTGGTCACGCGCGCGTTCTCCGGGCGTCCGGCACGGGGGCTGCGCAACGCGTTCATCATCGAGCACGACGCCACCGCGCCCCGGGCTTATCCTCAGGTGAACCATCTCACCAGTGGCCTCAGGGCGGATGCGGGTCGACGCGGCGACGCCGACGGACTCGCCCTCTGGGCGGGCACCGGCTTCCGCTCTGCCCGCGCAGAACCGGCGGCCGACGTGCTCACCCGGCTGTGGCAGGACGCCCGCGTGTCGCCGAGTCAGCGACCGGTGTCGAACCAATTCGACGGAGATTTTGATGTTTGAGCCGATTCTCGGCCAGTTTAAGGCCGATCCGGGCAAAATCTCCGTCGAATTCGTTCGGGGCACGGTGCGAACACCCAGCGAATAGTCAGCGGCTCAGCGACCAGGGCTTGCGACGCACGAGGATGTGGCCGCGGCTCGTGCTCAGCCGGGTCCACAGGCCCGTCTCGAACAGGCGCACGGGCTCGTTTTTCGGCAGGAAACCGAGGCTGACGGCCGCGAAGGCGGCGCCGGCCGGCACGATTTCCAGGCCGGGGATCGGGCGGCTCCAGACTTCGGAGCGCACCCGCTGCACGATCTGCCCGCCGGTTCCCGCCGGGATGACGGCGGCGACTTCCTCAATGCCGGCCTGCGCCGCACCGTCGAGCAGGGCGGCATCCGTTTCACCGAGCAGGGTCCAGCCGCCTTGGGGCGGCGAGATACCGGCCCAGGTCACGGTGGTCACTTCCAGCGGCACGGTTACGGTCACTGTCGCCTCGTCCTCCAGCACGGCCGCGGTGAGGCGGGCGAGGCGGTCCAGCAGGGAGCGCACGGGAACGACCGCGTCGAGCTCGACCGGTGCGGTGAGCGCGAAGGTGCGCAGGCCCAGCACGGTCGGGCTGGAGTCGAGGAGACCGCGCGGGTAGAGGATCGCGGTGTAGACAGCGAGCACCCCCGCGGCCTGAATGAGGCGCACGGAACCGTCCTCCACCCGGCTAGCGCGGGAGAGGTAGACCTGGAGGTCGCGAAGGGACAGGGACTCTGGGAGAGAAAATGACTTACTCATCTGCTCCTAAACTACCAAGGTACGGCGCGCGTCACACCGGTGCGCGCGTCTGCTCCGCCACGCGCCTGAGGAGGCCACATGGACTTGCCGATGGAGGGCCTTCTAACCGCCCTGGACCTCACCGACACGGGCGCCCGCACCAGCGAGGACATCTTCACCGGGCCGTCGCAGTGGATGCCGCTCGGCCGCGTTTTCGGCGGGCAGGTGCTCGCCCAGTCACTGGTCGCCGCGATGCGCACGGTTCCCGACGACCGCCATGTGCACTCGATGCACGGCTATTTCCTGCGCCCCGGCGACGTGGGCCAGCCGATCACCTTCTCCGTCGATCGCATCCACGACGGCCGCTCCTTCTCCACCCGCCGCACGCAGGCCTATCAGGACGGGCATCCGATCCTGTCGATGATCGCCTCGTTCCAGGACGGTGATGAAGGCCTCGAGCACCAGATCGAGATGCCAACCGATATGCCCGACCCGGAGTCCTTGCCGACGGCGGCGGATGCTTTGGCCCAGGTCGACCACTCCATCGCCCGCTACTGGGCGAACGAGCGTCCGTTCGACATGCGGCACCTGCCGTCGCCGATCTACCTCAAGGTGGACGGCGAGCACACCTCTCGCCAGGCCGTGTGGATGAAGACCATGGGACCGTTGCCCGACGACCCTGACCTGCACCGCGCCGCGCTGGCATACGCCAGCGACTACTCGATCATGGAGCCTGTCATGCGTCGCCACGGCGTGGCCTGGGCCACACCCGGGCTCAAGGTTGCGAGCCTGGACCACGCCATGTGGTTCCACCGCTTCGGCCGGGTCGACGAGTGGATGCTCTACGTACAGGATTCCCCGACCGCCCAGGGTGGACGCGGGCTCTCCACCGGCAGCATCTACAGCCGGGCGGGCCTGCTTCTCGCCACGGTCGCGCAGGAGGGCATGCTGCGCGTGCCCACGAACGCAGAGTAGCCTCTCTCACATGCTCTGAGCGTCTCTGAGCATCTCTGAACGCCCGCCCGATCGAGGAGAACCATGACGAACGCCACCGACATCTCCCGCCGCACCGCGCTCCTGCTCGGCACCGCTGGCACCGCCGTCGCGCTGGTCGGCTGCAGCACCGACGGCGCCGCAGACTCCGGCACCGGCACCGGCAACATTGGCCCGGTGGAGTTAGCCAAGCTCGCCGACATCCCCGTGGGCGGTTCGATCGAGGCCTCCCTCGATGGCAAGCCCATCCTGATCAGCCAGCCCGCGGCCGGCACCGTGGTGGCGTTCAGCGCGATCTGCACCCACCAGGGCTGCGTGGTCAAAGCGGTAAAGGACGAGTTCGACTGCCCCTGCCACGGCTCGAAGTTCGACCGTGCCACCGGCGAGGCCCTCGCCGGACCGGCGACCGAACCGCTGGCGTCGGTGAAGGTCACCGTCACCGGCGACGCCGTCACCGCCGGCTGAGGCGGACTGCGTCCGGGCCGGCCTACTCAGCCGGCAGGGACGCGCGCCGGGTGAATCGGATGGGTTCGTCTACGTATGGAGCCCAAGCGGCGCGCTCGACCTCGTTGATCTTGCGCGGCCGCTCGGTCGCGGCATCCACCAACACGATTGTGGTGCTCGCCTGCGCGAAGAGAACCGCTGGCTCCAGGCCGATCGGAGTCCAGACCTCGTAGCAGACCTCGAGGCTGGCGCCGCCGAGCTTGCCGAGCCAGAGACGGATGTCCAGAGGCTGCCTCAGATACGGAATCGGAGCCAGATACTCGGCCTCCATCCGCGCGATCAGGGTCAGCGTCGCCGCGCCCGGGCGCCCGTCCAGCACGGCGGTGCCGGCGAACGCCCCGGGGCCGTCGCCGTCTTCATCCGGCCAGAACGCCTGGATGCGCGCATCCTCGAGCACACGCAACAACTCGGCGTTGTTGACGTGGCCGTAGGCGTCCAGATCCGACCAGCGCAACTTCACCGGCACGCGCAGCTTCACCGCGGGTCCTAGTCGCGGGTCAGCTTGCGGTACGCGGACCGGTGCGGTTTCGCGGCATCCGGGCCAAGGCGTTCGATCTTGTTCTGCTCGTACGACTCGAAGTTGCCCTCGAACCAGTACCAGTTCGCCGGGTCTTCGTCGGTGCCCTCATAGGAGAGGATGTGCGTGGCGATTCGGTCAAGGAACCACCGGTCGTGGGTGATGACCACGGCGCAGCCGGGGAATTCAAGGAGCGCGTTCTCGAGCGAGCCGAGGGTTTCGACGTCCAGGTCGTTGGTGGGCTCGTCGAGCAGCAGCAGGTTGCCGCCCTGCTTGAGGGTGAGCGCCAGGTTGAGGCGGTTGCGCTCACCACCGGAGAGCACGCCGGCCTTCTTCTGCTGGTCGGGACCCTTGAAGCCGAATGTGGACACGTAGGCCCGCGACGGGATCTCGGTCTTGCCGACCTGGATATAGTCCTGGCCGTCGGAGACGACCTCCCAAAGCGACTTGTTCGGGTCGATGCCCGCGCGGCTCTGGTCGACGTAGGAGATGTCGACCGTCTCGCCGATCTTCAGTTCACCCAGGTCCAGTGGCTCGAGTCCGACAATCGTCTTGAACAGCGTGGTCTTGCCCACGCCGTTGGGGCCGATGATGCCGACGATGCCGTTGCGCGGGAGGGTGAAGGAGAGATCCTCGATGAGGACCCGGTCGCCGAAGCCCTTCTTGACCTTCTTGGCGTCGATGACCTGGGCACCGAGGCGCGGGCCGACGGGAATCTGGATCTCTTCGAAGTCAAGCTTGCGGGTGCTCTCGGCCGCTGCCGCCATCTCTTCGTAGCGGGCGAGACGCGCCTTCGACTTTGCCTGGCGGCCCTTCGCATTCGAGCGCACCCATTCGAGCTCGTCCGCGAGGCGCTTGGCCATCTTCGCGTCCTTCTTGCCCGCGATGAGCAACCGTTCCTGCTTCTTCTCGAGGTAGGTCGAGTAGTTGCCCTCGTAGGGGTACAGGTGGCCGCGGTCGACTTCGGCGATCCACTCGGCCACGTGGTCGAGGAAGTACCGGTCGTGGGTGACGGCGAGAACGGCGCCGGGGTACTGGGCCAGGTGCTGCTCGAGCCAGAGCACGCTTTCGGCGTCGAGGTGGTTGGTGGGCTCGTCAAGGAGGAGCAGGTCGGGCTTCTGCAGCAGCAGCTTGGTCAGCGCCACGCGGCGCTTCTCACCGCCGGAGAGGTCGGCGACGGAGTAATCGCCCGGCGGGGTGCGGAGGGCGTCCATGGCCTGCTCCAGCTGGGAATCGAGGTCCCAGGCGTCGGCGGCGTCGATGGCCTCCTGCAGCGTGCCCATTTCGGCCAGCAGTGCGTCGAAGTCCGCGTCGGGTTCGCCGAGCGCGAGGCTGATCTCGTTGAACCGGTCGACCTTGGCCTTGATCGGGCCGACGCCCTCCTGCACATTCTCGAGGACCGTCTTGGCCTCGTCGAGTTCGGGCTCCTGCATCAGGATGCCGACCGAGTAGCCGGGCGAGAGCTTCGCCTCGCCGTTGCTGGGGGTGTCCAGCCCGGCCATGATCTTCAGGATCGTGGATTTTCCGGCGCCGTTCGGCCCCACGATACCGATTTTGGCGCCGGGGAAGAACGACATGGTGACGTCGTCGAGGATCAGTTTGTCGCCGACCGCCTTGCGAGCGCGGACCATCGTGTAGATAAATTCAGCCATAGTGCTTACCAGTCTATTTGCCGCGTGGCCCCGACCAGACACGTTCCGGATGCGAGGATCGCCGTGACCGCGCTGTGGTACCCGCCCGTGGCCGGTCCGTTCTGCCCGATCAGGCATTCGCCGTTGAACCGAACGGAGAACTGGATAGAGTCCGCTGGGAGGTCGATGTTGGTCTCGTCGAAGGTAACCTCCATTTGGGCCCGGTCGAAGCCGGAGGCCCCCAGCGCGTCCACGAATGCCCGCCCGCCGGCATTCTCGTCGGCGGTGACGACCGCCGTGGCGACGCTGTCGAAGTAGGTCAGGTTCGCCGCGGCATCCTTCTCCGGCTGTAGCTGCGGCGCGGGTATGGGCGCCGCGCTCGCGGTCGGACGAGCCGACGCCGACGCCGACGCCGTGGCCGTGCTCGAGGAAGTCGCGGCCGGTGCCGCCGAGCAGGCCGCGAGGCTGACCGTGACGGCCAGCCCGAGCAGCAACGCGCTACCGGTGCGTGGGGAACGGATGCCGGTTCGACGACTACGGGTTTCCCGATCTGATGGTGCCGGCACGTGGTCCTTCCGCGACCGCGGTGCGGTCAGACCTCTGAGTCTGCCAGATGCCCCGTGTCCCCGAGAGTCTATTCCGGTCACTGTCCCGGTGACTGTGCCGGACACTGTGCCGAGTTGCCGCCATCAGGAATCGACCCCGACTAGCGCCGCGGACTCTGCCTCGTCGCGCATCGGGGGTGCGTCGTCAGTATCGGCAGGTAGGAAGCCGTCCGTGGGCTCGGTCGGATGTGGCGCCGACGCTGCGCCGGGCGGCGGCGAGCGCGTGTAGACGGTGCTGCACCAGGCCAGGTCGTGCCCGACGGTCTCTGCCTCGACCTCGACCGAGGTACCGTTGCGGTCGGCATTTTCCCACGGCCGGATGCGCAACCGCCCCGCCACGACTACGTGCTCACCCTTCTGCACCGAGCGCTCCACGTTGTGGGCGAGCTGCCGGAAGGAGGACACCGTGTACCAGTTGGTCTCGGCGTCAACCCAGGTCTGTTTCACACGGTCGAAGCGACGCTGGCTTGATGCCAGCCGAAACGACGTGATGGCCAGCCCCGAACTGGTCACGAGGTGACGGGGCGTGGTGGCCACGATTCCGGTCACGGTGATGCTGTCGCTCATTACGGTCTCCCTCATCCTGTGAGCCCCGGACGAATGCCCGGAACACGCGACCTGGAGCGACGGCTCGTGCCCGTCTCCGCCGCCCCAGATCGCGTACTCCGAGTGTGCGGCGGCAGGACGACGCGCGGCCGCGGCATCCGGAACCTGTGCCGAATGACCGCCCCCCGCAGCTGGGGAGGGCTGGGCTCGCTTCTGACGGAGAGGGTCCGGGTGCGCGCCGCGGTCGATGCCGAACCAATTCGACGGAGATTCTCCTGTGAAAGCGCTCTTTCCCAGTTTCTAGTGCCGCTTTGGGCAAAATCTCCGTCGAATTCGTTTGGCTCCGGGTTTCCGCACGGCGGTCTCGGCGGCGCTGGCACGGCAGCTAGAAAACCCGTTCATTTCGCCGCGCTCGGCGATACTCGCCGCCTACGAGTACACGAACTCGCGCTGCTAGAGGAGGTATTCGGCGTAGGACTTGCGGATCTTGTTCACCTTGGGCAGCGCGACGGCCATGCAGTAGCCCTGACCTGGGTTTTTGGCGAAGAAGTCCTGGTGGTGGTCCTCGGCCACGAAGTATTCGCCGAGCGGATCGATCGTGGTGACGACGCCGCCGCCCCACCATTCGGCGGCGCGAGTGCGAGCGGTTTCGAAGAGCCGCTTCTGCGCGTCGTCGGCATAGAACATCGCCGACCGGTACTGGGTGCCCACGTCGGCGCCCTGGCGGTTCAGCTGGGTCGGGTCGTGCAGCGAGAAGAACACGTCGAGGATGACGCTGGCCGGGATGACCTCCGGGTCGAACGTCACGGCGATGGCCTCGGCGTGGCCGGTACGGCCCGTGCACACCGACTCATACGTTGGCCGTTGAGCCCCTCCCCCGGTATACCCGGAAACCACCTCGCTCACGCCACGCAACACCCGATACACGGCATCGAGACACCAGAAACATCCACCTGCGACCACAAAAGTTTGCACACCCCTAGAGTAACGGCATGACCTTCGTGCCAGCTCCGAACCGCTATGCCGACATGACCTACCGACGCGTCGGACGGAGCGGCCTCAAACTGCCGGCGCTGTCTCTCGGCCTCTGGCACAACTTCGGCCACGAGCGCCCGATCGAGACCCAACGCGCCATCCTGCGCCGTGCCTTCGACCTGGGGGTCACCCACTTCGACCTGGCCAACAACTACGGTCCTCCTCCCGGAGCCGCCGAGACCAACTTCGGCCGCATCTGCGCCGAAGATTTCCGGGCCTACCGCGACGAGATGATCATTTCCAGCAAGGCCGGCTACGACATGTGGCCGGGCCCCTACGGCGACTTCGGTTCTCGCAAGTACCTGCTCTCCTCCCTCGACGCGAGCCTGGGCCGGCTCGGCGTCGACTACGTCGACATCTTCTACTCCCACCGGCCGGACCCGGAGACTCCCATCGAGGAGACCATGGGCGCGCTGGCGTCGGCGGTGCAGCAGGGAAAGGCCCTCTATGTCGGCATCTCCAGCTACACCCCCGAGCAGACGCGGGCCGCGGCGGCGGCGCTGGCCGAGCACAAGATCCCCCTCCTGATCCACCAGCCGCGTTACTCGATGTTCGACCGCCACATCGAAGACGGGCTCTTCCCCGTGCTCGACGAGCTCGGCATGGGCAGCATCGTCTTCTCGCCGCTCGCACAGGGACTTCTCACCGACCGCTACCTGGACGGCACCGTTCCGGCAGGCTCGCGGGTCGCGACGAGCGATTTCCTGTCGGAGGACGTTCTCACCGACACCTACCAGGGCCGTGCCCGCGCCCTGAACGAGATTGCCGCCGCGCGCGGCCAGACGCTGGCCCAGCTGGCGGTCACCTGGATCCTGCGCCAGCCGTCGGTGACCAGTGTGCTGGTCGGCGCGAGCAGCCTGAACCAGCTCGAGCAGACCGTGGCGGCCTTGGATGCCCCGCCTCTCACCCAGATCGAAATCGACGAGATCGAACCGTACGCCGTGCACGGCACCGGTCTGGGCTGAGCGAAGTGGGCTACCTCTACGCTCTCCTCGCGTCGCTGCTCTTCGGCCTCAACGGCAGCACCACCAAGGTGATCGTGGATGCGGGCCTGTCCCCGGCCCAGCTGACCTTCTTCCGGGTCACGGTCGTCGCCCTCCTGGCCGGCGGTCTGTTGCTCGTGACCAACCGGCGGGCGTTCCGCATCAGCCTGCGCCAGCTCGCGGTAATGGCCATCCTGGGGGTGGCCGGGGTCGCCCTGATCCAGTGGTTCTACGCAGTGGCGATCAGTCTGCTGCCGGTGGGCATCGCGCTCATGCTCGAGTACACCGGGGTGCTGATCGTCGCCCTGGTCGCCCGGTTCGTCTTCAAGGAGCGGGTCAAATCCCGCATCTGGCTGGCCATCGGCTGCGTTCTGATCGGCATGGCCGTCGTCGCCCAGATCTGGGCCAGCACCCTCTCTGAACTGGGTGTGCTGGCGGGAATCCTCGCCGCAATCTGCCTGGCAGTGTATTTCCTGGTCGGGGAGCGGCAGGTCGCCGCGACCTCGCCACTGGCCGTGTCGTTCTGGTCCATGCTTTTCGCCAGCGCGTTCTGGCTCGTGTTCAGCGCCTGGTGGCAGGTCGAGCCGCAGACCCTGGTTCAGGATGTCGCGTTGAACGGCAACCTCGGGGCGGTGTCTCTCCCGCTGTGGCTGCTGACGCTGTGGAACGGCGTGTTCGGCTCCTTCGCCCCGTATCTGTTCTCGTACATGGCGCTCGGCCGACTGACTGCCACGGCGGCCGGCATCGTGTCTGCCTCAGAGGTGATCTTCGCCTTCGCGTTCGCGTTCCTCTGGCTCGGCGAGTCCCTCGACGGGCTGCAGATGGCGGGGGTGGTCCTTGTGCTCGCGGGCATCGTCGTCGCCCAGACCGCACGTCCGAACCGGGTTGTGGACCTCGACCTGGCCAGCCAGGACATGGTTTTGCTGAACGGACCTCTGCGGTAGCGCCGAAACCACTGTCGGTGGCTCTCCGTAGCCTGAGGGGACCCTCACCCGCGTACGGTCGTTCTCGGAGAATTCCATGTCCACACCAGCGTCCCCACTTCCCCGACTGCCGGTCATCCGCGGTCTGCAGTTTGTTCCCGTGAAAGACGGCCTCTGGCGGGTCTCGAACCGGTCCGGCATGGTGCTCGGGCACATCGAGCGGCGCACCGAGGTCGACGGCGACCACTTCGCCGCGCGGCGCCTGCTCGCCGCCACCCGCACAATGAACGTCGGTTCGTTCTGGCGCATTGACGACGCGGCCGACTGCTTCCGCTGACTGCGCGCACCTCTCCGCAGGGCACGCCGCGCCGCTCCCGGAGATCGGGACGAGACGCCGGTAAAGTGCGCTCATGCAGTGGTGGAATAGTTTCGTATCCTGGCTCACGGCAGCCAGCAATCAGTCCATGGTTTTCAGCGCCGTGGTGCTCATCGTCTCGATCGTCGTCGCCAGCCTTCTGGCGGCGGTGATCTCCCGCGGGGCGATCAAACGCCTCTTGGCGCAGAACGACCGGGCTCTCAAGGCGGCCGTGATCGGCACCCTCGTGGATGCCGCGACCGAGGCATCCGTCTGGAACTCGCTCACGCCGCAGGAGCAGGTCATGGCGGACCGCGCGGTGGGCCAGGCCGACGTGCAGCTACGCCTCCTGCCGATCAAGGGTTCGGGCGTCGCCGCGAACTGGGCCGCGCATCAACTCGCTGAGCTCAAGCGCACCTCGGCCACGTTCGGGTACCAGCTCGAGCCCGCGCTGCTCGAGTTCCGCGACCGCCTGGTCGAATGGCAGGACAAGCCGGGCCGCACCCGCAAGATCTTCCAGAGCGACCTCGACCGGTGGAAGGTCTCCAAGAACAGCACCGAGAAGAACCTCCTCGCCGAGCAGGATGCCTGGACCGCCCAGCAGCACCACGACCAGTTCACCGCCGCGCCGGCCGCGCCCGTGCCTGCCCCGCTACAATATGCGTCTGGAACGGCCTCGGCGTCGACGGAGACCCAGCGCCTCCTCGACGACGTGCAGGCACTGGAAGTGCGCCCCACCCCGCTCCAGAGCTAGACGTCCGTGAGCCGCCGCCGCGCTCCCGAGCGAGGCGGCGGCGGCTCACAGCTCTCACGAGTCAGCGCCACCACTCGTCGAACATCGATGCCGGGACCTGGCGCTTGTGCTCGGTGCCGAGGTAGCGGTTCTCGATCGTCTCGGCGACGAGATCGTCGACGGGCAGCCCTTCCAGGAAGTCGTCGATCTGCTCGTACCGCAACCCCAGGTTGGCCTCGTCGGTCTGGCCGGGGTTGTCGTCGAGAAGGTCGGCAGTCGGCGCCTTGAGGTATAACCGGTCCGGCGCCCCCAGCTCGACCAGAAGCGCTCGCCCCTGACGCTTGGTCAGTCCGGTCAGCGGCAGGATGTCCGTGCCGCCGTCGCCGTACTTGGTGAAGAATCCCGTGACCGCCTCGGCGGCGTGGTCGGTGCCCACGACCAGCAGGCCGGCCGAGCCGGCGAGGGCATACTGGGCGACCATGCGCACCCGGGCCTTGACGTTTCCCTTGTCGAAGTCCGGCAGCGGGCGGCCCGTCGCATCGGCGAATTCCGCTTCGATGCCGTCGACGGCGCGCTTGATGTCGAAGGTGACGGTCGACGCAGGACGAATGAATTCCAGGGCGAGCTGCGCGTCCTCCTCGTCCCGCTGCACCCGGTACGGCAGGCGCACGGCCTGGAAGATGGCCGAATGTCCCGCCTCGGCGAGCTGCTCCACGGCCAGCTGGCACAGACGGCCGGCCAGGCTGGAATCCTGACCCCCGCTGATGCCGAGCACGAGGCCCTGTGCCCCCGTTCGGAGCAGGTAGTCCGCGAGGAACTGCACTCTGCGGCGAACCTCGGAGGATGCATCGATATGGGGGGACACGTTCAGCTCCGCGATGATTCGCGCCTGTAGTTCTCGCATTTCCCGAATCTACCAAACCGAGGGTAGAGCAACAGGATTCACGGGTGTTGTGCGGTGCCCCCGGTAGGAATCGAACCTACGACAAGCGGATTAGAAGGCCGCTGCTCTATCCACTGAGCTACGGGGGCGAAGAACGATCAACAATACCGCAGACCCGGCCCGCCGGCGCTCAAACGGCCTTCGCGGCCGCCACGAGCACCTGGGCGAGTGTCGGCACACCCGTGGCCCGGAAGGCCTCGATCCCGGCCGCGTCCCGGATGATCACCGTGGGGGTGATCCGGATGCCGTCGGCCTCGGCTTCCGCGACGTCCCGCACCACGTCGAGCTCACGCACGGTCGCCTGGGGCACGAGGCGTTCGACCTCGGCCAGGACTGCCCGGGTCTGCATGCAGGGCTCACAGAAGGCGGAGGAGAAGTACGTCAATTCCATGCGAGGTAGTCTACGGAGCGAACGTCTCAGTCGCACCGCTGCCGGGATCAGCGCAACAGGGCCGGTCGGCGTCCGCCGTTAGACTCGGCACATGAAAAAAAGTAGTGACCGGTTGGTGTGGATTGACTGCGAGATGACCGGTTTGGACATTGATTCCGACGAGTTGGTGGAGATCGCTGTAGTGATCACCGATTACGACCTGAACATCATCGACCCGGGACTCGACCTCATCATCAAGCCGAATCAGGCGTCGCTGGAGAACATGAACGACTTCGTGCGCAACATGCACGAGACCAGCGGGCTGATCAACGAGATCCCGAACGGAATCAGCGCCGCCGAGGCCGAGACCCTGGTGCTGGAATACGTACTGCAGTTCATCCCGGCCGAGCAGAGGGCTCCGCTGGCGGGAAATTCCATCGGCACCGACCGGGCCTTCCTGATGAAATTCATGCCTCGCCTCGACGCCCAGCTGCACTACCGCAACGTCGACGTGTCCTCGATCAAGGAACTCGCACGCCGCTGGTACCCTCGGGTGTACTTCAACGCCCCCGCGAAAGACGGCGGACACCGCGCCCTGGCTGACATCCTCGAATCCATCCGCGAACTGGCGTACTACCGCCAAACCGTGTTCGTGGCCGACCCCGGGCCGTCCAGCCAACAGGCGAAGAACAGCGCGGCCGAAGCCGTGAACATTTTCGCTGCGAACATGTAATACACTTGTCAAGTTGCCTTCTCTGTGAGAAAGCAGCGCATGGTGGGTATAGCTCAGCTGGTAGAGCATCCGGTTGTGGTCCGGAAGGCCGCGGGTTCAAGCCCCGTTACTCACCCCAATTGAAACACGCAGAAACAGTCCATCGAACGCGCGACCGGGCCCTCGGATCCGGCCGCGCGTTCGCATTTCCGGCATCGAAACGCCTCACCGAAATGGTGTCCTCGCCTCGGCCTCCCCGCCGATCCAACGGCGTCCGGGACAGCTGAAAGGGATCTCTCCATGCGTGCTCGTTTCGCCCTCCCCGCCGTCGCTGCGGTGGCCGCCTCCCTGCTCACCGGCTGCGTCGACAACACTGTGCCGGTTCCCGGAGCCGACGCCACCGCGCCCGCCAAGACCGTGACCGAAGATGCCGCCGCCTCGGCGCTGCTCCCGGAGAAGGTCCGCGCCTCCGACACGCTCGTGATCGGCACGAGCCCGAATTACTCCCCCAACGAGTTCAAGGACGATTCCGGCAACCCGATCGGCTGGGGAGTCGAACTCGGCGCCGCGGTTGCCGCGAAGTTGGGTCTGACCGCCGACTACAAGGTCGCGAATTTCGACACCATAATCCCGAGCATCATCGGCGGCGAGATGGACCTGGGAAACTCGTCCTTCACCGTCAACCTGAAGCGCCAGGAGCAGGTCGACTTCGTCAACTACTACACGGCCGGCATCCAGTGGGCCTCCGCCACCGGCACCACCGTCGACCCCGACGACGCCTGCGGCCTGAAGATCGCCGTGCAGTCCACCACCTACGAGGACACCGACGAAATCCCGGCCAAGAGCGCCGCATGCGTCGCCGCCGGAAAGCCCCCGATCGACAAGCTCAAGTTCGACACCCAGGACCTGGCCACGAACGCCACTGTGCTCGGCCAGGCCGACGCCTTCAGCGCAGACTCCCCGGTCACCCTCTACGCGATCCAGCAGACCGCGGGCAAGCTGCAGAAGGCCGGCACCTCCTTCGACGAGGCACCGTACGGCATGGCCGTGGCGAAGGACTCCGGGATGGCAGCGGCCGTGCAGGCTGCCCTGCAGTCCATGGTCGACGACGGCTCCTACGGCGAGATCCTCAAGACCTGGGGCGTCACCGACGGCGGCCTGAGCACCATCACGATCAACGGCTGACCGGCTCCCTGAGAGGCTGAACGAATGTGAGATGCTGAACGGATGCCGCAGCTGACTCACGAGGAGTTCGAGCGTCTCGTCGTCGACGAGCTCGACCTCCTGCCCGACGACATGGTCGACGGCCTGGACAACGTGATCTTCGTGGTCGAGGACCGACCCGAAGACGGCACGATGGACACCCTCGGGCTCTATGACGGGGTTGCCCTGACCGAGCGCGGGCAGTACGGCTTCGGTGAGATGCCGGACCGGATCGTGCTCTACCGGGAGCCGCTGCTGGAGCTCTGCGCGGATCTCGGGGAGTTGCGCGACCAGGTGCACATCACTCTGGTGCATGAGATCGCCCATTTCTACGGCATCGACGACGACAGGCTGCACGACCTCGGCTGGGGATGACCAACCACCGTTAGCCTTGCGTCATGAGTAGATCCCGGCCTGCCCGCGTCATCGGCGCCACGGTCGGCGCCCTCGTCATCCTGTCCGTCGGCGTCTACGGGCCGGCCACCCTACTGGGGCCGTTGCCTGAGGCCACCGCCACGCTGGTCACGCCGGCGGCCGGCGAGTCGGTTCCGTTCCCGCCCGCGCTGCCGGCCACCGGCGGCAGCGCCGTCATCGGCCTGGCCACGGTCACACCCGATCCGGCCTTCCCGGAGACGACGGCGCTGGACGCCGACGCTCTCGCCACCACCCTGCCTCTCGCCGTGGCCGGCACGGCCGAACCGCTGCCGATGGCCGCGGCGACGAAGATCGTGACCGCCCTGGTCGTGCTCGACGCGAAACCGCTGACCCTTGGTGAGACGGGGCCTCAGATCCCGATCACGGCCGCGGATTACCAGGACTACATCGACTACGGCAATTCCGGTGCCCGCACCGTCGTGGTCTTCCCGGGCGAACTGTGGACCGAGACCGAGCTGCTCCAGGCGATGATCCTCGGCTCCAGCAACAATCACGCCGACACGCTGGCGCGTTGGGCCTTCGGCTCCCTCGACGCCTACAGCGCCGCCGCCAACGCCTGGCTGGGCAAGCAGGGCCTCGACGGCACTCGTGTCGCCGACGCCACCGGGCTCAACGACGAAAGCGTCGGAACGGCCACCGACCTTGCCCGGCTGGCCGGCCTGGCCGCCGCCGACCCGGTGATCGGTGCCATCCTCTCCCAGCCGGCCTCCGCCCTGGTGGGCCAGCGCGGCGTGGACAACACCACGGCGTTCCTGGCCGAGGAGGGCGTCACCGGCATCACCCGCAGCTACACGGACGGGGCGGGCGTCTGTTTTCTCTTCACCGGTCAGGTGCAGGGCCCGGACTCGACCTACACCTTTGCCGGTGCCCTGCTCGGCGAACCCGATTACGACACCCTGACCAGTGACGTCACCGCCCTGATGGAGAGCGCCCGCGCCGGGGTACGCGAGCTGCCAACCCTCGCCCAGGGTGACGCCTACGTGGAGTTCAGCACACCGTGGGGGGCCGAGGCCTCCGGAACCGTGCGCACGGCCACGACGACGTACGGCTGGCAGGCCCAGGCGCCGGGCGACGCGGAGGTGATCCTGGAGACGGTGTCGACCGGCCGGGCGGGCAAGACCGTCGGCCGGGTCACGGTGGAGACCGGGGGCACCGAGGTGACGTCGACGCTGGTGCTCGACCGCACGATCAGCGCGCCGGGCCTCGGTTGGCGGCTCCTGCACCCCGTGCCGATGATCTCGGCGCTGATCGCCGCGGACCGCTAGCGGCGAAAGGCTGCCGCGACCGCCCGCCGGCTACTGGTCTGCGGCTACTCGCGCTCGCCGGTCGGCAGGAACGGGTCGCTCTCGCCCGCGTCGAACCGGTAGCGCACGTGCACGCGGCCCTGCACATCGCGCACGTCCTCCTCGTCGTACCAGAACAGCGTTTCGACCCCCTCGACGGCGGCCATCATGCTGACCCGGGCGTCATGTTTGCCCTGGATCAGCACCCGGGTGTCGACCTGGCCCGCGAGGGGACCGTCAATGAATTCCGCGGTGTAAACGACATTTTCAGCACCTTGATCAGCCATGCCTCCAACCTAGTCCCGGGCACCGACTTACGGGCGACGGATGTCCGGGGTCCCGGCCAGCCGGATCGTCGCCTGCCGCTCGGGCGCCTCCCGCTCTCGGTAAGCGTCCCAGCCCGCTTCCCACTGGTCCCAGTGCGACCGGAACAGTTCGCCGTCCCGGGCGAGGGCCCGCTGCTTGCGGATGCGGTCGTCGGCGGCCAGCCAGACCCGGATGTCGCTGAGTGGCGCGTGGGCGGCCGCCAGGGTTCCGCAGCCCTCCACGATCAGCGGGCGGGCCGGGTCGACCGGGTGCCATTCTGCCAACTCGCGCCGCTCCCAGTCATAGCGCCGCCAGGCGGCGGGCCGGCCCAGTCTTCTCGGGGCGAGCACCTGTTCGCGCAGGTGCGTGACGGCGGCGTCCAGCCCCTGCCAGCCGGGGTAGATGTCATCCAGCCGCACCAGGGTGGGCCGGAGCGGTCCCGGCCAGGCGACGACAAGCGCGTCGGCGAGGGTGCTCTTGCCGGCGCCGCTCGGCCCGTCGATGAGAACGACGGGCGCCACCCCGGCGGCGGCAAGGTCGCGGAGCACGGGGGCCAGCAGCATCCGTCGGTCACCGACCGGATCGGGGGCGGCCGGTTCGAGGGCGGCCGTGGGCAGATCAGGTGAGGACAAAGTTCCAGCTTCCCGTCGCCACGGAGACGCTCACCGAGAGCAGGGCCACGGCCAGACCGATGCCGACCAGGGCCACCTCGCGCCCCCGGAAGCTGGAGGGGCGGGCCCAGGTGCGCCGCACCGAGGCGCCGAACCCGCGGGCCTCCATCGCCGTCGCGAGTTTGCTGCCGCGCCGGATCGACAGCACCAGCAGGGCGAAGGCCTGGCTGAGCAGCCGGCGCAGGACGCCGCGGTCCGCGATGCCGCGGGCCCGCCGGGCCAGTTCGAGGGCGCGCCAGTCCTCGAGGAACAGGCCGACCAGGCGCAGCCCGGCCAGACCGCCAAGCACGAAGCGGGCCGGCAGTTTCACGACTTGGCCGAGGCCGTCGGCCAGGTCGGTGGGGTCGACGGTCACGAAGAGCACGACCGACGGCAGTCCGATGGCGAGGATGCGCAGGGTCGTGGCGATGGCCAGCTCGAGTGATCCCTCGGTCACGTTCACCAGCCCGAAAGACCAATAGACCGCCCCGGCCGCCTGCCCGTAGAGCAGGGTGGTGACGCCGGCGGTGGGTGCGGCGATCCAGACCGGCAGGGTGCGCACCGCGAAGGCCTTCAGGGACAGCCCGGCCCAGAAGAAGAGCACGAACTCGCAGGCGAGGGCGACGACTGCGGAGACCCAGTCGATGGTGAGGATGAGCACGCCCGCCAGCAGCAGCGCGGCGGCCAGCTTCGCGACCGGGTTGATCCGGAAGATGGCCTGGGTTCCCCGGGCAGGCGTCAGCACGCTCACCGGGACACCGCCGCCCGCGGCGTGACGCTGCGGCCGGCCCGCCCGGCCAGATGGTACTCCCGGTCAGCCAGGGCGACCACGAAGTCGGTGTCGTGCGAGACGGCGACCACCGCGGTGCCCTCCCGCAGGAGTTCGTCGAGCAGGGCCACGATCTCCCGCCAGGTGCGCAGGTCCTGGCCGAAGGTGGGCTCGTCGAGCATGAGCAGTCGTGGCTGGGTGGCCAGCACGGTGCCCACCGACAGCCGACGTTTCTCTCCGCCGGAGAGGGTGAACGGGTTCGCCTCGGCCAGGTGATCCAGGCGCAGGCGCTGCAGCACCTCGTCGACCCGGGCATTGATGTTCGCCTCCGGCCGTTTGAGGGCGCGCGGCCCTACGGCGAGTTCGGCCCGCACGGTGGCGGCCACGAACTGGTGCTCCGGGCTCTGGAACACAGTGCCGATGCGGGTGAGCAGCTGGCGGGACTTCCAGCGGATCGGTTCCTCGTCGGCCCCGCCGGCGAACTCCGGGCTCGCGAGAACCGCTCCCCCGGCCGGTTTTAGCAGGCCGGCGAGGGTGAGCATCAGGGTCGATTTGCCGGCGCCGTTCGGTCCGGTGACTGCCAGAGCGGTGCCGGCGTGCACCGTGAGGTCGATGTCCCGGGCGAGCACGTCGGCGCGCGTGCGCGCGACCGCGAGGCCGGGCGTGCGGAGCAGAGGGACCGAGCCGGGCGCCGACGCCGAGCTGGTCTCGCGCCGCGATGCAGTCAGGCCGTTGCCCCGCCCGGGCACCCAGACACCCGCGGCCGCGAGCCGTTCCCCCTGCCTGGTCAGCACGTCGTCGGGATGGCCGTCGGCCAGCACTCCCCCGGCCGCGTCGAGCACGATCACCCGGTTCACAAAGTTCTGCCAGACGGCGACCCGATGTTCGATCACGATGAACGTCGCCGCGGAGTTCTCGAGCACGCGGGCAACGGAATCGCGCACATCCAGCACGCCTCCAGGGTCGAGATTCGCTGTGGGTTCGTCGAGCAGCAGCAGCCCCGGCCGCATCGCCAGCACCCCAGCGAGGGCGAGGCGCTGCTTCTGTCCACCCGACAGCGACGACGTCGGATGGCTGAGCGGCAGGTTCAGGCCGACCATGTCCAGGGCGTCGCTCACCCGGCGCCAGATCTCTTCGCGGGGCACCCCCAGGTTCTCGCAGCCGAAGGCGACGTCGTCGCCCACCCGCGCCAGGATCACCTGGGAGTCAGGGTCCTGCAGGAGCAGCCCGGCCTGGCCGCGCGCTGCGGTCGGCTCGGCGCCGTTTACAAGCAGCTGACCGCGCTGCTCGCCCTCCTCGTCGCCGCCGAGAACCCCGGCGAGGGCGTGCAGCAGAGTGGATTTGCCGGCCCCGGAGGCGCCGAGCAGCAGCACGCGCTCGCCCGGCTCGATTCTCAGGTCGAGGCCGTTGACGGCCCAGCCCCGCCGCCCGGCATGCCGCCATCCCCAGCCGCGGGCCACGACGGACGCTCCCGAGACGGATGCCGCTGCTGCCGGTGTCATCGCCGTCCCCCTAGACCTGGGTGCGGTTCGATCGCCCGGCGGCGAACCGCGACAGTGCCCCGGTGCGGGCGAGGCCACGCATGGCCAGCCAGGACAGCAGTCCGGCCACGACAATGCCGGAGACGATCGAGGAGGCGGTGTAGATGGTGATGAAGGGAACGGCCGATCCGGGGTACCAGAGCAACAGGTCGTTGACGGCGAGGGCAAGGCCGGCACCCGCGCCGGCGAGCAGGGCCACGACGAGGCGGTAGTTGGCGTAGAAGAACAGCGCGAAGACCAGCTCCGCGCCGAGACCCTGCACCAGGCCGGAGACCAGGATGGTGGCTCCCCAGGCGGTGCCGCCGACCAGAGTCGACACGACCGCCGCCAGCAGCTCGGTGTAGAGCGCGGCGCCGGGTTTGCGGATGATGAGGCCGCCGAGCACGCCGGCGAACAGCCATCCGCCGCCCAGGAGAGCCTGCAGGCCCGGCAGCAGCGGGGTGAGCAGGCCGCTGAGCGGGTTGTACGCCTGGTTCCAGACGACGAAGATGAGCCCGCTGGCCACGCCGATGACACTGGCGATGACGATGTCGACGACCCGCCACCGGAAGTTACGCGGCTGGCGGGACGTGGTGGAGGTGAGAAGAGTTGTTGTAGCGTGCACTGGTCGTGCCCTTTCCGTAGATGGTTCCAGGGCACGGGAACGAGAAAATTTGCCTCCCTGCGCTGGCATGATCCAGATCAGGTTCGACGGTCGAAGCTTCAGAAGCTTCCTCTCAGCCCGGTTGACCGGACTCCCGTGTTCGATTCAAGTATAGACCTCGGCCTAGACTCGCGGGATGGAGTCCTCGCCTCGCCCCCGCATCACTGTCGGGCGCGAATGACGTTCACCGTTCCCCTGATCCTCGCCGGGCTGTTGCTTCTGTTGCTGCGCCACTTCATTTTGCGGCGACGACGGATGCGACGCGGGCTACCCGTGCGCGGACCCTGGCACATCCCCCGCAGCTGGCGGGAAGGGCCGGGCTCCCGCCAGCGGCTGGGACGCTGGCGGTGTAGCTGGCGCGGGCGGCGTTGACCGCCCGAACGCGGTACGCTCGACGTGGTGTGTCGGGAAGTCTGGTCGACAGCAATGTCCGTGTGCCACAAAATCCTGATTGACTGAGGCTCGTCCATGCCGAAACCATCACCTCTTCCTCCCACCCCGAAACTTAACGTCTTTCGCCGCAGCAGCTATCCCGAGTACCTGCACGTCTCGACGATCCTGCGCAAAGAGACCGTGGGCGGCGCTCTCCTGCTGGTGGCGACGGTTCTCGCGCTGACCCTGGCCAACACCGGGGCCTCCGATTTCTACTATGCGGTGCGGGACTTTCAGATCGGCTACGAGCCGTGGCACCTCAATCTGAGCCTCGGCGCGTGGGCCGCCGACGGACTCCTGGCGATCTTCTTCTTCATTGCCGGGCTCGAACTCAAGCGTGAGTTCGTCGCCGGCGATCTGCGCACCTTCAGCCGCGCGGTCGTCCCGGTCGCCGCGGCCGTCGGCGGCGTCATCGTTCCGGCTGTGATCTTCACCGCCATCGTGTTCAGCTCGGGGCCGGAAATGTTACGAGGCTGGGCCATCCCCACCGCCACCGACATCGCTTTCGCCGTGGCCGTGCTCGCCGTGATCGGCTCCAAACTGCCCAGCGCTCTGCGCATCTTCCTGCTGACCCTGGCCGTGGTCGACGACCTGCTCGCCATCGCCATCATCGCCTTCTTCTATTCCGGCGACCTCCAGCCTGTTCTGCTGCTGCTCGCCATCGTGCCGCTGAGCCTCTTCGCCTTTCTGGCGCATACGCACTCCTATCTGTTCGGCACCACCAGGTGGGCCGCGGGCGCCGTTCTGCTGCCGCTCGGCCTCGCCACCTGGGTTCTCGTGCACGGCTCCGGCATCCACGCCACGGTGGCCGGAGTGCTGCTCGGCTTCGCCGTGCCCGTGCTGCGCAGCCGACGTGGCGGCGGACCCGACGCCGGCCCGGGCCTGGCGCAGAACCTCGAGCACCGCATCCGCCCGCTCTCGGCCGGTTTCGCCGTGCCGGTGTTCGCGTTCTTCTCCGCCGGGGTCACGATCGGCGGCGTGTCAGGCCTGACAACGGCCCTCACCGACCCGGTCGCGATCGGAATCGTCGTAGCCCTGGTGGTGGGCAAGCCGGTTGGCATCATGCTCGCCACCTGGCTGGTCACCAAGACCACCCGGGGCGCCCTTGACCCGGACCTGGCCTGGGTGGATGTGATCGGCGTCGCCATGCTCGCCGGTGTCGGCTTCACGGTGTCGCTGCTGATCAGCGAGCTGGCTTTCGGGCAGGGTAGTCCGCACGACGAACACGCCAAGGTGGCTATCCTGACCGGTTCGCTGCTGGCGGCACTACTCGCGACCGTGGTGCTGCGGAGCCGCAACCGGCACTACGGGCGCATCGCCGCCAAAGAGGCGCTCGACGCCGACAACGACGGCGTCCCAGACGTGTTCGGGGCCGATCCGGCTCGCGACGAGCGGTTCGGCGGGCACTGACAGGGCCGGAGCGCACCCAGCCGCCCAACTCCCTCAGCCGGAGTGTCTGCTGGTCGTCACGGGCGGAACGCCGTGCCCGGCACCGAACCAATTCGACGGAGATTCATCGATCAACACCCGTTTTTGAGCCCAAATGCGCTGTTCAGGGCACAATCTCCGTCGAATTCGTTCGGGACGGATGTGCCGCAGGTCCGCGGACTCGAAAGACGCGGCGGTTAGAGCCTACGTTCATCCACCGCGTCGCTGTCCGCGGGAAAACGCGCGTCGGAATCGGGAACAAGCGCAACGGAGCCCGCGATCCGCGAACCCCCCTCAACCTCGGCCATGGAGACTCACTCATCGAGCTGGCCGGCGGGCACTGCTAGCGCCGGAGCGCAGTCAGCAGCCCGACATCCTCAGTCGGAGTGGCGGGGCGACCGGGCGGCTGGGAGCCTTCGCTGCTAGCGTTTGAGGGCGCGGACGACGCGGGAGATCGCCTTGCCGGCCACCCAGAGGAACGGGATGCCGACCGCGAGCAACGAGATGACGTTGGGCTCGAAGCGCACCGTCGTGCCCGATTTGACGTAGGCGCCGATCGGCAGGGATGCCCCGCCGCCCCCGCCGCCGGACCCGCTGCCGGTGGCGGCGGAGTCACCCTCGCCACCGCCGAAGCCGTAGTAGACGAGAGCAACGGGAATCAGGGTGACGCCGTCCACCTGGACCGGATCACCGTAGGCCGACCTGACGCCGGCGGTACGAGAGATATCTGCGAACTTCTCTGGAAGGCTAGTCATGGATTCAGGCTACCCCCTGTCTGGTTTGCGGTTGCCTGATCAGAGTGGGCCTGATCAGGGTGTGTCCGGATCCAGCAGCGACGCCGGGCGCACCGTGCCGCGCCCGAACCTTGCGGTGACCGAGTCCACGGCCCGTTCGGCTCCCCGCCAGTCGTCGTCGGGGTCCCAGAGACCGGTGCCAGTGCCGTCGCCACCGCTGAGCTGCTCAACGCGCACGCCGATGAGGCGCACCCGGATGCCGGAGGCCGCCAGAGCCTCGAAGCTGGCAGCCACCTCCTCGTAGATCCGGCGTCCGACGCTGGTCGGTTCCGACAGGGTGCGGGAGCGGGTGACGGTGCTGAAGTCGGTGTAGCGCACCTTGAGCACCACGCAGCGGCCGACGAGGCCTGCGCGGCGCAGCCGGGCAGCCACCGCAACGGACTGCCGCAGCAGTTCGCTACGGAGCCGGGCGACATCCGTCACGTCGTATTCGAAGGTGACCTCGTGGCCGACACTTTTCTCCTCGTGCTCCACCGTGACCACCCGAGGGTCCCTCCCCCAGGCAAGCTCGTGCAGCTTGCGGCCCGACGCGTCGCCCACGCACTTCTGCAGCACCGCGAGCGGGGTGCGGGCGAGGTCACCGATCTGACGCAGGCCCTGCCCGAGAAGCGCCTGCTCGGTCGTGGCGCCGACCCCCCACAGGGTGCCGACGGGCAACGGATGCAGGAATGCGAGGGTCTCGTCGGCGGGGATCACGAGCAGGCCGTCGGGTTTCGCCCGGCCCGACGCCATCTTGGCGACGAACTTCGTGCTCGCCGCGCCGACCGAGCAGGTGAGCCCGGTTTCGGCCTTGACCCGGGCCCGGATCTTCGCGCCGATCTCGGCCGGGGTGCCGTGCAGGCGCCGGGCACCCGCCACGTCGAGGAAGGCCTCGTCGATGCCCAGCTGCTCGACCAGCGGCGTGAACTCTTCGAAGATGCGCATCACCCGGTCGGAGTATTCCTTGTACCGCCCCATGTGCGGTTCGAGCACCACCGCCTCCGGGCAGCGCCGCAGGGCGAGCGCCATGGGCATGGCCGAATTGACGCCGTAGCGCCGGGCCACGTAGTTCGCCGCCGTGACCACCGAGCGCCCGGACCGGTGCCCCACGATCACCGGGCGGTGCACCAGTTCGGGGTGATCGAGAAGTTCGACTGACGCGAAGAACGCGTCCAGGTCGATGTGGAGCAGGGTCGCGGTGCTGTCGTCGACCGCGCCTGTCGAGACCGTGCGATCGCTGCCGTCCTGCCTGCTCATGCGTCCTGCCTGCTCATGCGTCCTGCCTGCTCATGGAGAGACCCTAGCCCGGACCGGCGACAGGCCGCGACCGATTCCGCGACGGGAGAACGTAAACAGCGCCGGGGCGGAATGCACGGTGACGGAATGCACGGTGACTGATGCCGGTTGTAGCGTTGCAGGGGCATCCGTTCCACCCGTTCTACCGAGGGAGTCCCATGACGCATGACTGGCTTGCGCTGCAGAAAAAGGCCGCCGAGGAGTTCGGGGCCCGCGTCGACATGATCACCGACTGGGCCGCCGCCACACCGGACACCGAGTGGACCGTGACCGAGTTGGTCCGCCACGTGGTGCTGGAACAGCAGTGGGTCCCCGCGCTGCTGCGCGGCCTTTCGGTGCTCGACGCCCGGCGCTCACTCACCCCGCTGGGCCCGGACCTCGCGAAGGAATGGGCCATCTATTCGGCGCTGGCGGCCGCAGCCTGGGCAACGACCCCGGCCGACGCACCGGTGACCCTGTCGTATGACACGGTGGCGGCATCCGACTACCTGCGCGAGCAGGTCTCCGACGTCACGATCCATTCCTGGGACTTGGCGCGGGCAACGGCCGCCGAAGAGTCCCTCGACCCGGCCCTGATCGAGGCGGTCTGGACGGTTTTCGAGCCCCAGCGGGACACCCTCGAGGCCAGCGGCCTCTTCGCCTCCCCGATACCATCCGACGAGAACGCGCCGCTGCAGACGCGGCTGCTCGCCCTGACCGGCCGGGATCCGCGCCGGCCGTAGCCCGCGGGCTGCACCTGCCAGGCGTGGGGCTAACGGCTCTCCTTTTCCGAGCCGGTAATGCGTTGGGCGATGTAGATCGAAACGATCGACACCAGCACCAGCACCAGCACCACGGCGATGACGTTGACGATCGGTGCCTGGCTGGGGCGAAACAGGTTGTCCAGAATCCAGATCGGCAGGGTCTTGATGCCCGCCCCCGCGGTGAAGGTCGTCACCGTCTGGTAGAGCGAACCGGAGCACGGTGATGATGTTATCGAGCGTCCAGGACCGTGTGGTGGTGCCCGTGAAGCTGTCGACCGTCCACAGAGAGGTGATCAGCGGGGCGGCGAGGGCAACGAGGGCAACGAGGGCGACGATGTAGATCAGGCCGAGCCAGAGCAGAGGGGTGGACAGCATCAGCGTCAGGCGAAGCCGCGGATGCCGGCTCAGCGTGATCGAATCCCGCCGGGCGAGCGTGTCCCGGTGCGGCGGCACCGGCATCCGTTGCCCCGGCGTCGCCGTGTCACCCGTCATGATTCCTCCGATTCGGCTCGGCCGGATGGGGATGCCGCGCTAACCCTTGATCTCCTGCCAGGCGGTCGTCCAGTCGGAGTAGTCGGTGCACTTCACATCGGTGCGGCCGTCGAGGCAGTCCTCAATGGGAGTGGACCAGTACCAGATCTACGCCGCGTACTCCTCGTCGCCGGCGTGGGAGATCTCGCACTGGTCGGGGTTCACCGTGAAGTCGCAGGCGCTCTCGTTGCCGCCCAGCCCGGAGCACCCGTCGCGGCCGTAGTCACTTACTTCGGAGATTGTCGCAACACGCCGCCCAGACCGGCGTTTCCCCAAAAATCTCCGTAATACCGTGAGGACGGATGCGGGTGGCGCGCCCCATCACGGATGCCCGAAGCAGGCCCCGCAGCGAGCACCACTCCTCCTCCGCAATATGAGTTTGATCGGGTTATCCACAGGGCGCTGACGGTCGCCGACCTGGGGCATCGAATGTCAGTGGGTACCCGTAACGTCTCCCTCATGAAGCCCATATATAGCGAGCAGTCCGAGACCCGGTGGAGCTTCGTGCCCCTGCCCGGCAGAACCCTGCAGTGGACCTCACCGACCGGGCGCACCCTCCTCAGCGAACCGGCCACGAACATCCGTGCACCGGAAAAAGGGCCGAATAGGAGCCGACCGTGCGGCAGGCGCACACGAAGCAACCGGCGCCGTTCTGAGCGGAATTGCGGCCACCTCAAGCACGGCGGCTCGGGAGCAGCGTTAGGCGATCGAGGTTCCGAAGAGAAGACCCAGCAGATAGGTGACGCCGGCGGCACCGAAACCGATGATGAGCTGACGGATGGCGCGCCGCCAGGGCGGCCCGCCCGAGAGCAGCCCGACGATGGCGCCAGTGGCCAGCAGGGCGAGCCCCACGAGCACGGCTGCCGCGATGACCGCGGTGATCCCGTCGAGGCCGAACAGATACGGCAGCACCGGCAGGATCGCCCCGGAGGCGAAGAAGCAGAAGCTCGACGTGGCCGCTCCGATTCCCGTGCCGATGGCTTCGTGCTCGTCGACCGCCGGAGCCAGGCCGCCGGTCTTCTTGACGTCGACCGGGCCGGTCGCGATGGCCACCGTGCGCAGAACCTCGCGTGCATGGATCTCCGCTTTCTCCGGGGGCATCCCCTGCGCGCGATAGACCAGGGTCAGTTCGTTCGCAGCCAAATCGAGATGGGCCAGCACAGTCCGGGAGGCCGGATTCGGCGTTGAGGCTTCGAGCAGCTCACGCTGGGACCGTACCGAAACATATTCGCCGGCACCCATCGAGAGTGCCCCGGCGAGAAGACCGGCGATACCGGTGAAGAGGATCGTGGCGGCGGGCACTCCGGTGGCGCCGATGCCCAGCACCAGGGCCAGGTTGCTGACGAGGCCGTCGTTGATCCCGAAGACCGCGGCTCTGAACGTGCCAGCCAGCCGCTGCCGGCCGCGAGCGGCCAGCCCACGCACGACCTCCTCGTGGATGCGCTCGTCGGCGGCCATGGTGTCTGTGGCGTCGGCATCGGCGTCATACGGGGAGCGGGCCTCGGCACGCTGGGCGAGGGCAAGCACGAAAACCGATCCGAACCTGCGGGCCAGGAACCCCAGGAAACGGGTGCGGATCGCGCCCCGGTGTGGGGCTCCGACCTGGTCACCGAGAAGGTGCCGCCAGTGCTGTTCGTGGCGCCCCTCGGCGTCGGCCAGAGCCAGCAGGATCTCGCGCTCCTCGCCGCTACGGCGTCCGGCGAGGTCGCGGTACACCGTCGCTTCGGCCCGTTCGTCTGCCAGGTAGCGGCGCCAGCGACGGATGTCCCGCGCGGTGGCCGGGCGCTTCTGCTCCACGACGGTTACGCCTCGGGGGCGGCTTCGAGCGAGCTCTGCGCCACCCGAGCCGACGCGTGCGGGCCAGAACCGTCGAGACCGTAGAAGGGTTCGTCGAATTCCACGATCCATACGGTTTCCCGTCCGGAAACGGGGGCGTACAGGGCCGCGCCCTGGAGTTCTCCGGCCGCCACAATCACTCCGCTCGGGTCTTCGGCGTCGGCGTCCGGATACCGACCACGGTCCAAGCGCACCACGACCTGCGCTCCCACACCGAGGGCACCCGGCTGGGAACCGGGGTACCCGTCGGCGGCAGGTTGGCGCGTGTTCCCGAGGCCCATTACTCGGCCGCTCCGGCACGCTCGAGCACGAGCTCGCGCACGCGCGCGGCATCCGCTTGTCCGCGCATGGCCTTCATAACGGCGCCGATCACGGCTCCGGCCGCCTGAACCTTGCCGTCGCGGATCTTGGCCAGAACATCGGGCTGGGCGGCCAGAGCCTCATCGATCGCCGCGATCAGCGCGCCATCGTCCGAGACGACCGCGAGACCGCGGGACTCGACGACCTCGAGCGGAGTGCCCTCGCCGCCGATGACGCCCTCGAGCACCTGCCGGGCCAGGCGGTCGGTGAGCGTTCCGGCCACGACGAGTTCGATCAGTGCGGCGACCTGCGCCGGCTGCACAAGCGAGTCGGCGGACACACCGGAGGCGTTCGCAAGGCGGGCAACCTCGCCGGTCCACCACTTGCGGGCGGCCTGGGCTGCGGCGCCGGCTGCGATGGTTGCCTCGACGACGTCGAGGAGGTCGGAGTTGACGACATCCTGAAATTCGAGGTTGGCGAAGCCCCATTCGGCCTGAAGCCGCTTGCGGCGGGCGGCCGGAGGCTCCGGCAGGGTGGCACGGAGTTCTTCCACCCATTCCCGCGACGGGGCCACGGGAACGAGGTCGGGCTCCGGGAAGTACCGGTAGTCGTCGGCGTCGGACTTGGGCCGGCCGGCCGAAGTGATGCCGGTGTCCTCATGCCAGTGCCGGGTCTCCTGAGTGATGGTTCCACCGGCGTGCAGCAGGGCCGCCTGACGCTGGATCTCGTACCGCACGGCCCGCTCGACCGAACGCAGCGAGTTCACGTTCTTGGTCTCGGTGCGCGTACCGAGCACATTCGAGCCGCGCGGGCGCAGGGACACGTTCGCGTCGCAACGCACGTTGCCCTCTTCCATCCGGGCGTTGGAGACGCCGAGCGCTTTCACGATCTCGCGGATGGCGGCAACGTAGGTGCGGCCGATCTCGGGTGAGTCCGCCTCACCGCCCTCGATCATCTGGGTGACGATCTCGACCAGCGGCACTCCGCCGCGGTTGTAGTCGACCAGCGAGTAGTCGGCACCCTGGATGCGACCGGTCGCCCCACCCACGTGGGTGAGCTTGCCGGCGTCGTCCTCCATGTGGGCGCGCTCGATGTCGACCGTGACCAGGCGTCCGCTTTCGAGTTCGATCGTGAGCTGACCGTTGAACGCGATCGGCTCGTCGTACTGCGAAGTCTGGAAGTTCTTCGCGGTGTCCGGATAGAAGTAGTTCTTGCGGGCGAACCGCGAGTACTCCGCGATCTCACAGCCGAGGGCGAGCCCTAAACGGATGCTCGATTCGATGGCCTTCGCGTTCACCTGCGGCAGCCCTCCGGGCAGACCCAGGCAGGTGGGGCAGGTGTTGGTGTTGGCACCCTGGCCGAATTCGTTCGCGCAGCCGCAGAACATCTTTGTTTTGGTGTTGAGCTCGACGTGCACCTCAAAGCCGAGCACCGGCTCGAACAGCTCCAGGGCCTTGTCGTAGTCCATCAGTTCGGCCTTCTTCATCAGACGGCTCCCTCTGTGCTCGTGAACGCTGTGCTTGTGGCTGTGCCGGCGAACATTTCTCTCCGCGCCAGTTCCGGCGCCCGGCTGAGGAGGGTGTGCCCCCAGGATGCTTCGAGCAGCGCCTCGACGGCGGCTCCGAAGCTGTAGAGACGAGCATCCATTTTCGCGGGCGCCATGATCTGAAGGCCGACCGGCAGGCCGTCCTCGGGCGCGAGTCCCATCGGCAGGCTCATGCCGGGGACCCCGGCAAGGTTGGCCGGGATCGTGGTGACGTCGTTGAGGTACATGGCCATCGGGTCGGCCATCTTCTCGCCGAACTTGAACGCGGTGGTCGGCGCACTCGGCGACACCAGCACGTCAACCTTCGAGAAGGCCGCGTCGAAGTCGCGCTGGATCAGCGTGCGCACCTTCTGCGCACTGCCGTAGTAGGCGTCGTAGTAGCCGGCACTGAGGGCGTAGGTGCCGAGAATGATGCGGCGCTTGACCTCGGGGCCGAAGCCGGCGTCGCGCGTGGCCGCCATGACCCGTTCGCTGGTCAGCGGGCCGTCTTCCGGGTTGACCCGGATGCCGAAGCGCACCGAGTCGAAGCGCGCCAGGTTGCTCGACGCTTCCGCCGGGAGGATCAGATAGTAGGCAGCGATCGCATACTCGAAGCTGGGGGCGGAAATCTCGACGATCTCGGCGCCCGCCGCGGAAAGCAACGTGAGGGTCTCGGTGAAGCGCTGCGCAACTCCGGCCTGAAATCCGTCGCCGCTCAGCTCCTTGATCACGCCGACCCGCACCCCCGTGAGCGCCCCGTCAGCGAGGCCGGCGCGTGCGGCGGCCGCCATCGAGGGCCAGGTGTCCGTGAGCGACGTCGAGTCGAGCGGGTCGTGCCCGCCGATCACGTCGTGCAGCAGGGCGGCGTCGAGCACCGTGCGGGTCACCGGGCCGACCTGATCGAGCGAGGATGCGAGAGCGATCGAGCCGTAGCGGGACACACCGCCGTAGGTGGGCTTGACGCCGACCGAGCCGGTGACGGCGGCCGGCTGGCGGATCGAGCCGCCGGTGTCGCTGCCGAGCGCCAGCGGCGCCTCGAAGGAGCTGACCGCGGCCGCGGAGCCACCGCCGGAGCCGCCGGGGATCCGGTCGTAGTCCCACGGGTTGTGCGTCGGGCCGTAGGCGGAGAATTCGGTCGACGAGCCCATCGCGAACTCGTCCATGTTGGTCTTGCCGAGCAAAATCAGCCCGGCGTCGCGCACGCGCCTGACCACGGTGGCGTCGTACGGGGGGATCCAGCCCTCGAGGATCTTGGAACCGGCGGTCGAGGGCATGTCGATGGTGGCGAGCACGTCCTTGATGGCGATCGGAACCCCGGCGAGCGGCCCGAGCACCTCGCCGGCGGCACGCCGGGCGTCGACGCGGGCTGCGGCGGCGAGCGCGGCCTCGCCGGCCACGTGGAGGAACGCGTGCACACCGGTGTCGACGGCCGCGATCTGGTCCAGGTGAGCCTGGGTCACCTCGACGGAGCTGATGGACCGTTCGACAAGCAGACCCGAGAGGTCGGCGGCGGACAGCTTGATCACGTTGGTCATGGATTACTCCTCGTCCAGGATTGCGGGCACGCGGAACTTGTCGCCGTCCCGGTCGGGAGCCCCGGAGAGCGCCTGTTTGACCGTGAGCGAGGGGACCACCGTGTCGGCGCGGAAGACATTGGTCAGCGGCATCGGGTGGCTCGTCGCCGGCACATCCGGCGTGGCCACTTCGGCTACCTTCGCGACCGAGTCAACGATCTGACCGAGTTCAGTCGTGAGGCGGGCGATCTCCTCCGAGCTGAGGTCGATCCGGGCAAGGTTGGCCAAATGGGCAACCTGCTCGGCCGTGATTTCAGACATGTTGCTCCGTACGATCGTCGAGGGTGGATTCCCCAATTCTATTCGGAGCCGTCGGTGACAAGATCCGCGTTGCCGGTTCCGATCAACGCCATGTTGTGCAGGGACTCGCTTCCAACGTCGAAGTAGGCGTTGTGGCCGACCGATCCGTTCAGCCAGGAGCCGGTGATCCGATCGTTCCCGCCGGACACGCCGAGGGTGTTCGCGCCGTACGACTCCGCACCGGGATCGCTGCCGAAGAAAGCGCTGTTCACGGTCGGGTCCCAGTCGGCGCTGCCCACATAGACACTGCCCGGCGCGACGCTCAGGCTGGCGACGGACTGCACCTGGCTGCCCGGGGACCCCACCAGCACCAGGGCGTCCACCCCGAACGTGCCGCGGGCCAGCGCCGTGAGCGCCACGGTCGACCCGTACGAGTGCGCGAGCACCGAAACGAAGGGCCGACGCGTGCCTCGGTCGGCCGCGATGCCCAGAGCCGACTGCTCCAGGAAGTCGGCGCCGACCTCCGCGAGGCCCGTCCCGCCCACGGTGAACACCGTGGGGGCCTCGTAGCCGATCCAGGCGATCGTGGCGACGCCGGCGGCGCGGATGCCGCCGGTCAGGGCGTGCCCGGACGGCGCCCCCCCGCGCAGCACCGCGATCTGTTCCGTGTACACGGCGTCTGCGGTGTCGGCCCAGTTGACGATCTGCTGCTCGACGGTGTAGTTCATGCCGGGTACCAGATAGGTGACGAATGCGGCGGTGTCCGGGTTGCCGAGAGCGATCGCGGCACGCCCGCCGCCTGCGGGGTCGAGGAGGATCAAGGAACGGCGCGGGGCGCCGTCGGGGGTGCTCAGTGCCGCCTTGACCTGGGTCAGGACGGCGAGTTCTCGGTTGAGCAGCGTGCGCTCGCTGTCGTCGGTCGCGTCGGCCAGCCGCTGGGTGACGTCGGCCAGGCTCTGCGTGAGGTAGCGGGCGTTGGCCCTGCCCCGCTCCCGGAAGGGGACACCCTCCAGGTTGCCCACGAGCTTGGGTGCGGCAGCCAGCAGCGACGACCGCTCGGAGGCGCCGAGTTCCGTCCAGAGGCCGGCCACCGCGGAGGCTGCGGGCGGCGCCGTCAACAGGGCGTCGACCTGGCCGGGGGACTGCTCCACGAACGCGGCCATGTCGGCCACGGAGAGGGTGGACAGCCCGGCCAGCAGGTTGGCTCCGGTCAGTCCCCGCACGGATTCGACGGTGGCGACCGTGGCGGACTTCGGCACGGATGCGATCGGCTGCGCGGACACCCGCGGGTCGCCGGCGCCGGGCACCGCGACCGAGGTGCCGGTGCGCGCCGACAGGTTCAGCCACAACGGTTCCGCCGCGGCGGGTTCGGCGCCCCGGTTCGGCACCGGCTGGCCCTGGACTGTGGTGCTGAGAGCGTGCGCGCCAGAGGTCTCACTGACTCCATTGAGAGCCAGGGAGAGCGTTAGAACCGCCGCTTCTAACAGCAAACCTGGGCACGTCCCCTCACGAACACCGAGTAGCAAAACAACCCGGCCCCTAACAGACAAGCATTGCGTCTCCAGACTACTGAAACGGATGGTGCGGCCGTGCCCCCACAGTGGGTCTGGGAGACCCCCGATCGAGGGTCAATCGCGCCAAAGTTGATACTTGCATAAACCTATATAGGTGTGATCCCATATAAACATGTCGTTGAAAATCGCCCTGCTCGGGATCCTGGACCTCGCACCGATGACGGGATACGACCTCAAAAAGAGCATCGAGGCATCCGTCGCCCATTTCTGGTCCGCCGACCAATCCCAGATCTACCGCACGCTGGCGGCACTGGTCTCCGACGGTCTCGCCGACGTCGAGGTCATTCCGCAGGAGGGACGCCCCGACCGGCGCGAGCACCACATCACCTCGGCCGGCCGGACGGCCCTGGGCGACTGGCTGCGGGCGCCGCTGGAACCCGAAACCTCGCACGACGCGTTCCTGATGCGGCTGTTCTTCGTCGGCACCCTGGGGGTGCCGGCTACCCGGGCACTGATGCGGGCGCGGCGCGGCCAGGCCACCGCGATGCTGGCCGCACTGCGTTCCGTCGCCGAGCAGGAGCAGGCCCACCGCGAGCCCGACGATCGTGCCCCGGACGACCTCGGACGCAGGCTGCGCTTCGCAACGCTGCGGAACGGAATCCTCCACGCCGAGGCGGAACTCGCGTGGCTGGTCGAGACGAAGGAGGCCCTCGGATGAGCCGTCCCCGCCAGCGCCTGAAATTCCGCTATCCCCTGCAGCACGGCGTTGACACCACGGGGACCGACACGATCATGTTCCTGCACGGCGGCAGCGTCGCGTCGTGGTCCTGGAGACCGCAGGTGGAGGGAATGCCCGACCGGCATCTGCTCACCCCCGACCTGCCCGGTTTCGGCGCCCGGGCCGGAGAGGACTGGCTTTCCCTCGGTCAGACCGCCGACGATGTGGCCGGCATCATCGCCGCTCACGCGCGCGGCGGCCGGGCCCATCTGGTGGGGCTGTCCCTGGGCGGCCTCGTGGCCACGCACGTCATGGCCCGGCACCCGGGACTGCTGCACTCCTGCCTGGTGTCCGGCGTGCCGCTCACCGGGGTGCACGGCACGGCCCGGTTCCTGAGCACGATGCAACTGCGGCTCTGGGACCGCCCCTGGTACTGGCGGGCCCAGGCGAAGGCTTTCGGCTTGCCCGCCGACGCGGTCGACCTGTTCGTGGAACACGGACTGAGCCTCCGAACCGACAACGCCCGGCGCGTCTTCGCCGAGGTGAACCGCGGCGGCGTCCCGGAGAGGCTGCAGGACTACCGCGGCCCCCTGCTGGCGGTGGCGGGCGAACGGGAGTCCCGCCTCGTCCGGGACAGCTTTCCCGCGCTGCTCGCCCATTTGCCGCAGACTCGCGCCTGGACCGCACCCGGCATGCACCATGTCTGGAGCATCGAGGATGTGGACCTGTTCACCCGGATGGTGCTCGGTTGGGTCGACGCGTCAGAGGTGCCGGGTGAGAAGAGCCGTTGAATCAAACCGGGTCAGTGTCGGCGTCGGCGTCGGCCGTCGTCTCGGCCAGGGACTCCGGGCCGCTCGTGACCAGCAGGTGGAATTCTGCGGCGTCGAGGATCCGCAGGCCGAGCGCCTCCGCCTTGGCCAGCTTCGACCCCGCGCCCGGACCGGCGGCCACGAAGTCGGTATTCTTCGACACGCTCCCGGCGGATTTGCCCCCGGCGGAAATGATCGCCTCCTGCGCCTCTTCCCGGGTGTAGCCCTCGATCGAGCCGGTGGCCACCACCGTGAGCCCGGCCAGCACTCCCCCGGCCGCCGCAGCGGCTCCCGGACCGGGGTGTTCCGATATGCGGAACTGAACGCCGGCCACCGTCCACTGCTCCACGATGCCCTGGTGCCAGTCCACCTCGAACCACGCGATGATGGCGTCGGCGATGATGCCGCCCACCCCGTCGACCTTGGCGAGCTCCTCGCGGGACGCGGCCCGGATCAGCTCGAGAGAACCGAAGTGGCCGGCCAGGGCGCGCGCCGCCACCGGCCCGACGTGACGGATGTTGAGGGCCACCAGAAGCCGCCACAGCGGCTTGGTCTTCGCCAGCTCGATCTCGCGCAGGAGCTTCTGCGCACTCGACGACGGCTGCGGTCCCTCGACGCCCTTCTTCTTCTCGGCGGCCGTGGGGTTGCGCCGGAACGGCGTGCGCAGCCGCACGGAGCCGTCATCCTCTTCCTTGGCCAGCCCGGTCTCGGCGTCCCGCACGATGACCTCGATCGGCAGCAGGTCGTCGAGGGTGAGGTCGAAAAGGCCGGCCTCGGTGGGCAGGGGCGGCTCCACCGGACGGGTGGGCTGGGTGAGAGCGGCGGCGGCCACCTCGCCGAGCACCTCGATGTCGAGGGCGCCGCGGGAGCCGATGTGCTCGACCCGGCCGCGCACCTGAGCCGGGCAGCTGCGCGCGTTCGGGCAGCGGAGGTCGATGTCGCCCTCCTTGGCCGGGGCGAGCGGCGTGCCGCACTCCGGGCAGTTCACCGGCATGACGAAGGCTCGCTCGGTGCCGTCGCGCAGCTCGACCACCGGGCCGAGCACCTCGGGGATGACGTCGCCGGCCTTGCGCAGCACGACGATGTCGCCGATCAGGATGCCCTTGGCTTGGACCACGTCCTGGTTGTGCAGGGTGGCCTGGCGTACCTCGGAACCGGCGACCCGCACCTTCTTCATGACGGCGAACGGCGTGGCCCGGCCGGTCCGGCCGACGCTGACGACGATGTCGAGCAGCCTGGTGTTGACCTGCTCGGGCGGGTACTTGTAGGCGATCGCCCAGCGCGGCGCCCGGCTGGTGGCACCGAGTTCGGCGTGCAGGGCCAGCTCGTCGACCTTGATCACGATGCCGTCGATCTCGTGGTCGACGCTGGCGCGGTGCTCGCCGTAGTACGCGACGAAGTCCGCCGCGAGAGCCGCGGAGGGTTCCACCCGGTAGTAGCTGCTGGTAGGCAGACCCCAGCCCTGCAACAGCTCGTAGACCCCGGATTGGGACGCGACCGGCGGGGTGGACCACGCGCCGATGCCGTGCACCAGCATCCGGAGCCGGCCGAGCCTGGCCCGCATCAGGCGCAGCGGTTCCGCGGCCTTACCCTCGGCCTTCTGGCGCAGGGAGCCGGCCGCCGCGTTGCGCGGATTCGCGAAGACGCGTTCGCCGGCGGCGACCTGCTGCGCGTTGAGCTCGAGGAATTCGGCGACCGGGAAGAACACCTCACCGCGCACTTCCATCAGGGGCGGATGCCCGGTGCCCCGCAGTTTTCTCGGAATGCCGGGCACCATGGCGACGTTCTCACTGACGTCCTCGCCGACCACCCCGTCGCCGCGGGTGGCGGCGCTGACCAGCACCCCCTGCTCGTAGCGCAGGTTGATCGCGAGTCCGTCGATTTTGAGCTCGCAGAGGTAGTGCACGGGTCGCCCGGCGTCCCGTTCGACCTTCGCGGCCCAGAGGCCGAATTCGTCGAGCGAGAAGACGTTGTCGAGGCTGAGCATGCGTTCGGCATGCTGCACCGGATCGAACAGGCTGGTCTCGGCGCGGCCGCCCACGGTCTGGGTGGGGCTGTCCTGACTGGCCAGCTCGGGGAATTCCCGCTCGAGCTCGGCGAGGCGGTGCACCAACGCGTCGTACTCCGCGTCGGTGATGACGGCCTCGTTGCGGTCGTAGTACGCGTCCCGGGCTTCCAGGATGCGCTGGGTCAGGTCGGAGACCTCGGCCGCGGCGACGTGCAGGGGCGCGTCTGCCGCCGGGTCGGGCGCCGGGCTATGCATCGACGGCGACCGCACTGACGGCACTAACCGTGCGATCGATGGTGCACTGCCCGAGCACGCGGGTGCCGAGGTAGACGACGGCGGTCTGCCCGGGCGCGACGCCGGTGAGCGGCTCGGCCGGGATGATCACGAGCTCGGTGGTGGCGCCGCTCCCGCGGCTCGCGCTGGTCTCGGCGGACGAGCCGGCCTTGAGCGGAACGACCTGGGCCACGGCGGGAACCGGGTCGGCGTGGGCGCGGATCTGCACGTCGCAGTCGAAGGCGATCTCCGGGTGCGCGGGGGCCACGCCGCACCAGGTGAACTTCGTGCCGGCGATCTTCTTGATCGCGAGCGCCTCTTTCGGCCCGACGATGACGGTGTTGGAGATCGGGCGCACCTCGAGCACGAACCGGGGCTTGCCGTCGGCGGCCGGGGTGCCGATCTGCAGCCCCTTGCGCTGCCCGACGGTGAACGCGGCCGCCCCGTCGTGCGTGCCGAGGGTGTTGCCGTCCCGGTCGAGGATGTCCCCGGTCGCCGGCGGCACGCGCTCGGCCAGCCAGCCTCGGGTGTCGCCGTCGGGGATGAAGCAGATGTCGTAGGAGTCGGGCTTGTTCGCCACCGAGAAACCGCGCGCCGCGGCCTCCGCTCGCACCTCAGCCTTGGACGGCGTCGCGCCGAGCGGGAACATCGAGTGCGCCAGTTGGTCCTGCGTGAGCACGCCGAGCACATAGGACTGGTCCTTGGCCCAGGCGCTGGCGCGGTGCAGCTCGCGGTTGCCGTCGGCATCCGTCACGATCGTGGCGTAGTGACCGGTGGCGACGGCATCGAAGCCCAGGTCGAGGGCCTTTTCGAGCAGGGCGGCGAACTTGATGCGCTCGTTGCAGCGCATGCAGGGGTTCGGGGTGCGGCCAGCGGCGTATTCGGCGATGAAATCGTCGACCACGTCGAGCTTGAACCGCTCGGAGAAGTCCCAGACGTAGTACGGGATGCCGATGATGTTGGCCGCCCGCTGGGCATCCATCGAGTCCTCGACCGTGCAGCAGCCGCGGCTGCCGGTGCGCAGGGTTCCGGGCATCCGGCTGAGGGCCAGGTGCACCCCGACCACCTCGTGTCCCGCCTCGACCATGCGGGCTGCGGCGACGGCGGAGTCCACCCCACCGCTCATTGCTGCCAAAACCTTCACTTGACGAGTGTAATCGGGTGAGCGCCCCCGCGCAGCCCTCGCGCAGCCCTCGCGCAGCCCCAGCGCGGCAACTGCGTCGCTGCGCGCGTGGCGTGCCAGGCGCGCAGCGGCGCAGCCCCCGCGCAACGAAACGATGGGCCGGGACAAGCGACGACAGACGCCCGCGGCACCAGCCAGGGCCAGGGCCAGTGTCAGGGGATATCGGTCAGGGTTCGCTCAATCGAGGCGAGGCGAAGCTCCAGCAGGGCGAGCCGGTCGAGCACGGCCTGGTTGCTCGCGGTGCTCTGCTCGACGAGGCCGCGCAGGTCCGCCGCTTCGGCGAACTCCGCCTGCTTCTCGCGCGACCGCAGCACGGCCGCCACGATGCTCGATGTGACGCCGGCGATAATGCCGACAATGGCGATCCAGGCGAACCAGGGAATGTTGTCCATCAATGTGTGCTTTCTGTGTCGGCTGCGACCGCCGCAACGATGCGTGCGACGTTGGTGGTGACCTCGAACGAAACGACCTCGAAAAATTTCAGGGCCTTGCCGTCGTCGGAGAGTTCGAGGTGCCCGGTCACGTAACCGGCCGATTCGAGTCGTTGCAGGTGCATGTACAGCAGGGCCCGGGACATCCCCAGCCGGCGGGCGAGCTCACTCACATGGAGGGACTCCTCCGCCAGCAGGGCGATGATGCGGAACCGGTGCGGGTTGGCGAGGGCGGACAGCCGGGCGATGTCCTCGTCGAGCGTCATCGTGCCCACGCTCCCCTCGACATCCATCTACCTGCAAAAAATACCTTACACGTGTAGGCCCAAGCCGTCCAGCACCGCCACGTCAGCCGCGCGGCAGCTGCGCCGCGGGTGAGGAGCGACGACGTGCAGCAGAGCACGGATGCCGCGGCGCGGCTCAGCGGCCCGGCATCCGGTCGGCCAGGCCGGCCCGGGCCGCCCGGACGTGGGCGGCCGGGAGGGCGGCGAGCAGAGCGTCGACGTCGGCCTCGGTGTTGGTGCGGCCGAGGGTGATCCGCAGGGCGCCGCGCGCCTCCACTTCGCTGCGGCCCATGGCGCGCAGCACGTGGGAGGGCTCGGCCACGCCCGCCTGGCAGGCAGATCCCGTGGACACCGAGATACCCGCCACGTCGAGCAGAAACAGGAGCGAGTCACCCTCGCAGCCCGGGAAGCTGAAATGCGCGGTGCCCGGCAGATGGTTTTGCGGGTCCGGGTCGCCGTTCACCACAACGGAGGGTACGGCCGAAGAGACGCCGACGACGAGTCGCTCGCGCAGCGCGGAGATCCGCGCGTTCTCCGCCGGAAGGTCGTGCAGGGCGTTTGCCGCGACCGCGAACGCCACGGCCGCCGCGACGTCCTGGGTGCCGCTGCGTACCTGACGCTGCTGCCCGCCGCCGTGCAGCAGCGGCTCGACCGTGGCCCGGCGCGAGAGGGCGAGCGCCCCGATCCCCACCGGGCCGCCGATCTTGTGTGCCGAGACGCTGAGCGCGGCCACGCCGGCCCGGCTGAGGGCGTGGAAATCGATCGGAACGTGGCCGTACGCCGCCACCGCGTCGACGTGCACCGGGATGCCGTGCGCCGCGGCGAGCGCGGCCACCTCGGCGACCGGCTGCAGGGTTCCGACCTCGTTGTTGGCGCTGAGACAGGTGATCAGGGCGATGTCGTCGGGGTTCGCGGCGATGGATTGGGCAACCGCTGCCAGGTCGATCCGGCCGACGGCGTCCAGCGGCAGCCACTCGACTACGGCTCCCTCGTGCCGATCGAGCCACTCGACCGTGTCCATGGTGGCGTGGTGCTCGCCTCCGGGAACGAGGATGCGGGTGCGCGGCTGCCTGGCCCAGAACAGCCCCTTGATGCCGAGGTTGATCGCCTCGGTGCCGCCGCCGGTGAAGACTACCTCGATCGGGTCGCAGCCGAGGCTGGCAGCGACCTGCTCGCGGGCCTCCTCGAGCATCCGTTTTGCGTTCTGACCCTGGCTGTGAACGGAGGCGGGATTGCCCACCACCCGCATCGCCCGAACGTAGGCGTCAATGGCTTCGGGCAGCATGGGGGTGGTTGCCGCATGGTCCAGATAGATCGCCATCTCGCTCCTTTCGCGCTCGCTCGAGTTTCGCCAGGTCCCACCGGCGGGTCTCCTGGTGGTAAATCACGGCTTCTGTACTCATTACTCTAGAACGCATGACCCCGCCTGATCCCCTGCGCAGCCTCGGCGTGCGAGTCACGACCCACGGCGGCGAACTCCGCGTGTGGTCGGAGACCGCCGACGCCATCGACCTGTGCATCTTCGACGCCACCGACCCCCACTGGATCATCAAGACCGTGCCCATGGTCAAGGATGAGCACGGCGTCTGGTCCGGACACTCCCGAACCCTCTCCCCCGGACGCCGCTACGGCATCCGCGTCTCTGGTCCCACCGCCCCCCGCAACTCCTTCCACCCCGAGAAGACACTGATCGAACCCTATTCCCGGGGACTCGTGCGGGTCGGCCCCGACCAGTGGCAGTCTTCCGTAGTCGACGGCGATTTCGACTGGGCCGGTTCGGTCAAACCGAGGATCGCCCTGGACCACACCGTGGTCTACGAGGCCCACGTTCGCGGCCTCACCAACCTCAGCCCCTCGGTGCCGGCGAACCTCCGCGGCACCTATGCGGGCCTTGCCCACGAGTCGACCATCGGCTACCTGAAGAACCTCGGCGTGACCAGCGTCGAACTGTTGCCGGTGCAGGCGTTCGTGTCCGAGCAGCGCCTGATAAAGCAGGGTCTGAGTAATTATTGGGGTTACAACACCTTCAACTTCTTTTCACCGCACGCCGACTACGCCACCCAGAAGTCCCAGGCCGCCGGTCCCGAAGCGGTGCTCCGGGAATTCAAGGGCATGGTCAAGCTCCTGCACGAGGCCGGCCTCGAGGTCATCCTCGACGTGGTCTACAACCACACCGCCGAGGAGGGCCCGAACGGCCCCGTCAGCAGCCTCCGCGGCATCGACAACGCCGCCTACTACCGGCAGAACAGCGCCGGCGGATACATCGACGTCACGGGTTGCGGCAACACCCTGAACTTCTCCCACGACGTTCCCCGCCGACTCGTGCTCGACTCGCTGCGCTACTGGGCGAACGAGGTGCAGATCGACGGTTTCCGCTTCGACCTGTCCGCCACGCTCGCCCGGGACGAGAACGTCGACTTCCAGGCGGACAGCCCGCTGCTCGCCTCGATCACGGCCGACCCGGAACTCTCGACGGTCAAGCTGATCGCCGAGCCCTGGGACATCGGGATGGGCGGCTGGCAGACCGGCAATTTCCCGGACGGCTGGACCGAGTGGAACGACCGCTACCGCGACCGCATGCGGTCGTTCTGGCTGACCGACCTGGCGGCCGCCCGCGACGGGCACGCCGGGAGCGGGATCGGGCGCTTTGCGACCCGCCTCGCAGGTTCCGCGAACACCTTCTCCCGGGAGCGCGGCCCGCTCGCCTCGCTCAACTTCATCACGGCCCACGACGGTTTCACGATGGCCGATTTGACCTCTTACAACGTCAAGCACAACGTCGGCAACGGGGAGTCGAACCGCGACGGCACCGACTCCAACAACTCGTTCAATCACGGCGCGGAGGGTCCGACCCGGGACCGGGACATCCTGACCGCCCGGCGCAAGGCCATGCGCAACCTGCTCGCGACCCTGCTGCTGTCGGCCGGCGTGCCGATGATCACCGCGGGCGACGAATTCGGTCGCAGCCAGCGCGGCAACAACAACGCCTACTGCCACGACAGTGAGCTCACCTGGTTGAACTGGGACCTCGACGACTGGCAGGAGGACCTGCACCGGGTGACCCGGCGCCTGCTCCAGCTGCGCCGCGAGAACCCGGCGCTGCGCCCGGTACGGTTCGGACGCCCCGGTGAGACGACCCTCAGCGCCAGCGAAATGAATTGGTACAACGCGGAGGGCCGGTCCATGTCCGAGGACGACTGGCACTCGTCCGGTGAGCGCACTCTGCAGTACCTGGCGGCGAGCACCCCGGAGCACGAGGATTTCAACCGTATCCTGCTGATCGTGCAGGGCCGTGAGGAGGAGGTGACGGTGACGCTGCCCCTGCACACGGGCGTCACCTCGTACTCGCTGCTCTGGGATTCCAGCCACGACGACCTGAGCGACGCCGTCATCGAGCACGCCCCCGGCGACCGGTTCCTCGTACCGGCCGCCTCGATGCAGCTGCTCCGGGCGCACTGAGCGTGGGCAACCGGACCATGGGCAACCGGACCGGGGGCCGCTGACCGTGGCCAAACGGGTGGAGGGAAGCGCCGGTACTCCGGCGACGGTAGCGCTGGTGCGCGCCGGCATCCCGTTCACCCCGCACGCCTACCCGCACGAGGCGTCGTCGACGAGTTTCGGCCTGGAAGCGGCGGAGAAACTCGACGTCGCCGCCGGCCGGGTGTTCAAGACTCTACTGACGGATGTCGACGGCCGGCTGGTCGTCGGCGTCGTGCCGGTCACCGGCCAGCTCGACCTCAAGGCTTTGGCCACCGCCGTGGGTGCAAAGAGGGCCGTGATGGCAGACCCGTCGCTCGCCGAGCGCAAGACCGGCTACGTGGTGGGCGGTATCAGCCCGATCGGCCAGAAGAGCCGGCTCACGACCGTGGTCGACGAGAGCGCCCTGACGTTCGACACCGTCTTCGTCTCCGGCGGGCGCCGCGGTTTCGACATCGAGCTGACGCCGGCCGATCTGGCCCGGGCCGCCTCCGCGGTCTTCGCGGCGATCGCGCGCCCGTAACCGCACGAAAAAACACCTCCGTCGGAACGAAGGTGCTTTTTCGTGAGGCCGGTCAGCGCTAGCCGGCGACGGCGATCAGACCCATCTCGGCGGGGCTCACCAGAAGCGCGTTGTGCGGCACGACCCGCACCGTGTAGCCGAATGCGCCACCACGGTCGAGTTCTATCGTGCCGGTGAAGAGCGTCGGCGTACTGGCATCCGTCGCACCGGTCCCCAACGGTTCAGTATTGAGCGGCAGGGTATTGACGTCACTCAGGTCGTCATTGGTGAGGCTCTTGCCGTAGACGACCTCGACGGTGACGTCCTCGGGCGCAAGACCGTTCAGCTGCACGTGTGCGCGGAGGTGCAGTTCGTCGCCGACCTGCGGCACCGGGGCGACGCCGCCGGATTCGACGTGGGTCACGGCGACGCCGGGCCAGGCCGAGACGATCCGCCCCTTCCAGGCGGCCAATTCCCGGGCGGCCCGGTAGTTGTTCTCGGACAGGCGGGCCGCGGCTGTGCCGGCAGGCCGGTACAGCTCCTGCACGTACTGGCGCACCATCCGACCGGCGTTGAGTTCCGGTGAGAGCTTCGCAAGCGTCTGCCGAATCGAGGAGACCCAGCGTTCGGGCACTCCGTCGGCGTTGCGGTCGTAGAACTTCGGTGCGACCTGGTGCTCGATCAGCTCGTACAGCGCGTCCGCCTCGAGCCGGTCACGTTCGGCCGCGTCACCGGCGGCGTCAGCGGTGGGGATCGCCCAACCGTTGTTGCCGTCGTAGTATTCCGGCCACCAGCCGTCGAGGATCGACAGGTTGAGGGCGCCGTTGAGGGCCGCCTTCATGCCGGACGTGCCGCACGCCTCGAGCGGGCGCAGCGGATTGTTGAGCCAGACATCCGTGCCTGGGTACATCAGCTGGGCCATACCGATGTTGTAGTCGGGCAGGAACGCGATCTTGGTGCGCAGCGCCGGGTCGGCCGCGAACTGCACGATCCTCTGGATCAGGCGCTTGCCCTCCTCGTCGGCCGGATGCGATTTGCCTGCGATTACGATTTGGATCGGGTGTTCGGAGTGCAGCAGCAGCGCGCGCAACCGCTCGGGGTCGTGCAGCATCAGGGTCAGACGTTTATAGGTCGGCACGCGGCGGGCGAACCCGATCGTGAGAACGTTCGGGTCGAAGACCCGCCCGATCCAGGACGGCACGATGCCGCCCGGGTTCTGGCCCTCCCAGGCCGCGGCGATCCGTCGGCGGGCGTCCTCGACGAACTGCAGGCGCATCTGGCCGCGCACCTGCCACAGGTCCGTGTCGGACACGGCGGGCGACGCCCAATCGGCGTCGGACGTGTCGCTGGTGCCCAGACGGCTCTGCGCGAGCGCGAGAAGGGCCGGGTCGGTCCAGGTGGGGGCGTGCACACCGTTCGTGATCGAGACGATCGGCACGTCGTCGGCGTCGAAACCTGGCCATAGACCCTTGAACATCACCCGGCTGACCTCGCCGTGCAGCTTCGAGACGCCGTTGGCGCGCTGCCCCAGTCGCAGGCCCATCAGGGCCATGTTGAAGACGTCCGGGTTGCCATCCTGGAAGTTCTCCGCGCCGAGGGCGAGGAGGTCGTCGACGGCGACGCCCGGAAGCAGGTCGGTCTCGAAGTAGCGCCGCACCAGGCTGCGCTCGAACCGGTCGATGCCGGCGGCGACCGGCGTGTGGGTCGTGAACACCGTTCCGGCCCGGGCCACCTGCAGCGCCTCCGAAAAACTGAGCCCCTCGCCAATCAGGCTGGAGATGCGCTCGAGGCCGAGAAAACCGGCGTGACCCTCGTTGGTGTGGAACACCTCAGGGTCGGCCTGGCCGTTGAGGCTGCTCCACTTCTTCACGGCGCGCGCGCCGCCGATGCCGAGCAGCAGCTCCTGCAGCAGACGGTGTTCGCCGCCGCCGCCGTAAAGGCGGTCGGTGACCAGTCGCAGGTCGTCGGTGTTCTCGGGGATGTCGGTGTCGAGCATCAAGAGCCGGATGCGACCGACCATCGCCTGCCAGACCCGCGCGTGCAGGGTCCGGTCGTCGGGAAGTGCGAGGGAGACCTGCACGGGCGAGCCGTCGGCCCGGCGCAGCACCGACAGCGGCAGGCCGTCGGGGTCGAGCAGCGGGTAGCTCTCCAGCTGCCAGCCGTCGGGTGAGATGGCCTGGCTGAAGTACCCGGCACGGTAGAACAGGCCAACACCGACCAGCGGCACGCCAAGGTCCGAGGCGCTTTTCAGGTGATCGCCGGCGAGGATGCCGAGGCCGCCCGAGTACTGCGGCAACGCGGCGGCGATGCCGAACTCCGGGGAGAAATAGGCGATGGATGCCGGCTTGTCGCCCTCGAGCCCCTGGTACCAGCGGGGCTTCTCGAGGTACTCGCGCAGTTCGTCGCGGGTGGCGTTCGCCCACGCCACGTAGTCGTTGTCCTGGGCGAGGGCTTCGAGGCGGGCCGTGTCGACGGCCCCCAGCAACGCGACCGGGTCGGTACCGCTCTCACGCCACAATTTAGGGGCGATGTGCTCGAACAACTGGCGGGTCGGCTCATGCCAGGACCAGCGCAGGTTGCCGGCAAGCTCGTCGAGCGCGGCGAGCGACTCGGGCAGCACGGTTCGGACGGTAAATTTGCGGATCGCTTTCACATCCTCAGCCTAGGCGCGGGGCGTGTCCGGCGGGTGAATAGAGGCAGCATTACACCCCCAATCCGCGCTACGGTCAGTAGGTGGCTAAGACAGTAAAACGCACAGGCGCGGCTCCTGAAACCCTCGGCGCCGTTCAGGAAGTCCAGACGACAGACCCGGCAGAACCCCGGATCGGCCGTATCCCGATCCTCGATCTGTCCCCTCAGTTGAACGACGACCTCTGGCCCGCGAAGGCGTTCGTGGGCGAAGCGGTTCCGTTCGCCGCGACCGCGTTCAGGGAGGGACACGACCTCATCGGCGTCATGCTGCTGCTGACCGCTCCCGATGGAACCGAGTCGCAGCATCCGATGTCCCTGAACTCCCCCGGCACCGACCGCTGGGAGACGCTCGTCACCCTCGGAACCCAGGGCCGCTGGACCTACCGCGTGCGCGCCTACGCCGACGACTGGGCCACCTGGCGGCACAACGCCTCGCTGAAGATCCCCGCCGAGGTCGATGTGGAACTCATGTTCCTGATCGGCTCTGAGCTGCTCATCCGAGAGAGCGCCGTCAAGACCCGCCCTCTGAACGAGCGGCGCACGTTCACCGCGGCCGCGAAGTCCCTCGTCGACCCGGCCAAGTCCGTCGCCGCCCGCTTCGATGTGCTCAGCAGCCCGAAGCTGGCTGCCGCGGCCGCCGTGCGCCCGATGGCTAGCCTCGAATCGGTCTCGGAATCCCGGACCGTGCTGGTCGAACGCACCCGAGCCGGCGTCGGCTCCTGGTACGAGTTCTTCCCTCGGTCGGAGGGCGCCGTGAAGCGCGCCGACGGCTCCTGGCAGAGCGGCACCTTCCGCACCGCGGCTAACCGGCTTCCGGCCGTCGCCGCGATGGGCTTCAACGTGCTCTACCTGCCGCCGATCCACCCGATCGGCCTGGCTTTCCGCAAGGGACCCAACAACACCCTCAACGCCGGACCGAACGACCCCGGCTCGCCCTGGGCGATCGGGTCGGCGGACGGCGGCCACGACGCCATCCACCCGGACCTCGGCACCGTCGCCGACTTCCAGTTCTTTCTTGCGGTCGCTCGCGAGAACGGCCTCGAGGTCGCGCTCGACCTGGCCCTGCAGGCGTCGCCCGACCACCCCTGGGTCACCGAGCACCCGGAGTGGTTCACCACGCTGCCCGACGGGTCCATCGCCTACGCCGAGAACCCGCCGAAGAAGTATCAGGACATCTACCCGGTCAACTTCGACAACGACCCTCTGGGTATCCGCGCCGAGGTGCTGCGGATCGTGCGGTACTGGATCGGAGTGGGCGTCAATATCTTCCGGATCGACAACCCGCACACGAAGCCGCTCGATTTCTGGGAGTGGCTGATTTTCGAGATCAACGCCGAATTCCCCGATGTCTTCTTCCTCGCCGAGGCCTTCACCCGGCCGGCCCTGCTGCAGGGCCTGGGCAAGGTGGGGTTCCAGCAGTCGTACACCTACTTCACCTGGCGCAACACGAAGCAGGAACTCGCGGAATTCTTCGATGGCCTCGCCCACGAGACCGCCGACTTCCTGCGACCGAACCTGTTCGTGAACACTCCCGACATCCTCTCCGAGTATCTGCAGTTCGGCGGCCCGGCGGCGTTCAAGATCCGGGCGGCCCTCGCGGCCACCGCGGCGCCGACCTGGGGCGTGTACACGGGCTTCGACCTGTTTGAGTGCGTGGCCCGGCCCGGCGCCGAGGAGAACATCGACAACGAGAAGTACCAGTACCGGCCGCGTGACTTCGCGGGCGCCGAAGCGGCCGGCGCGTCCCTGGCGCCCTACCTCACCCTCCTCAACCGCATCCGCGCCGAGCACCCGGCCCTCGGGCAGCTGCGCAACCTCGATCTCCACGAGAGCGAAGACGAGGGGATCCTCGTCTACAGCAAATTCCTCGACGCGCCGTTCACAGGCAGCGGGCACTCGGACGCGTTGATCATCGTCGCCAACGTCGACCCCCACTCCGTGCGCCAAACCGTCGTGCACCTCGACGTCGCCCGGTTCGGTCTGCCGTACGGCTCCGTGTTCGAGGTCGAGGACCTGATCACCGGTGCCATCTGGACCTGGTCGGCCGACAACTTCGTGCGCCTCAACGCATTCACCGAACCGGTGCACATCCTGCACGTGAAAGGACCAGCTCAATGAAGCACGCACAGGGAGGTCCGGCGGCCAAAAGGGCCGCAGACAAGAAGACCGCTGACAAGAAGACCCTGGACAAGGCGGGCGCCGCCCAGCCTCAGGGAACCGTCAAGGCGAGCGTGCCGAAGCCTGCCGGAGCGCTGCACTCCCCCGCGCCGTTCGAGCTGCCGGTCATCGCCGACCACGTCCTCCAGGCCGTCTCCACCGGCAGCTACTACAACCCGCACGAGGTCCTCGGCCAGCACCTGATCGAGCAGGCCGGTATCGCGGACCCGCTCACCGTCATCCGTGCCCTCCGCCCGCTCGCGACCGAGGTCTTCGCCGTGCTGCCCACGGGCGCGCATGTGGAGCTGGCTCACCTGGGCCACGGTATCTGGCAGGGCGTGAGCACTCTCGGCCTTCAGGACTTCCTGCTGGAGGCCCGCTACAGCGACGCCCCCACCTGGATCGTCGATGACCCCTATCGCTACCTGCCCACCCTCGGCGAGCTCGACCTGCACCTTCTCGGCGAGGGTCGACACGAACGCCTGTGGGATGTTCTCGGCGCCCACTACCGGCCGAACGCGGGCCCGCTCGGCACCACGTCTGGCACATCCTTCGCCGTGTGGGCCCCGCATGCCCGGGCCGTCCGCGTGATCGGCGACTTCAACGCCTGGACCGGCACGCTGCACGCCATGCGCAACATGGGCAGCACCGGGGTCTGGGAGTTGTTCGTGCCCGGGCTGACCGCCGGCTCCAACTACAAGTTCGAGCTGATGACCCGCTCGGGCGACTGGGTGCGTAAGGCCGACCCGATGGCCCGCTACACCGAGATCCCACCCAAGACGGCCTCCATCATCGGTGAGACCAGCTACGAGTGGGCGGATGCCCGCTGGCTCACCGACCGTTCGGCCACCGACCCCCACAACCGGGCCATGAGCATCTACGAGATGCACGTCGGGTCGTGGCGTCCGGGGCTGAGCTACCGCGACCTCGCCGACCAGCTGATCGACTATCTGAACGAACTGGCGTTCACGCACGTGGAGTTCATGCCGCTCACCGAGCATCCGTTCGGCGGCTCGTGGGGCTACCAGGTCACCGGCTACTACGCGCCGACGAGCCGGTTCGGCCACCCCGACGACCTGCGCTACCTGATCGACCGGCTGCACCAGGCCGGCATCGGCGTCTTGATGGACTGGGTGCCCGGGCACTTCCCGAAGGACGACTTTGCGCTGGCCCGCTTCGACGGCGAAGCGCTGTATGAGCATCCCGACCGTCGCCGCGGCGAGCAGATGGACTGGGGCACCTACGTCTTCGACTTCGGCCAGAAGCAGGTTCGCAACTTTCTGGTCGCGAACGCCCTCTACTGGCTCGAGGAGTTCCACATCGACGGGCTGAGGGTCGACGCCGTGGCCTCGATGCTCTACCTGGACTACTCCCGCGAAGACGGTCAGTGGGAGCCGAACATCCACGGCGGCAACGAGAACCTCGAAGCGATCAGCCTGTTGCAGGAGATCACGGCCACCGCCTACAAGCGCAATCCCGGAGCGGTCATGATCGCCGAGGAGTCCACTAACTGGGGTGGGGTCACGGCGCGGACCAGTGCCGGTGGTCTCGGGTTCGGTTTCAAATGGAACATGGGCTGGATGCACGACACGCTGGAGTACATGCAGGTCGACCCGATGTACCGGGCGCACCACCACAACCAGATCACGTTCTCATTCGTCTACGCGTTCAGCGAGAATTTCCTGTTGCCGATCAGCCACGACGAGGTCGTGCACGGCAAGGGCTCGCTGGTCGCGAAGATGCCCGGTGACTCCTGGCAGCAGCTCGCCAACGTGCGCGCCTACCTCGCCTTCATGTGGGCGCACCCCGGCAAGCAACTTCTGTTCATGGGCCAGGAATTCGGGCAGCGCTCCGAGTGGAGCGAAGAGCGCGGCCTGGACTGGTGGACCCTCGACCAGCCGGCTCACCGCGGCCTGTTCACGCTTGTCGGTCAACTGAACCGGGTGTATCGGTCGAACCCGAGCCTTTGGGCTAAGGACAACGACCCGAGCGGCTTCGAGCTGCTCGAGGGCGGCGCGGCCGCCCAGAACGTGGTCTCGTTCCTGCGCTGGGACACCGACGGCAACCCCATTGCCTGCCTGTTCAACTTCTCCGGGGCGCCGCACAACGGTTACCAGGTCGGCCTGCCGTTCGCCGGGGTGTGGGAAGAGATTCTGAACACGGATGCCGCGGACTTCGGCGGCTCGGGGGTCGGAAACCTGGGTGCCGTGACCGCGCTCGACGTGCCGTGGGCCGGACGCCCGGCATCCGCTGTGGTGACCTTGCCCCCGCTGGCCGGTCTCTGGCTGCGCCTGCAACGCTGACCCGCTTCGCCCCAGTTCGCGAGAGCGCGGAAATGGCCCCGTCGAAACGCCGACGGGGCCATTTTTTTGCCACTTCGGACGCGTGGGCCTGAGCGACTCCATTCCAAACGAATTCGACGGAGATTTTGCCGAAATCAGCGCTAGACACCACTAAAAAACGGTTCTAGACCAAAATCTCCGTCGAATTGGTTCGACGCCGTCATCTAGTACAGCAGCGCGGTGAGGCGGGAGCGGGTGGGCGGCACCCGCGGGTCGTCTTGGCCGATGACCTCGAACATCTCCAGGATGCGCTCGCGGATCAGGTTGCGGCCGGCCGGCTCCTGCGCGGGAAAGAGGGCGAGCAGCCGATCGAAGGCATCCTCGATGTGACCGCCGGAGAGGTCGAGGTCGGCGACCGCGAGCTGCGTTAGCAGGTCGTCGGGCGCGGCCGCGGCGGCTGAGCGGATCTCGGCCATGGTCTTGCCGTGCAACCGGGCCAGGAGGCTCACCTGGGCCAGGCCGGCGACGGCCATCTGGTCCCGGGGGTCCCGCGCCAGCGCGGTCTTGTAGAGAGCGATCGCCGCGTCATAGTCTCCGCGGTCGATGGCGTCGTAGGCCTCTTGGTGCAGCGGCGGCAGCTCGGGTTCTCCGGAGGCCGGCGCCTCCGCTTCGGCGTCGCCGGAGGCCTCCGGGGCGGCGGCAATGGCGGTGACGCCGTGCTGCGCCGCGAGCTCGAAGACCCGGTGCAGAACCTCGCGCACCTGGCCCTCAGGCAGTGCGCCACTGAACAGCTGCACCGGCTGACCGCCGATCACGGCGGCCACGGTCGGGATCGATTGCGCCTGGAAGGCCTGGGTGAGCTGCGGGTTCGAGTCCACGTCGACCTTGGCCAGCACGAACTGGCCGGCGTATTCCAGGACGAGCTTTTCCAGGATCGGCGTGAGCTGCTTGCACGGCTCACACCATTCGGCCCAGAGGTCCACGATGACCGGAACACTCATCGAGAGTTCCAGTATTTCGCCGAAATTCGCATCCGTGCCCTCGAGCACGAGGCTGGGTACCGCGACCGGACCCGCCGCGGGTGTACCGGGCACGCCCGGCGCCGGCGGTGCGCCCGGCACCGGCGGTGCGCCCGCGGCCGGCGCCGGTGGACGGTTCACCAGCGTAGACAGGTCGACGGCTCCGCGCAGGTTCATGCCGGACAGGGACGGGGGGACAACACTCATGGAAGCTCCGTTGATGAGATCAGACCCTGGGAGAAACCAAGGAAGACGATTTTTTCGTTCGAACCGGCGGCCGGAACATGGAACAGGAGCTGGTCGCCGTAGGTGCTGGTGATGCCCTTGGCCGTGGCGGTGATGCCGGAGAGGGCCTTGCTGGCACCCTCGGGGCTCACGGTCGCGCCGGCATCCACCGGTTTCACCGTCTCGGTCTCGGTCAGGCTCACGGCGACGATACTGCCGGAGTCGTTGGTCGCCAATGCCACGGTGCGCCCGGTGCCGGCGGCCGCACCGAATTCGATCGACGCCGTCGAGGGCAGGCCGGCCTGGCGTGAGGTCTTCAGTTCGGTGACCTGGGTGCGGAAGCTGTCGCCCTCCGCCTCGAACAGGGCGTAGGAGGGGCTGGCCTCCCCCAGCTGGAGCACGTCGGCGTAGGCCGCGGCGACCTGGTCGGGTGAGAGCAGGAGGAACGTGGAGTCGGGTGCAATGATCGGGGCGCCGATGGTCGCCGGGGCGACCTTGGGAACCGTGGCGGCCGCTTCAAGCTGAATCATGTATTCGACCAGGTAGTCGGCCCGCGGCGACTCCTGTCGCAGCACGAGGGCCGTCGGCGCGGCGGCAGTGTCAGCCTCGTCCTGGAGGACCGTCATGACGACGCGCGGCCAGGTGGAGGACTGCTGCGGCAGCGTGAGCCGGAGGGGTGACGTGGGCAGCGCCGGCAGCGCGGCGATGGCCGGGTCGGCCCCCCGGATCTTGTAGTTCGCCAGTCGCTTCTCCAGTGCCGGGCCGGTGAACCGGGTGGCGAGGATGTCGGCGTTGAGGTTCGCATCGGCATCCGCGGTCAGCGAGGCGATATCGGCCACGATGCGTTCGAGCTGCGGCACCGTCACGGCGGGCGGCGGCACGTCCTGGGCCGGGCCGGCGGTGTCGGTCGGAGTCGGCGTCCCGCTGGTGGCGGCGTCGGGAGCGGACGTGGCCGGCCAGAAATCGGCCGAGCAACCGCTGAGCACCAAACCGCTGACCAGGATCAGGGGCATGGCGACCGTGGACCGAGCGATCGACTTACCGGATCCGTTGATCTGGCTCGGCTTGATGGCCTTCGGACGGGGCACGCGCGGGAGCCGGGGCATCCGTGGCCCGCGGGGCAGATTGCGGCGGGGACCGCGGGAGCGGCGCAGGTGCAGGAGCGCCAGGAGGTAGATGATCAAGCCGATTAGGCCGACGGCCGCGCCGCCGACGATCAGCGGGCCTGCCCAGGGTGTGGAGTTGTCGGTGGGCCAGGACAGGCTGACATCTGTGGGCGCGGAGGCCGTGCCGTCGGAGGCCACGATCAGGGAGATGCCGTCGGGAACCTTGAGAGTGGTGGTCAGCGTGTTCTCAGCCGTGAACTCCTGCAGCCACAGGTCGGAGCCCTCCGGGTTGGTGACCGTCTCCGACTCAGCCGCGGAGTCCGCTGGCGCCGCAGAGCCGGACTCAGACTCGGCGGCCGATTCGGCCTCCGTAGCCGGATCGATGAGTGTGCTGCTGAGGGCGACCGTGTCCTTGTCCTTGCGGATGTCGACGTACGGTTCGTCTCCGAGCCACGCCTTGACGTCGTCGGTGCGCCCGTAGGCCAGGAAAACCGTGTCGGAACCGCTGACTGTGATCGTCTGGCTTCCCGGCACGGCGTTGAGAGCACTGGGCTCGACCACCGCGAAGCGGGCGTCCTCCACGGATGCGCTCAGGCTCACCGAGGCCGGATCGAGAAAAATGGTCCGCTGGGCGATGCCGAGCACAATCATTGCCGCAGCAAGGACGAATGCCACTATGGCAAGAACAAAACGCACGTCAACCCTCCTGTGTCGCCGGCCGCTCATCGCGCACACGGGCACGTTGGACCCGGATGCGGGCCCGATCAGCAACAGACAGGACGTCTTACGATACTGGTTGCCCCTGAGAGGCACCTAATAATCCCTCGGGTTGGGACGCGCCAGTGCCTCCTGAACAGACTAAAATTGTGGAGGCTTCCTTCGTCAGTCCGTAAACGGGGGTCAGAGGCCCATTTTGAGGAGACAGCGTGGCGAACGACGAAGCAGACTTCACCCAGGTATTCCGCGGCTACGACCGCGACGAAGTCGACAAGACCATCCAGGGACTGCGCCGCGACCTGATTCAGGCGAATACCCAGGGCACCGAGGCGAAGAAGGAAATCAAACGTCTCACCACCCAGATCGACGATCTGAACGCGGAAATCGAAGAGGTCGGCAGCCCCACGTTCTCCGGCCTCGGCACCAAGCTCGAGAACACCCTGCGCGTGGCGGAAGAGCAGTCGACGAGGGTGATCGCCCAGGCGGACATCGACGCCGAACGGCTACGCGCCTCCGCAGCAAGCGAAGTGCAGACCCTGCTCCGCGAGGGCAAGGAGCAGGCCGAACGGGCACTGTCGGATGCCGCGGTCAAGGCCGGCCGCATCCTCAATGATGCCGTCGCTGAAGCCGACGACTTACTCGCCCGGGCCCACGAGGACTCCACCACGCTCACCCAGGACGCCGTGCACGAAGCGGCGGCCATCCGCGGAGCGGTGGCCACCGAGGCCGCCGAGCTGCGCGCAACCGTGAAGCGGGAAGTCGCCGCGATCCGCTCGGAAGCGGAGCGCGAGGCCGCCGAGGTTCGCGTGGTGGCCCAGCGGGAGGCGACCGAGGCCCGCGAGGTCGCGGCCGGGCTCACGAGCGAGACCGAGTTGACCCGCTCCGAAGTCGCCCACGAACTCGACCAGCAACGCGCCGACCTGGCCCGGGAAACCGAACAGGCTCGCATCGACCTCGCCGCCGAGACGGAACAGCACCGCATAGACCTCGCCCGGGAAACCGAACAGGCTCGCATCGAACTCGCCCACGAGACCGAGCAGGCCCGCAACCTTCTCGCAATCGAGATCGAGCAGGCGAAAACCGACATCGAACGGGAGACGCTGCAGCAGCGCGCCGATTTGTCCGTTGAAAGCGAGCAGGCCCAGACCGACCTAGCCCGCGACCTCGAACGCCAGCGCGCCGACCTCAGCCGCGAGGTCGACAAGGCGCGCGTGGGCCTCGCGGCCGAGATCGAACAGTCACACGCCGACCTCGGTCGGGACAATGAGCAGACCCGCGCCGACTTCACCGCCGAAAGCGAGCAGCTGCGCATCGACCTGGAGAACCATCTAACGGCCACCCGCAAGCGGGGAGAGCACGAAGCCGCCAAGCTCAAGCGCGAGATCGATCAGACCAGGGCCGACCTCGACGTCGAGCTGAAGGCCCGGCGGGACGAAGCGGAGCAGGGCCAGCTGCAGCGCCACCAGGAGGCGGTGGCCCAGACGCAGAAGTTCGTCGCGGATGCCACCAAGCAGCTTGCCGAGACCAACCGGCGCACGGTCGAACTGCGCGCATTGAACGACCAGCTGGACGCCTCCGCCCGCGACGAGGTCAGGGCATCGAAGAAGGTTGCCGAGGAGTCGGCGGAACGTCTGGTGCGGGACGCCGAGACGCGGGCCGCCGCGCTGGCGACCGATGCCGAACTGCGCACGCGCGTGCTTGTGGCAGACGCGGAGGAGCGTCTGTCCCAGATTAGGATTGAGCGTGACGCCGTGGCCGGCTACTTCGAGAGCCTGCGCGGTCTGCTCACACAGGCGGAAAAGGTCGCCGCCAGCGACGACGACGAGCGCTGACACCAGCCGAGGGAATATCAGTGAAGATCCAGAATGCTTTTCGCGTCGGACTGATCGGCACCCTGGGCGTCGGCGTCGGCCTGCTCATCATCACGTCGGTGATCACTCTGCAAACGATCATCACCTACATCGGTGCGGCACTGTTCCTCGCGCTCGGGCTCGACCCGGCCATCTCCTGGCTGGAGAAGAAGAGGTTTCCCCGCTGGGCAGCCATGCTCACGGTGCTTGTTGCCGTGATCGGGGTTCTGACCGGAGTGATCTTCGCCGTCGTGCCGATCATCGTCAACCAGGTCTCCAACCTCTCCAAGGCCATCCCGGACCTGGTCACTTCGATCAACACCTCCACCTTTCTCGCCGATGTACAGAGGCAGTTTCCGGCTCTCCCGCTGTCGAAAATCACAGAGTCGGTCACCGATTTCGTCGGCGGCAACATCACCAACATCACGAGCACGATCATCCAGTCCGGCCTCGCCATCGTCAGCGGACTTTTCGGCGCCCTGATCATCCTGATCCTCACGCTGTACTTCACGGCATCGCTGAACAGCATCAAGCAGGCCGTATACCAGCTGGTACCAGCCTCGAAGCGGGCTCGGTTCGCCGATCTCAGCGAGCAGATCACGACATCCGTCGGCCGATTCGTGATCGGCCAGGGAGCCCTGGCGCTCTGCAACGGCGTGCTCAGCTTCACCTTCCTGTCGATCATCGGCGCGCCGTTCCCGGCGCTGCTCGCGCTGATCGCGTTCCTGTTCTCGCTGATCCCCCTCGTGGGCACGATCTCCGGGTCGATCATCATCGTGCTGACCTGCCTGATCCCCGGAATCGGCAGCTCGACGTTCACAGCGTTGGTCGCCGCGATCTACTACCTGATCTACATGCAGGTAGAGGCCTACCTGCTCAGCCCCAACATCATGAACCGGGCCGTGTCCGTTCCCGGCGCCGTCGTTGTGGTCGCCGCTCTCGCGGGCGGCAGTCTGCTCGGCATCCTCGGCGCGCTGATTGCCATCCCCGTCGCCGCGGCAACCATCATGATCATCAAGCAGGTCGTGATCCCCCGACAGAACAAACTCTAGGCCGATCGGGTACTAGGCCGACGCAGTCCACTCCGTGGGCAGAGGCGCGGCGGCCGGGTTGACCACGGCGACGATCTCGTCGAGTACGCGGCGGGTGGCACTCTCCCCCACCCACAGGTGCTTCCCGCCCTCCACGGCGATGAGCCGGGTGTCCGGCACGCTCGCGAAGCGTTCCCGGGCCTCCTCGGGGCGGAGATAGTCGTCGAACTCGGGGATGACGGCCACCAGCCGCGCGTCCCGGCCGGTCCAGGCGGCCAGCTCGGCGTCAGAGGCCCGGTGCAGTGGCGGAGACAAGAGGATGGCACCCCGGATCGGGTGCTCCAGGCCGTACTTGATTGCAAGCTCCGTGCCGAACGACCAGCCGAGCAGCCAGGGATCGGGCAGCCCGCGCTCGGCGACGAACGCCATCGCGGCGGCAACGTCGAGGCGCTCATCGACGCCGCCGCCGAAGCTGCCGCCACTCGTGCCGCGCGGCGAGGTCGTGCCGCGAGTGTTGAAGCGCAGCACCGCCAGGTCGGCCAAGGCCGGCAGCCGCCCGGCCGCCTTGCGCAGGATGTGCGAGTCCATGAAGCCGCCGTGGGTGGGCAGCGGATGCAGCGTCACCAGCGTCGCCACCGGTGCCCGGCTCACGGGCGTGGCCAGTTCGCCGACCAAGGTCAGGCCGTCCGCGGTGTGCAGCTCGATCTGCTCGCGCACGGCCGGTAGCTCGACGCCGCCGCGAATTTCCACACTCGAAGTCATGGTTTCTCCCCTGGTGCCGCTTGGGCGGTTATTTGATCTTCCAGCAGTGCGAGTGCCAGTGGCGCCTCGCGGCAAGGTCGGATGCCTCACCCATGACGCCGTCGCCGCGCCAGGCGACCACGTGCGCGGTGCCGGGCGCAACCTCGCGGTGGCAACCGGGGCACACGTACGATTTCACGGCTTGCGGCCCCGGTACGGGTTGCACCGTCCAGAGGCCGTCGCGGCGGGTTTCCGTGCGTCGCCAGCCGGCGCGCATCCGCTCAAGGCCGTCATCAGCGGCTCCCGGACTGGGCTTGCGGCCACGGGGTCGGTTGCTGCGGGCCATTGAGCCAGTCTACGTGCGAGCCTGGAAGCACAAGGAGCGCTAGTACCAGCCGACGTCGCCGGAGTGCGCCCAGGCGCCGCAGGGGGTGCCGTAGCGGCCCGAGATGTAGCCGAGGCCCCACTGGATCTGGGTCGCGGGGTTGGTCGCCCAGTCGTCGCCGGCGGTGGCCATCTTGGAGCCCGGCAGTGACTGCGGGATTCCGTAGGCACCGCTGGAGCTGTTCTCCGCATTGACGCGCCAGCCGGACTCCTTGTTCCAGAGCGACACGAGACAGTTGAACTGATCGTCGCCCCAGCCGCGGGCGGCCACCGCATCAGCGGCGATCGCCTGCGCCGAACCGGGGTCAGGAACGGCCGCCGATGGAGCCGAACTCGACGCGGACTTGGACGCGACGGGAGCGGCGACGGGAACGGGAACGGGTTTCTCGGTGACGGTGAAACTGTCACGCGTGAAGATGTTCGAGGCTGCCGCAGCGACCTGGATCTCCTGGGCTGCCTCACCGTTGAATCGGTCGCCGGCAACCTGGAAGTAGGGTGACGCCGTCGCGCCGGAATACGGGTCGACGATAGAGACGAGCACGAACGCCGCTGCGGCGGTGAAGGCGAAGAAGGGGACGCGCCCGCGCGAGCGGGACCTTCTCATTCTCACCTTGAAGGGCCTGCCGGCGTGTTCGGATGCAATGATGTTCAAATGTCTACCCACGATTTGCCGATCCTATCGGAAATCCGACATAACAGCCAGATAACGGTGCCGATTGACCTCGACACGGCGCGCGGCGCAACTCAACGGACGGCCAGGATCACATCGACGACGCTGTCCAGCACAACGTCGACCTGGGCTTCCCGGTAACCGCCGCGCTGGGGCCGGAACACGGCGCAGCGCACATCTTCCACCGTTATGGGGAGCCCGTCTTCGAAGTACCGGACGAGCTTGTGGGAGAACCGGTCGACATCCGCCCGGCTGTAGCCGACGCTGAGAACGCTCACCCGGTGGAAGCGGTGTCCGTCCTTCCGGCTGAGCCGGTTCACGAGCACCTGAGCGAGGTCATGCACCTCAGCGAGCCACGCCTCGGTGCCCTGCGCCTGCGCCGCACGGTCCCGGTCGCGCGTCGCGAAGGCGTCTTCGAGACGCTCGAGGGCCGCATCCACGTGCGCAGGCGAATATCCGCCCTTGTGCATGCTGAACGCAGTGTGACGGATGTCCTCGGCGGTCAACTCGACGCTGTCGTCGGTGGCGTCATACGCTTTTCGGGCGACAGCGAGGAACTCCTCCACCTGCGGAGCGCTGTAGCCGAGCGTCTTCTTGCCGGTCCGAGGGAAGGTGGAGGTCACCGGAACATTCTGCCTCACTGCCGCGCGCCTGACTAAACCGAGGCCGCTAAGCGAAAATCAGGTAGAGGGCGTACGCGGCTGCGGCCGACGGCAGGATCGAATCCAACCGGTCGAGGAGACCGCCGTGACCAGGCAGCCAGGAACTCATGTCCTTGATGCCGAGGTCACGCTTGATCAGGGATTCGGCCAGGTCGCCGAAGGTCGCGCTGAACAAGATGACCACACCGAAGACGAGGCCGAACCACCAGGGCTGGTCGAGCATGAACACTGCGAGCAGCACGCCGATCCCGATACAGGCGACGCCGGCGCCAGCGAACCCTTCCCAGGTCTTCTTCGGGCTGATTGAGGGGACCATGCGGTGCTTGCCGAAGCTGAGGCCGGCGGCGTACGCCGCGGTGTCGGCTGAGATGACCAGCAGCAGGAAGGCGAGGGTCCACCACTGCCCGTCGGGCTGGGCGACCAGGAGCACAGAAAAGCTGCCGAGAAAGACGACGTAGGCCTGGATCAGGAAGCCACCACCGATGTCGCCGAGCACCTCCCGGGAGGGAGCGCGGTGGGCGCGCCGGACGAGAAAAGCCAGCCGCCACAGGGCGATCAACCCAATGCCGGCGAGCGTACCCAGCCACTGGCCCGCCGCGCCGAGGTAGAACGCGGCAGGCACGACACCCACGGATGCCAGGACGACCGGTACGCGCGGCACGTTACGTCCGGCGAGACGGAGAGCCTGAGCGAGCTCGAAGGCCGTGAAGCCCACGAACGCGATCGCGCAGACCATGAACAGGTCTTTGATGAAGATGAGGCTGAACAGCATGAACAAGCCAAGCGCGAGCCCGATCAGGGTTGCCAGGATCAGGTTGCGCCCGGTGCGCGCCTGGATACGTTCCTGAGTCGCATCCAGCTGCGCCCGGGTCGCCAGCATTTGACGTTCGAGATCGGCCTTCTTCGACTGCATCTGGGCCCTGAACTCGGCGCGACTGACACCATGCTCGCGCTTGGCGCGCAGCCCTTCGCGTTCTCCGGAATCGCCTGATTCGTCCGTCATGAGGCTGGATCGTCCTTAGATCTCGAGGAGTTCTGCTTCTTTGCGCTTGAGGGCGTCGTCGATGGCATCCACGTGGGTCTTGGTGATGTGTTCGAGTTCTTTCTCGCCGCGGGCCACGTCGTCGTCTCCCACTTCACTCTTGAGGGCGTCGAGGTCGTCCTTGGCCTTGCGGCGCAGGTTGCGCACCGACACCTTGGCATCTTCGGCCTTGGTGCGCACGATCTTGACGTATTCCTTGCGGCGGTCCGCGGTCAGCTCCGGCAGCGTGGCCCGGATGACGTTGCCGTCGTTTCCGAGGTTGGCGCCCAGGTTCGGAGTGTCGCGAATGGCCTGCTCAATGTCTCGCAGGGCGCCCTTGTCGTACGGCCCGATCAGGAGCGTGCGGGCCTCCTGGTTCTGCAGCGAGGCGAGCTGTTCCAGTGGCGTCGGTGTGCCGTAGTAGTTCACCAGGATCTTGGCGAACATCTGCGGGTTCGCACGACCGGTTCTCACGGTCGCGAAGTCGTCTTTGGCAGCTTCCACGGCCTTGTGCATGCGGGCGGTGGCGTCGGACAGAACATCCGTGATCACGATGACTCCTTCTTCGATGGCGTTGTCAAGCTTAGTTGGAGACAAGGGTTCCCAGATCGGCGCCGAGAATGGCAGCCGTCACGTTGCCGTGCGGGGCCATGCCGAACACCTGCATGGGCATTCCGTTGTCCATGCAGAGGCTGAAGGCCGTCGAGTCGACGACCTTGAGGCCGCGCTGCAGGGCCTCCTGGTAGGTGATGTGGTCGATCTTGTGCGCGTCCGGGTTGGTGCGCGGGTCGTCGGAGTAAATCCCGTCGACGCCGTTCTTGGCGACGAGCACGATGTCCGCATCGATTTCCAGGGCACGCTGGGCCGCAACCGTATCGGTGGAGAAATAGGGCAGCCCGGCGCCCGCGCCGAAGATGACCACGCGGCCCTTTTCGAGGTGGCGTTCCGCGCGACGAGGGATGTACGGCTCGGCGACCTGGGTCATCGCGATCGCGGACTGCACCCGTGTCTCGGATCCGGCCTGCTCGAGGAAGTCCTGGAGGGCAAGGGCGTTCATCACGGTGCCGAGCATGCCCATGTAGTCGGCACGGCCGCGGTCCATTCCACGCTGGGACAATTCGGCGCCGCGGAAGAAGTTGCCGCCGCCGACGACGATGGCGATTTCCACCGTCTTGGCCGCCTCGGCGATCTCGCGGGCGAGGGCGCTGATGACGTCGGGATTGACGCCCAGGCTGCCTGCCCCGAAGGCTTCGCCGGAAAGTTTGAGGAGGACCCTGCGCTTCTTGACCGTGTCTGACATTCTGTGCGCTTCTTCCCTCGTGATGCTCTGTGCCGTGCTGTGCCGTGCTGTGCCGTGCAGTGTTGCGTTGGGTTGGGTTGTGTTGTGTTGTGTTGGGTTGTGTTGCGCCGTGCCGTGCCGTGTTCCGGCGGTGTTCTAAAACTACTGGGTGGGCTGGTGGGTGCCCACACACAGAAGGAGACCGGATTGCGACTGCAACCCGATCTCCTTCACTACGATCAAACGACCGGTTACGCGCCGACCTTGAATCGGGCGAAGCCCGAGACGGTCAGTCCGGCGTCAGCCAGGACCTTGCTGACGGACAGCTTGTTGTCCTTGGCATAATCCTGTTCGAGGAGTGCAACCTGCTTGAAGTACGCGGTGACGCGACCCTCGACAATCTTGGGCAGTGCAGCCTCCGGCTTGCCCTCGTTCTTCGAGATCTCGGTGACGATCCGGCGTTCGGCCTCAACGAGGTCGGAGGGAACGTCTTCGCGAGCGAGGTACTCAGGGTTCGCGAAGGAGATGTGCTGAGCCACGCTGCGCGCGGTCTCCGCGTCACCTCCGGAGTAACCCAGAACAACGCCGACCTGCGGGGGCAGGTCCTTGCTGGTCTTGTGCAGGTAGATCGCGAACTTCTCACCCGCGACGGATGCGACGCGGCGAAGTTCGAACTTCTCGCCAATGATCGCGGCCTCGCCGTCGATGAGCTGGCCGACGGTCTGACCGTCGACCGGAGCGGCCAGGCCTTCCTCGACCGTGGTGGCCGCGGCAGCGGCGACCGCGTCCAAGACCTTCTCGGCTAGTGCAACGAACTTATCGCCCTTGGCGACGAAGTCGGTCTCGCAGGCGAGTTCGATCAGGGTGGCGGTGTTGCCGATTTCCTTGGCAGCGACGAGTCCCTCGGAGGTGGAACGATCGGCGCGTTTGGCGTTACCCTTCGCACCCTTCATTCGAAGGATTTCGACGGCCTTTTCCATGTCGCCTTCGGCTTCAACGAGGGCGTTCTTGGTGTCGACCATGCCGGTACCGAGGCGCTCGCGCAGCGCTTTGACGTCTGCGAGGCTGATGCTTGCCATGCTTGGTCCTTACTTGGTTTCTTCGGCGGGAGCGTCGGCTGCAACAACGGCTGCGGCTTCGGCTTCTGCGGCTGGGGCTGCGGCGGCTTCCTCGTCGGCAACCGGCGCGGCCACGACGGCCTCTGCGGTCTCGTCGGAGACGGCGACGGCTTCGTCAGCTGCCGGGGCGTTCTCGGCAGGAGCGGCCAGGAGTTCGGCTTCCCACGCGGCGAGAGGCTCGATTTCAGCCTCCGGCTTGGCGTGGCGCTGGATGAGGCCCTCGGCCGCAGCGTCCGCGATGATGCGGGTCAGCAGGCCGACGGAACGAATGGCGTCGTCGTTGCCCGGGATCGGGTACTGGACGTCGTCCGGGTCGCAGTTGGTGTCGAGGATCGCGATGACGGGGATGCCGAGCTTGCGGGCTTCGTCAATGGCGAGGTGCTCCTTGTTGGTGTCCACAACCCACAGCGCCGACGGCGTCTTCGTGAGGTTGCGGATGCCGCCGAGGCTCTTGTGCAGCTTGACGAGCTCGCGCTTCTTGATGAGCATTTCCTTCTTCGTGAAACCGCTCTTGGCGGTGTCCTCGAAGTCGAGCTCTTCAAGCTCTTTCATGCGGGCCAGACGCTTGGAAACGGTCTGGAAGTTGGTGAGGAGGCCGCCGAGCCAGCGCTGGTTGACGTAGGGCTGGCCCACGCGGATGGCCTGTTCGGCGATCGATTCCTGCGCCTGCTTCTTCGTTCCGACGAAGAGGATGGTGCCGCCGTGGGCAACCGTCTCCTTGACGAAGTCGTAGGCCTTGTCGACAAACCCGAGCGACTGCTGCAGGTCGATGATGTAGATGCCGGAGCGCTCCGTGAAGATGAAGCGCTTCATCTTCGGGTTCCAACGGCGGGTCTGGTGCCCGAAGTGCACGCCGCTGTCGAGCAGCTGGCGGATGGTTACGACGGCCATGAGCCGTTCTCCTTGTCCGGCGCGCGCTGCGATGCAGACGAACGCCAATCGGTTTGTGTCGTGATCGGATGATCACCACTCCTGGTGCCCGGCACAGAACCGCCTCGCATCTGAAAGAAACGAGGACCGAGTGGGTCTGGAGGCCGAGTGGGCACGCGTAGTCAGCACGCAAGCGCTGCTCCTCAAAGGTTAGCACCCACGGGGGTGCCCCGTGCGCGCGCCGGCACGTGCGGGCGTCCCTCCCCAGGCGGGTTGGTACGGGATCCGGTCACGGATACCGCCCTCGCCGGTTTAGGGCGGGACGGAGGCCGCACGGTGGTGGCATGAATGCCTTCCGTCTGCTCATCGCGGCCGCGCTGCTGCCGCTGTCCTGCCTGTCCATGGTGCGGAGCGACGCGGCGGGTGTGACATTACCCGGGGCGGCGTCGGTCACGGAGACATCCGCGGAGACGGCCACCTCCGGCACCTGGCACTGGCCGCTGGCTCCGCCGCATCCGTTGCTCCGGGGTTTCCTGGCGCCGGCCACCCAGTATGCGCCGGGCCATCGAGGTCTGGACCTGTCGGCCGAGGCCGGCCGGGAGGTGGTTGCACCGGCCGAGGGTATCGTCTCGTTCGCCGGGGTCGTGGTCGACCGCCCCGTACTCTCGATCGAACATGCCGACGGCCTGGTATCCAGCATCGAGCCGGTGTCGGCCAGTGTCGCGGTCGGTGACCGGGTCGCGGCAGGGCAGCCCGTCGGCCAGGTTGCCGACGGCGGGCACTGCGCTGGGCAGTGCCTGCATCTTGGCGCCCGGTTGAACGGTGGCTATGTGTCACCACTGCTGTATCTGGTCGGAGTTCCTCGCGCGGTGCTGCTGCCAGCACTGCTCCTGAGAGGAGACAGCTGAGGGGCCGGCAGCCGCGAGGTAGTCGCGGAGCAGTCCCGGAACCCGTCGCCGGGGAGTCAGGCGCGCGGGTGCGCGGTGCGGTAGCTCTGTTTGAGGCGTTCGGCCGAGACATGAGTGTAGATCTGGGTGGTGCCGAGGCTGGAGTGGCCGAGCAGCTCCTGCACGGCCCGGAGGTCGGCTCCGCCGTCGAGCAGGTGGGTGGCCGCCGTGTGGCGGAGGGCGTGCGGGCCGGCCGGCCCGTTGCCGGGCACATCGGCGAGCAGAGTGGCGACCAGCCGGTAGACCGCCCGCACGCCGAGGCGCTGGCGGCGCGCACCAAGGAACAGCGCGCTCACCGGCGTCGCGGCGTTCTCGGCAGCGGTTTTCGCTGCGTGCGCGCGGTTCTCGGCAGCGGGCCCCACGGTCCCGGCGGGGGCTGCGGTCTCGGCGGGCGCTGCGGTCTCAACGAGCCGGGGGCGGCCCCGTTCGAGATAGGCGAGGATCGCGTGCTGGGCCGGCACGCCGAAGGGAACGACGCGTTCCTTGGAACCCTTGCCGGTGACCCGCACGGTGAGTCGGTGCAGATCGACGTCGGTGACGTCGAGGCCAACGAGCTCCGAGACCCGCAACCCCGACGCATAGAGCAGTTCCACTATCGCGAGGTCGCGCAGCGCCGCCGGGTCGGGACCGGCAGCACGAAGTTCCAGGTGGGTGAGTAGCTCCTGCATTTGGGTGTGGTTGATCACTCGGGGCAGTGGTCTGCCGGGTTTCGGCGAGCGCAGCCGCACGGCGGGGTCGGTTGCGCTGCCGCCGGTGCGTGCCAGCCAGGCCGTGAAGCTGCGGGCGGAGGCCGACCGCCGGGCAATGGTCGCCCGCGCCAGCCCCGACTGGGTTCCGACCCACAGCCAATCGCGGAGCAGATCGAGGCTCAGCGCCGCCGGGTCGATGACGCTGCGAGTTTCGGCGAAGGCGATCAGTCCCGCCAGGTCGGTGCGGTAGGCGCGCACGGTGTGTACGGAGAAGCCGCGCTCAACGGCCAGGTAGACCACGAAGTCGTCGACAGACGCATTGAGGAGGTGCACCGGCGCGGGAACCGGCGGTGGTATGCGAACGGACTCAGGCATAGTCACCTCGGTCAGACCTGCCGCGAGAAGGCCTCGGTGCGCTCGTCGGGCGTAAGCGCCTCCATCCGGTCGAGGAAGGCCGCGTCGAAGCCGGTCGCTGCCGGAAACTCGCCGAGAGCCACATGCGAGTGCACGATCTGGTCGTCGTAGACGTGCACGAGGTTGATCGATTGCCCACCCTGCAGACCGCTGAGCGCCCCCTGCGGCGCGGTCGGATCGATCGTGTAGCAGGTCGCTGCGGCGACCGACACCGGGATACCCGCGAAGAGTCCGGTCGTCGCGTAGTGCAGGTGTCCGCCCAGGATCGCCCGGATATCGCTGCCGGCCACCACCTCGGCCAGTCGGGGCTGCCCCCGCAGCTCGAGGATGGACATCAGCGGCAACATCGTGGGCACGGGCGGATGATGAAGCGCCAGCAGGGAGCCGTGCGGAGCAGGCTCGCTGAGCACCTCGGCCAGCCACGCTAACTGCGCGCCGGACAGGTCGCCGTGGTGATAGCCCGGAACACTCGTGTCCAGTGCGATGATGCGCACTCCCCCGATGTCGAATACCCGGTCGATCGGCGCCGAGGATCCTTTTTCCCGGAGCAGCTCGGTGCGGAAGGCCTCGCGCTTGTCGTGGTTCCCCATCACCCAGATGACGGGGGCGCCCATCCGTTCGGCCGCGGCCTCGACAATGTCACGCACCCGGCGGTACGCAGCGGCTTCACCGCGGTCGGCGATGTCACCGGTGAAGAGCAGCGCGTCGGGCCGGAGACCGGACCGCTCCAACTGTGCCATCGCCTGGTACACGGTGGTGTCGGTGTCGACCGCGCCGTAGAGCGCTCGACCTCCGCCGAGGAAGTGGGTGTCGCTGATATGCGCGATGAGGTGGGTGGCTGGAGGGTACTGGCCCAGTTGCACGGCTGACATGACTCACCTTTCGTGGGTGCCGCCCAGACTACGGCCTGCCCCCGACGTCGGCCTGTCGTCGCGCAAATTCACCCTTCGGTGGGATTCGCGCGAACCCACTATTGGGGGGGGGGGCCCGCAGCCCCGTTCTGTGGGCTCATCCGGCCTAACGGCGCACACGAGACCGCCCTAGCTTTCAGCACGTGTCCTCACAGATGAGGACTGTCGAGACCCGAAATCGATAGAAGGGCATCACATGACCAAGAAGACCACACCCGAGGCAACCGCCGGCACCGCCAAGCAGCTGCGGGTGAGGAGCATCGCGCTCGTCGCGGCCGCGATGCTCCTGGTCGGCGGAGGCGGAGCGTACGCCTACTGGTCGACGACCGGCTCCGGCACCGGTGCGGCGGCCAACGCCAAGTCCAACGGCTCGCTGGTGCTGAGCGCCCACCTGGCCGACGGTCTGACCCCGGGCGCCTCCGTGCCGGTGACGTACTCCGCAAAAAATGCGGGCACGTCCAGCCTCAAGGTCGCAACCATCTCCCAGACCGGCAGCACTGACGCCCCGGGGTGTGTCTTCGCCGACAACTTTACGATCGCCCCGTCCGTCGTCTCCGACACGCGCGTGATGGGCATGCCCAGGAGCCAGGCCGTCGTCGATGTGACCATCACGGGAGCCTCGACGCTCATGTTCCTTGACACCGCTGACGACCAGGACGCCTGCAAGGGCGCCACCGTCACGCTGACGCTCAAGTCCAACTAGCTCGATCACAGGTGGGCAGGCTCTCTCCGAGCCTGCCCACCTGTGCGATTTTCATTTTGGAACATCTGAGTCCCTGAACATTCATGCTCGTTCGACAGCTGTGAGAGGTTGACGTGACTTCCCTCCGTGCCCACCGTTCCGCATCCGGAAACACCCGCCTCTCATTCTTCGGCCTCACCCTTCGGCCTCACCGCCGCCGTGACCCTTGCCGTGTTGGTCGTGTCCGTAACCGGTGGCGCCTCCGCGTATTACACCGCCCCCGGGTTCGGCTCCGGCTCGGCAGCCCTCGGCACGCTGCTTCCGCCCACCGACGTGCTCGTTCCCGCGACGAGCGCCGGCACCGTGAGCCTGCGCTGGACGGCATCCGTCGGCACGCCCGCGCCGACCGGCTCCTGCGCCACCCGCACCAAGACCGGCACCGGCACGCCGACCCCGGCCTGCGGCACCAGCCCGACCATCATCGTGGCCACCGCGTTTTGCGACGACCTGCTCGTTCTGACCGGCGACTATACCTACACGGTCACCGCCGTCTACAACGGCTGGACCGCGGCGAGCGCCCCCAGTGGCAGCGTGACGATCTCGAATCCGACGAAAGTCGCGTTCCAGGCCCAACCGTCCGACGCGACCAGCGGCGCCGTCTTCACTGCCCAGCCCAGCGTCGCGATCCAGAATGCCGCCGGAGACACCGTGCCCACCAGTACCAGCCCGGTCACACTGGCAATCACCGGGTCGCCCGCCGACGCCAGGCTCACGTGCCCAACCAACCCGCTGGCGGCAGCATCCGGTGTCACGGTCTTCACCGGCTGCGCCATCGACAGGGCCGGCACCTATACGCTCACCGCGGCCTCCGGTGCCCTGACCGTTTCCGTGGGCTCCGCGAAGAAACTGTCCTTCACCCAACCTGCCGTTGACTTCTCCATCACCAGCCAGACCACGTTCGCCGCGCCCGTCCAACCGATGGTCACCGTTCAGGACGCCGGCGGAAACACCATCACCGGCAGCACCGCAACAATCAGCCTCGGCCTCACCTCACCCGCCGGGGCCAGCCTGACCTGCGCCGCGAACGCCCGGGCTGCCGTCTCAGGCATCGCCGCCTTCGCCGGCTGCCAGATCGACAAGGCCGGCAGCTACACGCTCACCGCCACCTCGGCCGGGCTCGCCGACGCCACGAGCAACGGCATCAACGTCACCGCCGGGCCCCCTAAGAGACTCGTCTTCACCGCACAGCCCGCCAATAGCAGTAGCGGCGGAACCCCGTTCTCAACCCAACCTGTCATTGCCGTGCAGGATGCGTTCGGAAACACCGTCACCACCAGCCTCAGCCTCACGACCCAGGCAGGCGCCGCGCTGTCCTGCACCTCAGGCAACCCGCTCGCGGCCGCGTCCGGTGTCGCGGCCTTCACCGGTTGCCGGATCGACAAACCCGGCAGCTACACACTCACGGCGGCCTCAGGGACCTGGACGGCCGAGTCCAGCAGCCTCACCATATCGGTCGGCTCCGTAGCGAAACTAGCCATCGCCTTCCCGACCAGCACCGCCATCAGTCAGAGTGCCTTCTCCACCCAACCGGTTGTCACGGTGCAGGATGCCGGTGGCAACACCGTCACGAACAGCACCGCAGCCGTGACATTGAGCCTCACCAACACACCCGTCGGGGCCACCCTGTCCGCGTGTGCTTCCGCCAGCACCGCCGGCGTCACGACCTTCACCGGTTGTCGGATCGACAAGGCCGGCGCCTACACACTGACGGCCGTCGTGGCAGGCCCCATCACGGCCACGAGCAACACCACCACGATCTCGGCCGGGGCCGCGTCAAAACTCGCTTTCACCGGAACATTCCCTCAGAAGAGCCATAAGAGGAACGACTTCTTCGTGCCTCAGCCGGAAATCACGATCCAGGATGCCTTCGGCAACACAGCGAACGCCGCTGTAAGCGTCACGCTCTCTGCGAGTCCACCGTCCAACAGATCCGGCACGCTGTCGTGCGCGGCGACAACCAGGACTTCTCTCAACGGTGTTGCTACGTTCAGTGGCTGCCAGGTCAGTTACCAAGGCAATCAAGCGGGCCTGTACACGTTCACGGCGGAAGCTTCGGGGCTTGTGAGCGCCTCCGTCATCGTCACGATCGTCCAGTGATCAGGAGTCTTCCAGTGATCATGGATGACAACGACGGGGCCACGGTCGACGTGCTCGTACGCCGAAAGGACGGGGACGACCAGGGGGGTGGTCGGGTGAACGGCGAACCGTTACCGGCCGCGCACCCAGCCGGTCTCCTTCTCCCGAACCACCCCCTCCAGGTCGAGGGCGCCGAGGGACCCCTGCACCGTTGACATCGACAGTCCGGCCCGACGGGCGATGTCGGTCACGCTGCGCGCCGCCCGCGTGCTCAGAGCGTCGAACACGCGCACCTGCTCGCTCGTGCGGCCGCCGAACCCGGCCGTGTCTCCATCGGCGGGCGGCAGGTCGAGGGTGAGGCCCAGCATCCGTTCGCCCACCAGTTCGGCCATTTCCGCGGCTGTGCTGACGCAAACGGCGTCATACTCGCGGATCAGCCGATGGCAGCCGGCCGACGTCGGCGAGGTCACCGGGCCCGGAACGGCCCCGAGCGGCCGGCCGAGAGCGGCGGCATGCCCGGCAGTGTTGAGCGAACCCGAGCGCCAGCCGGCCTCGAGCACGACCGTGGCCGCGCTGGCAGCGGCGATCAACCGGTTGCGTTGCAGGAACCTCCATTTGGTGGGCGCGGCCCCGCACGGCAGTTCGGAAATGATCGCCCCCATCGTGGCGATACGGCTCAGCAGGGCGTCGTGGCCGCTCGGGTAGTAGCGGTCCACTCCCCCGGCGAGGAACGCGACGGTCAGCCCCGAGCTGGCCAGTGCCGCCCGGTGCGCCATGCCGTCAATGCCGTACGCCGCCCCGGAGACGATGAGGAAGCCGCGGTCGACGAGCCCGGCGGAGGCCTCCATCGTCACATGCTCGCCGTAGCCGGTGGCCGCGCGGGCACCCACTAGGGCGATCGAGTTGGACAGCGCCGTCAGAGCGGTCGGGATGCCCCGCCACCAGAGTGCGATCGGCGCGTGGACTGCCAGGTCGTCGACGCCTCTCGGCCAATGTGCATCAGTGGGCACCAGGAGCCCGGCGGACGCGCGCGCCGCCTGCTGCAGGGAACGGATCACCTCGGCCGAGGATAACCGCGGCCGCCAGCGTTGCAGGGCCTGCTCCAGTAGGGCCTGCAGGTCGTCGGTCAGTGGCAACCCCGTTGCGGCCAGCGCGCCCGCGAGCCGGGCCCCGGTCCACAGGTCGAGGACGGCACTGAGTGCCGGCCCGGCCCCCAGCCCCTGCACGAGCAGTCCGGCGGCGCCGTCGCCCGGCTCCGAGATGCCGGTCCACGCGGCGCGCGCGAACACATCGGCGGCGGCCGCGGCATCTGTCGGGCCAGACCCGGCGGATGCCCGCACGCCCCCGGTCAGCGCAACCACCGTGGATTCCTCCAGCCCAAACAGCATCATGACGTCATTCCCTTCCGCAGGTACAAGGCCTGCCCTACCTGTTCAATGCCGGGCCGGGACACGCCCTCGAGGTCGGCGATGGACCAGGCCACCCGCAGTACTCGGTCATATCCGCGCATGGTGATGCCTCCGCGTTCAAGCGCCCGGTCAAGGATAGCCGTGGCCGCTCTGCCCAGCCGGGCCTGGGGGCCGCGCAGCCAGGGGCCGGGCACATCGGAGTTCAGCGTCCACGGCGTGCCGGCGAGGCGCTGGGCCGCGGCGGCTCGGGCCTCGATCACCCGTCCGCGGGCGACGGCGCTCGCCAGTCGGGGCGTCTCGGTGGCCAGCCTCAGCTGGGCGGCAGTGATGCGCTGCACCCGCAGCTGAATGTCGATACGGTCCAGCAGCGGTCCCGAAATGCGCGCCAAGTACCGTCGCCGGGAGCTCGGCGGGCAGGTGCAGTCCAGGTCAGGGGCGCCGTACTGCCCGCAGGGGCACGGGTTGGCCGCCATCACCAGCTGGAAGCGGGCCGGGAAGTGGGCGACCGCGTTGGCGCGGTGAATGCTGATCACCCCGGATTCCAGCGGCTGCCGGAGCGCGTCGAGCACCGCCGAGGCGAATTCGGGAGCCTCATCGAGGAAGAGCACCCCGTGCGAGGCGCGCGCCGCCGCGCCAGGCCGGACCTGCCCGCTGCCTCCGCCGACCATGGCCGCCGCCGTCGCCGTGTGGTGCGGGGCCTCAAGCGGCGGGCGGGTGATCAGGGCGCGCCCGACGGCGCGGCCGCTGAGCGACCGCATGGAGCTGACCTCGAGGGAGGCCTCAGCGTCGAGGTCGGGCAGCAGTCCGGGCAGCCGGGCCGCCAGCATGGTCTTGCCGGCGCCGGGCGGCCCCACCATGAAGACGTGGTGACCGCCGGCCGCCGCGATCTGCAACGCCAGGATCGCATCGTCATTGCCGATGATGTCGACCAGGTCGGGTTCGGCCGTCTCCGCCGCGGCGTCGCCGGGAACGAGGATGGGGTCAACCGGGATCGGTTCGAGTTCGGCGCCATGCCAGATGGCGGCGTCCCGCAGGGAGGCGACACCGATCACCCGCACGCCCGGCACGAGGGACGCCTCATCGACGTTGCCGGCGGGCACCATCACCGTGCCGTGGCCAAGCCGGGAGGCCGCGATCACCGCCGGGAGCATGCCCGGCGTCGGCCGCAGCCGTCCGTCGAGGGCCAGCTCGCCGATGTGCACCACCCGGCCCACCGACGCGGCCGAGACCACCTGGTCGGCCCCGAGGCAGGCCAGCGCGATGGCCAGGTCGAAGCCCGACCCGTGCTTCGGCAACGACGCCGGGGAGAGGTTGATGGTGAGCTTGTTGCGGGTGAGCGGACAGCCCGAGTTCTTCGCCGCAGCCCGCACCCGCTCGGTGGCCTCCGACAGGGCCGCATCGGGCAGCCCGATCAGGATGATACCCGGCAGCTGCCCGGAGATGTCGGCCTCCACCTCGACCAGTGCCCCGGTCATCCCGGCCAGGGCCACCGCATGCGTGCGGGCGAGCCCCATCAGAACACGCCCGTCAGGTGCTCGATCACGGGCTCGGTGCCGGGACGGATGATCACGGCGATGGCGTCGACACGGATGCGGGCGGGCCGGGCATCCGCCTGTTCGCACCACGCCGCCGCGAGGCGACGCAGCCGGGCGAGCTTGGCGACAGTGATGGCCTCGAACGGATGCCCGAAGCGGGTTCCCGAACGCGTCTTCACCTCGACGAAGACGACCTCTCCCCCGAGCTCGGCGACCAGGTCGATCTCACCCTGCCCGCAGCGCCAGTTGCGCTCCACGACCCGGTAGCCGGCGGCGGCGAGGAAGAGGGCGGCGCACTCCTCGCCCTGCCTGCCCAGTTCGTCTTTGCGTGCCACGAGCACCTCCGCCCCCAGCGTGCCGGGTAGGCGCTCCCGGCACTCGCGGGGTCGAGAAGCTGTGCGGTCGGCGGCGCGGCCGCGTCTGGGGAGGACCACCCCCGGCCCGGCCTTCAGCACCACCGTCCCGAACGAATTCGACGCCGGCACGGCGGTCCGTCTGTGCTGACCAGCGTCCACGCGGTGCAACCAGCTCTGCCGTTCCGGGAGCGACACAACCAATCGATCAGGACTCCCCCAGCTACAGCCCCAGCGCGGCGAGCGCCGCGTCCATCCGCTCGGCGAGGGCTGCGTAGCCGGCGTCATTGGGGTGCAGGCCGTCGTCGGCCATCCACTCGGGGTGCCCGTCGAGCCAGTAGGAGGCGCCGGAGATGTAGTCTGCGTCGGCGCCGAGCGCGGCCGCCTGAACCCAGCCGATGATCTGCTCCACGGAGTCCGGGCGCTCCTCGGTGTACCAGAACGGCTCCACGACGATGAGGCGCGCCTCTGGCAGGGCCGCCCGGATCGTCTCGAAGTCGCGGGTGATCGCCGCCTCGATCTCGTCGGCGCGGGACGGCATCGAGAAGTTGTCGTTGAGCCCCATGGTGCTGATCACGATGTCCGGCCTGGCAGCGATGACCTGGTCGATCAGATCATCCCCCCGCCGCTGGTTCACGAAGCCGAGGCCGTTGCGGCTCGGGTTGACCTCGGTCCAGTCGCGCTCTGCCGAGACGATGGTCGACCAACGTTTGTCCGCAGCCGAGCCGCCGGTGCCGCGCGTGTAGGAGTCGCCGTAGAAGGCGACCACGGTCTCGCCGGGGCCGCGGGCCGCGGGACCCGGGTCGGCCTCGCCCAGGCCGCGGCCCAGGACGCCGCTCTGGGCGAGCATTGCCAGGGCCACCGCCCCCGCGAGCAGCACGGCGGCGGCGATCCACACGGTGATCCAGAAGGCAGGGCGTCGTCGAGGGGTCATGACACTGATTCGGAGCCGGGCACCGGCAGGGTTGGCGGAACACGCCGGCCCGGCATGCTCAGCGCACCAACCGGGGCACCGAGGCGCCGGATGCCGCGTGTCCGGCGGCCGCGAACGCGGCATCCGTCTCGCGCAACACCCGCAGCACGTTGGCGCCGGCAAGAGCCGCGAGGTCGGCGGCCGACCAGTCGCGCCGGGCCAACTCGGACAGCAGCGCCGGGTAACCGTCGACGCCTTCGAGGCCGGCAGGGAACTCGTCGGTGCCGTCGAAGTCGCCTCCGAGGCCGATGTGGGCCATTCCGGCGACGCGGCGGGCGTGTTCGACGTGGTCGGCGACATCCGTCAGCGTCACGACCGGCGCCGGCCCGGCCCGGTCGCCCTCGAACCAGACCGAGTAGTCCTCGGACAGGAATTGGGGCACGAAGGTGAGCATGAGCACCCCGCCGTTGGCGGCCAGTCGGCACAGCACGTCGTCGGGCACATTGCGGGGGTGGTCACTGAGGGCCCGGCAGGAGCTGTGACTGAAGATGACGGGCGAGTCGGACGCGTCCAACGCCGCGTGCGCCGTGGCCGGGGAGACGTGCGAGAGGTCGACCAGCATGCCCAGCCGGTTGAGTTCGTGCACGTAGTCGACGCCGCGGGGTGTGAGGCCACCGTGCTCGGGTTCATCGGTGCCCGAGTCGGCCCAGGTCGTGTTGTGCACGTGGGTGAGGGTGAGGTAGCGCACGCCCAGCCGGGCGAACATGCGCAGCGCGGCTGGGGAGTCGTTGAGGCTGTGTCCGCCCTCGGCGCCGAGCAGGGAGGCGATGCGCCCGATCGCTCGGGCGGCCTCCACGTCGGCGGCACTGCGCGCGATGCCGAAGTCGTCGGGGTAGCGCGCGGCGAGGCGGTAGACCCAGTCGATCTGCTCAAGCGTGCCCTGCACGGCGTCGGCGCCTGTAAGGTCGTCGCTGACGTAGACCGACCAGAACTGCGCTCCGACCTGCCCTGCCCTGCCCGCAGCCTGGCGATGTCGGTGTCGGTGGACAGACCGCCCCCGAGACCCTCCACGGAGTAGTCGCGGCTCTGCCGGCACTCCCACGCCCAGTCGTTGTGGCCGTCGATCAGCGGGGCCAGGGCCAGCGCCTGCTCCACGACGACGGATGCCGCGGCGGGCGCGGACGGAACCGGTGTGCTCATGCCCCCACGCTAGTGCCGGCCGGCACGGGCGGGGAGCGGAAGCCACCTACAGTTGAACGGGAACTGGTGAACCGGCCCAGTCGAGGCTCGGCATGCCCCCGACGGCCTGAATCAGACTTGGACCAGTTAGGACCCCCTCTCATGATGGGTGCACACCATGCCATGACCGGCGCCGCCGCCTGGATCGCCGTCACGGCGACCGCCGGGCACGGCCTCGGGCTCTTTCCTGTGACGCCCGTCGGCACGATCGCCGGCTCGCTGCTCTGCGCCGGGGCGGCCCTCCTCGCCGACGCCGACCACAACTCGGCCACCATCTCGCAATCCGTCCCCGTGCTCGGCCGGCTCGTCACCACGGGGATCTCCCGGGCCTCCGGCGGCCACCGGCACGGCCTGCACAGCCTGCTCGGCCTGTTCTCGGCGTGGCTGCTCGCCACCGTGATCGGTCTGGTGCTCTGGGAGCCCGTCTGGGCCACGGAACCGGTGCGCGTCGGCCCGGCCCTGATGAGCGCCGCGGCGATCGCGTTTGCGGCCAAGGTGCTCGGCCTCTCGAAGCAGTCGTGGGGGCTGGCCTGGGCAATCGGCTTCGCCGTGGCGGCTTTCATCGCCGTTTTCGCCCCAGAGCAGCACTCGTGGTTCGTGATCTGCTTCACACTGGGCTACGGCGTGCACCTTCTGGGCGACCTGCTCACCACCGGCGGGCTGCCCCTGTTCTGGCCGTGGATCCCGAAACCGCCCAGATGGTGGTGCCGGGTGCCGGTGCTCGAGAATCTGTGGTCATCGGGCGGCTACCTGTCCGTGCCGGTGCTGGGCAACGCCGGCTCCCTGCGGGAGTGGCTGCTGCTGATCCCGGTCACCGCTTATGCGGGCTACGGCGTGCTGTTCGCGCTGCTGGAGACCTGGGGCGTCAACCTGGAGGCCGCGCTGGTGGACATTGCCGGGGCGCTGCCCCTGTAGCGGGGCAGAAGACGCCGGGACATCCGTCGGTCGCCCCTGTTCACCTCGTAGGCTGGAGGCATGGGACTGCGTAATCGGCTGACGGATCTGCAGATGAAGACGATGAGCGTGCTGCACCGCGCGGTGCTGACGGCCTCCGGCGGGCGCCTGCTCGCCTCGTTCGGGTCGATGCCGGCGGTCGAGCTGCACACCATCGGCCGCTCCAGCGGCAAGCGTCGCACGACCATGCTCACCGCCCCCGTGCACGGGCACCAACGCTTCGTGCTGATCGCCTCGAAGGGCGGCGACGACCGCCACCCGCAGTGGTATCTCAACCTGGTCGCGAACCCCGACGTCGAGCTGACCGTGCGCGGCACCACCCTGAAGCTGCGGGCGCGAACCGCGTCCCCCGCGGAAAAAGCCGAGCTGTGGCCGCAGATCGTGGCGGCCTATCGGGGCTACGACGGCTACCAGCAGAAAACCGGCCGTGATATCCCGGTCGTGATCTGCGAGCCCCGGCCGCGCTGACCCGAACCCGGGCCAACGCCGCTCGGTGACTCAGACCAGGGCGACCGGCTCGATCAACACCTTCGGGAACACCGGCGGATGCACGCCCGCCATCTCCTCGAGCACCCGGATGACCTGGCAGCTGTACCCGTATTCGTTGTCGTACCAGACGTACAGCACGGCCTTCGTGTCGGTGCAGATGGTGGCCAGGCCGTCGACGATGCCGGCCCGGCGGGAGCCGAGGAAGTCGCTGGAGACCACCTCGGGCGAGTCGATGTAGTCGATCTGCTTGTGCAACTCGGAGTGCAGCGACATGGTGCGCAGGTAGGTGTTGAGCTCGTCCTTGGTGGTGCCCTGCGTGAGGGTGAGGTTGAGGATCGCCATCGACACGTCGGGCGTGGGCACCCGGATGGCGTTGCCGGTGAGCTTGCCGGCCAGCTCGGGCAGCGCCTTGGCGACGGCCTTCGCGGCCCCTGTCTCGGTGATCACCATGTTCAGGGCGGCGCTGCGCCCGCGGCGGTCGCCCGAATGGAAGTTGTCGATCAGGTTCTGGTCGTTGGTGAACGAGTGCACCGTCTCCACATGGCCTTCCCGGATACCGAAGCGGTCGTTCACGGCCTTGAGCACGGGCGTGATCGCGTTGGTGGTGCAGGATGCCGCCGTGATGATGGTGTCGTCCGCGGTGATGGCGTCGTGGTTGATGCCGTGCACGATGTTCTTCAGCGCGCCCTTGCCCGGAGCCGTGAGCAGCACCCGGGCGACACCCGGGCAGGCCAGGTGCTGGCGGAGTCCGTCGGCGTCGCGCCAGCGTCCCGTGTTGTCGACCACGACAGCGTTCTGGATGCCGTATCGGGTGTAGTCGACGGTGGCCGGGTCGCTCGAGTAGATGACCTGAATCAGCGTGCCGTTGGCGAGGATCGTGTTGCCCACCGGGTCGACGGTGATGGTGCCCTCGAATGGTCCGTGCACCGAGTCGCGGCGCAGCAGGCTCGCCCGCTTGACGATGTCGTTGTCCGACCCGCGGCGCACCACGATGGCCCGCAGGCGCAAACCCTGTCCCCCGCCGGCGTGGTCGATCAGGATGCGCGCGAGGAGACGTCCGATCCGGCCGAAGCCGTACAGCACGACATCCGTGCCCGCGGTGACGAAGTCACCCTGCCGGTCGACGACATCCGCCAGCTCGGCCCGGAGGAATTCCTCCCGGCCGCGCCCGGCACCCTCGAGTTTGTAGGTCATGGCCAGCCGGCCGAGGTCGATCGACGCGGTCCCGAGCCGGAGGGTGCTGAGGGTCTGCAGCAGCGGCAGGGTCTCCTCCAGGGGCAGTTCCACATCGTCGATGTGGCGCGCGAAGCGGTGCGCCTTGAGCAGTCCGATCACCGACTGGTTGACCAGTCCCCGGCCGTGCACGCTCGTGACGACGTGATTTTCCCGATACAGACGGCCGATCAAGGGGATCATCTCTTCAGCGAGTGCCTCCCGGTTGATCCACGAGGCCAGAGCGCGATCAGATTCCTGAAGCAAAAGACATACCCTTCGTTCTCGACCGCATCGTTGCGCCGAGTGTGCAGACCCCCAGGCCTGAGTCTTCGTTGTGCTACTCGTCGAGCGCGAGTTCCTTCGGCAGTTCGAACTCCTTGGACGCGAGTTCCTCGACGTTGACGTCTTTGAAGGTCAGCACCCGCACCGACTTCACGAACCGGTCGGAACGGTAGACGTCCCAGACCCAGACATCTTTCATGGTCAATTCGAAGTAGAAGTCGTGCTCCGTGTCACGGCGCACCAGCTCGACCTCGTTCGCGAGATAGAAGCGCCGTTCGGTCTCGACGACGTACTGAAACTGCCCCACAACGTCTCGGTACTCTCGGTACAGGGCCAGCTCGACCTCGCGGTCGTAGTCCTCGAATTCATCTTCTTCCATGGTTCCTCAATCCTACGCTGTGATCTTCAGCCAGGATTTGCGATGCAGCAGAGTGGGTCCGAGCAGGGCGATCGCCGCCATGTGGGCGGGGCTGCCGTAGCCCTTGTTGCCGGCCCACTCGTAGCCGGGCGTCACGGCATCCGCCTCGATCATCAGAGCGTCGCGGTGCACCTTCGCGATCACGGATGCCGCGGCCACCGACGCGCAGTCCTGGTCGGCCCGCACGCGGGTCACCACGTTGAGCGGAGTGCTCAGTGCCCTGTTCAGCCAGTCGTCGTTGCCATCCAGGAGCACCACGGCGCCGGTGATGTCGACCCCGGCCGCGAACAGCTGCGCGAGGGCCCGCTTGCCGGCCAGGCCGAGCGCGGCGATGATGCCCAGTCGGTCGACCTCCAGCGGCGTCGCGAGGCCGACCGCTGAGTGCAGCGCCCAGGCGACAGCCAGCGGCGCAAGGAGCCCGCGCCGGGGTTCACTGAGCATCTTGGAGTCGCGCAAACCGGCCGGGAAGGCCGAAGCTGAGGCGTTGACGACGGCCACACCTACCCCCACCGGACCGGCAAGGGCGCCGCGGCCGACCTCGTCGACGCCGATCACGCAGGTCGCCCCGGCGGCCAGCAACGCCCGTTCGACGTCGAGGGTCGGATCCACGACCATTCCCTACCTCGTCTCCGTGGGGACGCCCTGGAAGACCTCCGGGTAGTCGTCGAGCCAGGACCAGCGCGCGGTCGGCCAGCTGATCACGAGGGCGCGCCCGACGACGTTGTCGATGGGCACGAACCCCTTGCCGGGGGTCTCGGTGTTGTAGCGGGAGTCCTTGGAGTTGTAGCGGTTGTCACCCATCACCCAGAGCGAGCCGTCCGGCACGACGATGTCGAAGTCGTCCTGCGAAACGCTCGTCTCCCCGGTCGGCAGAGACACATAGGGTTCGGACAGAGGCACGTCGTTGACGCTCATCTGGCCGAGCGGGTTGCAGCAGGTGACGTGGTCGCCCGGCAGCCCGATGACGCGTTTGATCAGGTGGTCGTTGCTGTCCGGCGCCGACAGCCCCACCGCGGCCATGACCCAGTCCACGGCGGCGATGACGGCGTTCTGCTCGAGGGGCGCCTGCGGCAGCAGCCAGCCGCCCGGATCCCGGAACACGACGACGTCGCCGCGTTCGACCGGGATCAGTTTCGGTTCGAGCTGGTTCACGATGATCCGGTCGTTGATCAGGAGGGTGGTCTCCATCGACCCGGAGGGAATGTAGAACGAGCGCACCAGGAACGTCTTGATCAGGAACGAGATGAGCAGCGCCACCACGAAGATGACCAGCAGGTCACGTATAAAGAGTGCAACGCCGCGCTTCTTGCGCTTTGTTTCTGTTCCCTGGCGATTGGATCGCGTGGGCAGAGAATTATCTGTCATTAAACCGCCTGAGCTCCTGACCCAGTGTACGGGTGAGGAGCTCAGGGGGAATTCAGCGCAAGCTGGAAGTCGACTGCGACGGGTGTTAGTCGCGCTTCTCCTTGATCTTGGCCTTCTTGCCGCGCAGGTTGCGCAGGTAGTACAGCTTCGCGCGACGCACGTCACCACGGGTGACGACCTCGATGCGGTCGATCACCGGGGAGTGCACCGGGAAGGTACGCTCGACGCCGACCTGGAAGCTGACCTTGCGTACGCAGAACGTTTCGCGCACGCCTTCGCCGGAGCGTCCGATGACGACTCCCTGGAAGACCTGCACACGAGAGCGAGCGCCCTCAACGATGTTGACGTGGACCTTGACGGTGTCGCCGGCGCGGAACGCCGGAATGTCCTTGCGGAGGGATGGGGCATCCACCTGGTCGAGAATATGCATACTGTTCGCTCTCTGTATCCGCCACAGGACGACTACGGCTTATGCGATCCGACACGCGAGGCGAGCGAATCAGCAAATGAATGAGTGTGTTTCGTGCCGATACCTTGCAGCTCCCCTGTGGCAGAGGCTTGCCACGGCACAAGCGATGATTATGTCACGAAACGCACCATGCCCGCAAAAGCTGGGTGAAGGTCAGGCCTCCGGCGCCTGACCGTGCTTCTTCCCGGATTCCTTCTTCTCGAACGACTCCCCGGGCGGGCGGAGTGAATGCTCGCGCACGATGATGACGGAGGGATCCGGCGTGGGGATGAAACCGTCGGTCGGCGGCAGCGTGGGCGGCACGGTCGGCAGGAACGCGGGGCCCCTCGCCGTCTCCTCGACCAGAAGCATCATGGCCCGCATGCTGCGGCGGGCGGCGGCGATCAGCTCCCAGATGGCGAACCAGAACGCGCCGATTCCGACCACGATCACCAGCGCGGCGAGGCCCGGTGCGACGTCGTAGGTAAAGCCCATGCCCACGATCAGGGCGTGCCAGAGCGTGAGGATGCCCACGTCGGCCCACGACACCATGCGGGTACTGCGCACCTCGGTGCGGGCGAAGAAGATCAGGCTCACGGTGAGCAGGCCCACACCGACCACCAGGCCGCCGAAGAAGCTGCCGACCACGTCCCAGCCGCCGCTGCCGTAAACGGAGGCGCCGACCAGGAGCCATGCCGGAAGCACGAGGACGGCAATGAACTGCCAGTAGTAGAAGAACCTGCGTACGAACACGAAACCAGACTACCCGGGCGACCTGCTCCGGCGAGCTCAGTTCGCTGGCGGCAGAAGGTCCGGGCGCACCCGGGCCGTGCGCAAGAATTGCTGCTCCCGCCGCCACGCCGCGACGGCGCCGTGGTTGCCACTGAGCAACACCGACGGAACGTCGAGGCCGCGCCAGGCCGCGGGCTTCGTGTAGCTCGGATATTCGAGGAGGCCGTCCTCGTGGGATTCCTCGACAAGGCTTTCCGGGTTGCCGACGACCCCCGGGATCAGACGACCGACGGCCTCGATCATGGCCATCACGGCCACCTCTCCCCCGTTGAGCACATAGTCGCCGAGACTGACCAAGCGCACCCGGCCGTCCTTCTCGAAGTGGTCGAAGACCCGCTGGTCGATGCCCTCGTAGCGTCCGCAGCCGAAGATGAGGTTCGATTCCTCGGCCAACTCCCGGGCCATGGCCTGCGTGAACAAATCCCCAGCCGGGGACGGGAAGATCAGGAGCGGACTGGCATCCGTCGCCGTCGTTTCGGGCATGACGGACGCATCCGGCGGCTCGGCACCCGGGTGCACGTCGGTGAGGATCGCGTCGATCGCGTCACCCCATGGCTCCGGCTTCATCACCATGCCGGCGCCGCCGCCGTAGGGCGTGTCGTCGACGGAGTGGTGCCGGTCGTGGGTGTGGTCGCGCAGGTTGTGCACCCGAAGGTCGATCAGCCCCGATTGCCGGGCCTTGCCGACCAGGGAGACGTCGAGGACGGAGAAGAACTCCGGAAAGATCGTGATGATGTCGATACGCACGGGAGAAGTCTACGAGCGAACGAGCGTGGGTTCGGCAGGCTCGGTCGCCTCGGCGGCCACCTCCGCGTCGACGTCGACTGCTTCACCGGATGCCGGGGCGCGGTTCACATGGGTACGGTGCGAGAAGTAGATTGGCAGCGCGGTGAAGAGGATGGCGCCCAGGACGTTGCCGAGGAGCACCGGGGCCTGGTTCCATACCCACCACTGCCCGACCGTGACGTCGGCGCCGAGCATGATGCCGGCCGGGATCGCGAACATGTTGACGATCGCGTGCTCGAGGCCGAGGCTGAAGAAGGTCGTCACCGGCAGCCACATCGCGAGGATCTTGCCCCCCGTGGACTTGGACGTATAGAACATGATGGTGCCGATGGCGACCATCCAGTTGCAGAGCATGGCCTTGATGATCACGACAAGGATGCCGCCGGCACCGACCGCCTCGTAGGGCAGCACCTTGTGCTCGGCGAGGTCGATGATGGCCTGGACCATCGGGTCGGACATGTCCGTGCCCAAGTAAGTGATCGACGTCGTGTAGAGGAAGGCGTACAGTCCGGCCCCGAAGAGGTGGGCGAGAATGACCACGAAGAAGTTCCTGAGTCCCCGGGTGACCGTCGTGCGCCTTTCCATGATCGCAAGCGGGACAAGGGCGAAGCTACCGGTGACCAGCTCGAGGCCCAATAGCAGGATCATCGCGAATCCGACCGGGAAGAGCACGGCCCCGACGATCGGCAGCCCGGTCTGGGCCGTGGCGGTTAAGGCGACGGTCGTGGCCGCTCCGAGAATCGCCCCGGCAAGCGCACCCCGCATCACCATTTGCCCCAGGGTCAGTTGCGTTTTAAGCATGCCAGAGTGAGTGATGTCATCGACGAGTTGGCTCGGTTTAACGTACGACATGCGACGGTGCTCCAATAAGAGGTCTGCCGCGTCGTGACGAGGTGGGGAGCCGGTCGGGCGCGGCGCGCCTCTCCCCGAGGAGGTGTTTCAGCTCCGGCCGGGGGCTCCGTCAACCTCGGCCTGGGGTTCTGATTCAGTTTCGGGGGCAGCCGTGGCTGCGGTGTTGTCACTATTGTCGACGTTGTCATCGTCGTCGTCCGGTTCCTCCGGGAGCTCTTCGAGCAAGCCGGGAGGCGGGGTGATGGTGACGATGCCGGTCGCGATGTCGACGGAGGGCACGATGGCCTTCACGAATGGGATCATGACCTCGGCGGCGGGGGTCTTCACGATCAACAGGTCCTGCGCGGGAAGGTGCTCCAGCCGCGCGATGGTTCCGATCTGGACGCCGTCGCGCACGACGGAGAGGCCGATCAACTGGTGGTCGTACCAGGCGTCTTCTTCGCCGGACTGTTCCGCGTCGTCTTGGTCGATCCAGAGGATCGCCTTGGCGAGGGCTTCGGCCGCTTCACGGTCGGGGACATCCTTGAAGAAGCCGACCGCGTGCTGGTTGTACCAGCGGAGCTCGACGAGCTCGATTTTCTTGCCGTGCCAGGGTGAACCCGTGGGCACCTGCAGGGTGAACACGGCGCCCGGGACGAAACGACGTCCCGGGTCATCCGTGAACAATTCCAGCTTGATCGCGCCCTTGAGACCGTGCGCCTTGGTCAGGCGCCCCACCCTCAACTGGCTGCGCGGAGTCGTACTGTCGTTCACCGAACTCATATCCAACTACTCATTTACCAGTTCAGAAATCGGTGTCGACGACGTCAACGCGCACGCGCCGGCCGTCGGCCAGCGCGGCCACGAGGGTGCGCAGTGCCTTGGCGGTGCGCCCGGAACGCCCGATCACGCGGCCGAGGTCTTCGGGGCTCACACGAACCTCGAGAACCTCGCCCCGTGGGGACGTCTGGGTCACAACATGCACATCGTCCGGGTGATCGACGATCCCCTTGACAAGATGCTCAAGCGCGGGAGCGAGCAAAATTACGCCTTGTCCTCTTCGGTTGCCTCCGCGGCAGCCTCGGTCTCCTTGGGTGCCTCTTCCTTGGCCACAGGCTTGACGGCCTTCGGCTTCAGAACCGGCTTCTTCTTCTCGTCGGCGACGAACGGAGCCTTCGGCTCCTTGAACTTCACGGTACTGACGGCGTTCTTGTCACCCTTGAAGATGCCCCAGTCGCCGGTCAGCTTGAGGAGAGCCTCAACCTGCTCTGTCGGCTGTGCTCCAACGCCCAGCCAGTACAGGGCACGCTCGGACTTGACCTCGATGACGGAGGGCTCCTGCGTGGGGTGGTAAATGCCGATCTCTTCGATGACACGACCATCGCGCTTGGTGCGCGCGTCGGCAACGACGATGCGGTAGTACGGTGCACGGATCTTGCCCATGCGCTTCAAACGAATTTTGACAGCCACAATTCTCCTGTGTATTTGATTTTTGGCGAACTGAGGGCCGTGAGCGTGGGGGCACACTCGGCACAAGCTCAATAAGGTTTTTTCCTGCGCCTGAGTAGAGGGTCGGACGCAAGAGAACTCGACTAACTATTCTGTCAGACATCGACGACTTTCTGATAATCGACCGGCTGGGCGGCGCGGTCATCACCGGACCCGCATCCGGCTGGGGCGCCGCTTCGCCAATCGGTGTCAGGATTGTCACACAACCACGCCCGAAGGGGTGAACCAGGATCGGAAGGACCGCGCATGGGGATCGAATTTGCCCGGTCGAAACGGTCAACCATTGGCATCGAGTGGGAACTCGCCCTCGTCGACCGCGAGTCGGGTGACCTGGTCTGCCTGGCCGAAGAGGTGCTGACGGCTCTGGCCGCGCCCGACGGCACGCCGCATCCGCACATCACCGGGGAATTGCTCCTGAACACGGTCGAACTCGTGTCGGGGGTGCACCATACAGTTGCGGGCGCCGTCACGGATGTCGCCGTCCAGGTTGACGAGGTGCGCGCCATCACGGATCCGCGGGGCGTCGAACTCATCTCTAGCGGATCGCATCCGTTCAGCCAGTGGTTCGACCAGAAGGTCACGGACGAGGCCCGCTACCAGCGGTTGATCGACCGCACCCAGTGGTGGGGCCGCAACATGATGATCTGGGGCATCCACGTGCATGTGGGGATCGAGGACAAGGCCAAGGTCATCCCGATTTTGAACGGCCTGCTCGGCTACCTGCCGCACCTGCAGGCCCTGTCGGCGTCGAGCCCGTTCTGGGCCGGCGTGAACACGGGCTACGCCTCCAACCGCGCCCTCATGTTCCAGCAGTTGCCCACCGCCGGCCTGCCGTGGATCCTGCAGGACTGGGAGGCCTGGGAGCGCTACGTGGCCGATATGACGGCCACCGGGGTGATCGAGGATGCGACCGAGGTGCGCTGGGACATCCGTCCTTCGCCGCGATGGGGAACCATCGAGGTGCGCGCCTGCGACGGCGTGTCCACGACGGAGGAACTCGGCGCCATCGCCGCGTTCATCCAGTGCCTGGTCGACTGGATGTCTGGGCGTCTCGACGCCGGCGAGACGGTCGGGCCGATGCAGCCGTGGTTCGTTCGTGAGAACAAATGGCGGGCCGCTCGCTACGGCCTGGACGCCGAGATCATCACGGATGCCGCGGGCGCCGAAAGCCTGGTGACCGACGATGTGCGCCGGCTGATCGGCATCCTCTCCCCCGTCGCCGAGCGTCTGGGCTGCCTGGACGAGCTGCAGAGCCTGAACCGGATCATCACCGCGGGTGCGAGCTACCAGCGGCAGCTGCGCGTCGCCGAGGCGCACGGCGGCAGCCTGCCGGCCGTCGTGAAGTCGCTGACCCGCGAACTCCGCACGGGCCTCCCCGCATAGCTGACTGAGCCCTCATGGCCGTGGACGATGCGGGATCGCGGCTTGGGGGTTCCGAGCCGGGTGTTCGTGATGTCGACGCAGGCAGGCAGTGGACCGTGACGCGGGATGTGAGTGCGTTCCGGCCACCGTGTCTCTCGGGTCCGCGGCCCTGCAGCAACTCCGTCCCCAACGAATTCGACGGCGATTTTGGCGGAATCGGCCCGTCACACACCGAAAAACCCGTTTCACACCAAAATCTCCGTCGAATTGGTTCACCACCGAAGCCGGCGTTCCGCCTGTGATGATCAGCGTCCACGTGGTGCGGGCAGGACTGACCTTCCGGGAGCGATACCACCACTCGATTAGGACTCACGCATCTCGGGTGCAGCCCGTCTCAAGCGCGTTTTTTGTATCACGCCAGGCGAGCCAGTCAGTGAGCGAGGCCAGGTCGTAGTGCGGGCCGGACAGCCCAAGGGTGAACAGGCGGGCGCCTAGGTCGTAGAGCTCGTCGGCCTCGGTCACGGTGCGGGCCCGCAGCTCGGTGGAGATCTCGATCTCGGAGAGGTCCCGGCCCACCGTGTCACACCACTTCGAGAGCACGCCGAGCTTGTGCTCGAGCACCGCGGGAGTGGAAAACGAATGCCAGATGTCCGCATGTCTCGCCACGATCCGGAGGGTCTTCTTCTCGCCCCCGCCGCCGATCAGCACCGGGATGTCGCGCAGGGGCGGCGGGTTCAGCTTCGCCCAGCGCGCCTCGATCCGCGGGAGGTCGGCTTCGAGGGCGTCCAGGCGGGTGCCCGCGGTGCCGAACTCGAAGCCGTACTCGTCGTAGTCGCGCTCGAACCAGCCGGAGCCGGTGCCGAAGATGAACCGGCCGCCGCTGATGTGGTCGATGGTGCGCGCCATGTCGGCCTGCAGGTCGGGGTTGCGGTAGCCGTTGCAGTTGACCAGCGCGCCCAGCTCGATGGTGGAGGTCTGCTCCGCCCAGGCCGCGAGGAGCGTCCAAGACTCGAAGTGGAGGCCGTTCTTCTCGCCGGAGAGCGGAAAGAAATGGTCCCAGTCGAACGCGATGTCCGTGCCCAGGGCCTCGACCTCCGCCACGGTCACTCGGATCTTCGGATAGAGGGCGTGCTGCGGGGCGATTTGCACACCGATACGCACTCGGTCGGCCCTGGGGGAAGGCGTGGAGGAAGGCGTGGAGGAGGTCATGCGCTCATCCTAAACCGGCGGCCGGGGGCATCCGCAGCGCAGTCAGCGGCTCAGCGTTTGCGGCGCAGTGTCATCGACCGAGCATCTTCTGCAGGGCGGCCATCTCGTCTTCGGTGGGACCGCCCGCCTTCCTGGCGCCGCCGAGGCCGAAGCCCGTGCCGCCGCCCGCACCGGGGCCCGCGCCAGCGGGCTTCTCACCGGACGCGATCGCCAGGTTCTCCGCCGCGCGCTTGGCCGGGTTGCCTGACTTCGAGCCCTTCTTCTTGGGCTGCGGCTTGCCACGGCCGCCGCCGCCCATGCCGCCGGGGACCGGGCCCATGCCGGGGATGTTGGGCATGCCGCCCTTGGCGACCGTCTTCATCATCTTGGCGGCCTGCTCGAATCGCGACACGAGCTGGTTGACCTCGGTCACGGTCGATCCGGCGCCGCGGGCGATGCGCAGCCGACGGGATCCGTTCAACAGCTTCGGGGTGGTGCGCTCGGCCTTGGTCATCGACTGGATGATGGCCTCGGTGCGCACGATCTCGCGCTCGTCGAAGTTCTCGAGCTGCTGCTTCATGGCGCCGGCGCCGGGGAGCATGCTCATCATCTTCTTGATCGAACCCATGTTGCGCAGCTGCTGCATCTGCCCGAGGAAGTCGTCGAGGGTGAAACTGTCGGTGGAGAACTTCTCCGCCATCTTGCGTGCTTCGTCTTCGTCGAAGGCACCCTGCGCCTGCTCGATCAGGGTGAGGATGTCACCGAGGTCGAGGATGCGGCTGGCCATGCGGTCGGGGTGGAACGGCTCGAAGTCGTCGAGGCTCTCACCGGTCGACGCGAACATGATCGGACGGCCGGTGATCGAGGCCACGGACAGGGCCGCACCGCCGCGCGCGTCGCCGTCGAGCTTGGAGAGCACCACGCCGGTGAAGTCGACGCCGTCCTGGAACGCCTTGGCGGTGGCCACCGCGTCCTGGCCGATCATGGCGTCGATCACGAAGAGCACTTCGTCGGGGTCGATGGCCGTGCGGATGTCCGCGGCCTGCTTCATCATCTCCGCGTCGACGCCGAGGCGTCCGGCGGTGTCGACGATGACCACGTCGTGCATCTTCTGCTGCGCGTACTTGACGCCGTCGCGGGCGACCTTGACCGGGTTGCCGACGCCGTTGCCGGGCTCGGGCGCGTAGACGGGCACGCCCGCCTGGGCGCCGACGACCTCGAGCTGGGTGACCGCGTTCGGGCGCTGCAGGTCGGCCGCGACCAAAATCGGGGTGTGGCCGTCTTTCGCGAGCCACTTCGCGAGCTTGCCGGCGAGGGTGGTCTTACCGGCACCCTGGAGGCCGGCGAGCATGATGATGGTCGGCGGCTTCTTGGCGAATTCGAGTCGGCGCTGCTGACCGCCGAGGATCTCGACGAGCTCCTCGTTGACGATCTTGACGACCTGCTGGGCCGGGTTCAGCGCCTTGCTGACCTCGTCGCCGAGGGCACGCTCGCGCACCTTGCCGGTGAAGTCCTTGACCACCTCGAGGGCGACGTCGGCGTCGAGCAGTGCGCGCCGGATCTCGCGCACGGTGCCGTCGACATCCGCCGCGCTGAGCTTGCCCTTGGTGCGGAGATTCTTGAACGTCTCGGCCAGGCGATCTGAGAGGTTTCCAAAAGTAGCCATAATGCGTTTAGTTTAACCGGTCGCGGAGCCTACGTTTGTTCGGGTGCGCAAACCGCATCCGAAGCCAGGAGTCACCATGTCCGTTGTCGTCGTCGCCGTACTCACCCCGAAGCCCGGTCGCAGCCAGGAGCTCCTGGACGCGTTCGCCGTGGTCTCCCCCACGGTGCACGCCGAGACCGGCTGCGAACGGTATGCCGCGCACACCGACGGTGACCTGGTGGTCATGGTCGAGCGCTGGGCCAGCGTCGCCGACCTCGCGGTGCACGCGACCGGCGCGGGAATCACCGAACTTGGTGCGCTCACCGATGACGCACTGGCCGCCCCAACGGACGTCAAGGTGCTGCAGAACGTGCCGTTCGGCGACCCGGCCAAGGGCACCATCCAGGAGGGGCACTGACGTCCGACCGGACTGCTGCGCTACTGCTCGACGGCGATCCGCACGGGGTCGCCGTGCACGTCGATCGTGACCACGAGCAGGGCGTCGGTGTCATCGGGGCTGATCGAGTACTCGAGCACCGCGAAGTGCTCCTCGCTACGGAAGTGGTGCGGGTGGAAACCGATCCGCTGCAGCTGGATGGAGCGCAGAAAATCGATTTGTTTGTCGCCCGAATCCCAGATCAGGGCGTCGTCGAGAACCTCGGGATCCATTTCGTCGAGTTCGGTCGTGATGTATGCGCCCGTCACCGAGCCCTCCTTGCTGAGGTCGGCCACGAGCGATTCGCGGGCCTGCGAATCGAGTCCCTCGATGTCGTTGACCATGGCCGCCGCAATGTCGAGCGCTTCGGCCGAGACGGACTCCTCGTCGGGGGAGCTGAGGTCGATCTGCACGTCCTGGTCGCCCAGTTCGGCCGAATCCGACCAGTAGACCTCGCCAGCATCGTCACTGCCGAGAATTCCGAAGAAATCGTGTTCGATGGTCATGACTGTCCTATCCGACGAGTTTTTGTGCGAAAACGTGCGGCGTGAAACCGGTGAGGTCGTTGATGCCCTCGCCCTGGCCCACGAGCTTGATCGGGATGCCGGTCTTCTCCTGCACGGCGAGCACGAAGCCGCCCTTGGCGGATCCGTCCAGTTTGGTGAGCACGAGCCCGGTCACGCCGGCATGCTGGATGAAGGCCTCGGCCTGGGCCAGTCCGTTCTGGCCGGTCGTCGCGTCGAGCACGAGGAGCACCTCGGCGATCGGGGTCTGCTTCTCGATCACCTTGCGGATCTTGGTGAGCTCGTCCATCAGGCCGCCCTTGGTCTGCAGCCGCCCGGCGGTGTCGATGATCACGATCTCCGTGCCGTCTTTCATGGCCCGCTCGACGGTCTGGAAGGCGACGGATGCCGGGTCCTGGCCGTGGGCCTGCGGCCGCACGATGTCGGCGCCCGCCCGTTCGGCCCAGGTTGCCAGCTGTTCCACGGCGGCCGCACGGAACGTGTCTGCCGCCCCGATCAGCACGCTGCGGTTGTAGGTGCGCAGGAACTTCGCGAATTTGCCGATCGTGGTGGTCTTGCCGACGCCGTTGACGCCGACGACGAGCACGACGGCAGGCCGCGCGCTGAGGTTGAGGGTGGAGTCGAGCTTGGAGAGCCGTTCCTCGAGGCCTTCGCGCAGCATCCGTTGCAGGTCGGTCGGGTCGGTCGTGTTGTACCTGGCAACCTTGGCCCGCAGGTCGGCCACGACCGCCTCCGTGATGCTGGGACCGAAGTCGGCCTGGATGAGCGCGTCTTCGAGGTCTTCCCAGGTTTCGGCGTCGATGAGCTTCTTCGCGAACATGCCGCGCAGTGCGCCGGAGAGAGACCAGGGGGTGCGTTCTGCCATACCTACAGCCTATGGCTCGCGCGGTATCTGCGCCGCTGCGCCCCAGGTGTGCCTCGCGCGAAGCGGCGCAGCCGGCGCGTACCGAGCGGTGGACCTCCGAACCGATGGTGCGGACCGGGAGCGGCACCGCCCCGATAACGCTCGTTCGTGCGATTCGTGCCGTCACACGAGCGACCCGACCCGGCAGAATGACGGGGTGACGGCCCAGACCTCACCCTCTTGTGTCGGCATCGTCCACATCACGGCACGTCCTTCCCGCACGGCCCGGCGGCGGTCGGCAGCCTGATGCGTACGCTGGCGGCCGCGCGGCCGGAGCCGATCGTTGCCCTCGGATTCGTCGATGTGCAGCGCCCGGACACGCCGGAGACCCTCAGCCCGGTGTGAGGGTGTTGTTCTGAGGGACTTTCGGTCCTGGAACGACCACCCGAAAACGAGCAGGAATGTGCAAGCCCCCCGACAGCCGCCCGGACCCGGTCTAGGGTGTCGGCATGGCAGTCAGCACAGGGCCCGAGAGTGTGCGCACCGGGATCAACCGGTGCATCGCGGCGTGCGACGCTCTCGTGACGGTAAGCGAGGACTGCGCGCACGCCTGCCTCCGCATCAAGGGCAACGGCGACATCACCCGCTGCTTCTTCGCCGACCTGGACTGCATCGAGGTGTGTTCGTCGACGAGCCGGCTGCTGTCCTGGCATGCGCGCAAGGACGGGCTGATGACCATCGCGCTGCTGGAAACCTGCCGCGAGGCCGCCCGGGCATCGATCGCGGCCTGCGAGAACATGGCCCGGCTGCATCCGGGCTGGCACACCTGCAGCATGGCCTGCCGCCGGGTGGACGAGGCCTGCGCGCGACTCCTGGCCGTGCTGCGCTAGCGTTCTTCACTCGACAGCGGCGATCAGCGGCGATCAGCGGCGACGTGTCAGGATGCCTGCTCGTCATCCTTCGCGATGCGCTGCCCGACCACGGCCGAGACCCCATCGAGGCGCATCGAGACGCCGTAAAGGGCATCCGCGATCTCCATCGTGCGTTTCTGGTGGGTGATCACGATGAGCTGACTGGTGGCGCGCAGGTCCTCGAAGATAGTCAGCAGCCGGCCGAGGTTGGCGTCGTCGAGGGCAGCCTCGACCTCGTCCATGATGTAGAACGGACTCGGGCGGGCCTTGAAGATGGCGATCAGCAGGGCCACGGCGGCGAGCGAGCGCTCCCCGCCCGACAGCAGCGAGAGCCGCTCGATCTTCTTGCCGGCGGGCTTGACCGAGACCTCGATGCCGGTCGTGAGCAGGCTGTCGGGATCGGTGAGACGGATGCTGCCGCTCCCGCCCGGGAACAGCACCGGGAACACCTCGGCGAACGCCGCCTGGGTGTCGTCGAAGGCGCTGCCGAAGATGGCACCCATCTTCTCGTCGATCTCCTCGATGATGGTGAGCAGGTCACGGCGCGTGTTGGTGAGGTCGGTGAGCTGCTCAGTGAGGAAGCGGTGCCGCTGCTCGAGCGCGGCAAACTCCTCGAGGGCCAGCGGGTTCACTCGGCCGAGCTGGGCGTAGCGGCGCTCGGCGACGGTCAGGCGGCGCTGTTGGTCGTCCCGGTCGAAGCGGACGGGTTCGGAGGTCGGGTCTGGGCTGTTCTGGATGGCGCCCGGAATCGGCTGGTCGGGCCCGTACTCGGCCACGAGCACGTCTTCGGTCAGACCGAGGTCGCTGACGGCGCGCTCGAGCAGCCCGGACAGGTGCAGCTTCTTCTCGTAGATGGCCAGTTCCAGACCGTGCACGGTCTCGGTGACGGCCTGCAACCGGGCGCGCAGGGCGCTGTCCTCCCGGCGCAGCGCCGCGATTTCCTCGTTCTGGCTGCTGCGCTCCGCCTCGGCGGTGGCCAGGCGCAGCCTGGCTTCGCTGGCGGAGGCGTCGACCGAGGCAAGAACCAGCGGGAGCGCCTCGGCCACCCGGCTGGCGGCATCCACCTGACGGCGACGGATGACCGCACGCCGGGCTGCCTCCTCGGCCGCCGCCCGCGCGGCAGTCTGCTGTTTCGCGAGCGCGTCGGCCCGCGCCTGCCCGGCGCGCACGCGTTCGCGGGCGGTCTCGGCCTGGAGCCGGGCCTCGACCTCGGCTTCGCGCGCGGCCTCGAGGGCGGCGACGAGCGCGTCGCGAGGTCCGGTATCCG